>CAYJGN010000010.1:0-14510 GCA_964369635.1 uncultured Oscillospiraceae bacterium
AGCATTGACTGTGAAGCCTGAACAAGGATGTTGTTCTTTGTGAAGGTCATCATCTCAGCTGCCATATCAACGTCACGGATACGAGACTCAGCGGCTGTCATATTCTCAGTTGTAACTCCGAGGTTATTTATAGTGTGCTCAAGTCTGTTCTGGATAGCACCAAGATCACCACGAGTTGAAGAAACTGATGTTATTGCTATTTTGATATTTCCAATTGCTTTGTCAGCGCCTTCTTCTGTTGTTATATCAACTTCTGCAATACCAAGTGATTTTGCATCCATATTGCGGATACCAACTGAAACTTTCTGCGAAGGATCTGCAGTGTCACCAACCTGTAGGTTAAGAGCAGCGCCCTCAACTTCTGTTATTGTTGCAGTTGCAGGAGCAGCTGGAGTTACATATGTTCCTGTCATTGTTACGCTACCAACAGCGCCTGAAACAGCATCTTTGAATGCAGCTTCTGATATAGCAGTTCCTGCGTCAACGCCTGTTGCAGCAGCGCCAGGACCTGTAACTGTGATAGTTAGGATGCCGTTTGAAACAGCGGCTGAAATTTCTCCGTCCTCGCCGGCTTCTGTTCCGTCAGCGTAAGCTATAGAAACGCCTGTGATTGAAGCATCAAGTCCCGATAGTACGAATCCACCGACTGCGTTTGTTTCAACGGTATCAGGAGCCATGCTTCCGTCAAGTAGGTTTATGCCATTGAAGTTTGTGTTTTCAGCGATTCTGTCTATCTCGTCAAGTAGTGAGTCAACTTCTGCTTGAAGACTTGCTCTGTCTGAAGTATCGTATGTTCCGTTCGCCGATTGAGTTGCAAGCTCTACCATTCTGTTTAGCATTGAGTGAACTTCTGTTAGCGCACCCTCAGCTGTTTGAACAAGTGATATACCGTCTTGAGCATTTTTCTGAGCTGTTTCGAGTCCCTGAATTTGAGCTCTCATTTTTTCAGATATTGCAAGACCTGCAGCATCGTCGCCCGCTCTGTTTATTCTGTAACCTGATGATAGTTTCTCGAGGTTTTTGCCAACCTGGCTGTTGTTGTTTGTAAGCTGTCTGTGTGCATTTAATGCAGCGATATTGTGTTGTATACGCATAATTTTTTCCTCCTTGAATTTTAAATCATTTACTTCCTTGTATCCGAAAGCCAATCTTTCGAAAACTTCTCTTTGCGATTGTTTTCTTCAACCGCCGTTGATTTATATATCGTCGTACTTTTTAAAAAGTTTAGCATTTTTTGAAATTTTTTTTGAAAAAATTATTTTTAAAAGGTATAAATATGCGTTTCACTCGGATAAACACTTGATTTGAAGACTAAAAATTTTTACTGATTTTACTCGGTTATTTTCAGATTTCGCAGAAGATATTTTTCTGCAAAATAAAAAACGCCCCGTTTGGAGCGTTTTTCTTTTTTGTTTTATATATCAAAATTGTACTCTATAATATACTGATGGAAACCATCTTCGATATCATCAAAGCTAACTTCGTAGCCCTCATCGCTAACATCAATTCCAATCTCAACTTCTATTGCCTCAACATATCCAAGCTCTGGCATAGCAGCATCTAAAACATCAAGCATATCGTTTACAACTCTGCTCGAGAAAGCGGTGTCATCCATAGCTAGCATCTCTGCATCATTTAGTGCAGCGGCTGCATACTCGTTAAACATCTCTTCTGTGAATGTTTTTGTGATGATATCTATCGGTTCAACAGCAACGGTAACTATATAGTCATCCCCTGTTTTTTCAGATGATATTACCTCAAATTTAATCTTCTGGTAGAGAGCTTCAGTTGCGGCAATAAGTCTTGATGCGGTATCTTCGTCAAGATAAGTATAGTCAACGCCAAAATAGCTCGCAAGCCATGCAGCTTCACTCTCAACATTACTCATGTAAAACTCTTCAAGTTCTTCTTCAGTCATAGGCTCAATAAATGAATCCATATAATTCTGGCTGTGCTGATTTAGGTAAGATGAGTTGAGTTCTTCTAAAACAATAAGTTCTGGGTCGAGTCCGTCTCCACCGAGTAGGCCGCTGATTATAGTACAGCCTGATAGCATAGTAGATACAAGTAATGTAACTAATACGAGTTTAAGTGTTCTTTTCATAATTTTCCTCCATATATTTTTTTCCAAAGCTATTTATACCATAAAAACAGCAAAAAAACAAGTAAAATACAAGATTTACCGCATATTAGTAAAAGATATCTAAATATTCGTGCAAAAGGATATCATTTTCATACATATAAACTGCCGCTTCTACCCCGACATAGCGATAATGCCAAGGCTCATACGAAACCCCTGTATCTTCTGTTCTATCTTCGGGGAAGCTCAGGGTAAACCCGAAGTTATGGGCATTCTTTGCAAGCCAAGAATAGACCTCCCAGTCGGTAGTTGTTATCTCATCTGCTGTAATATCAACTGCAACACCAAGCGCATGCTCACTTGTACCCGGTGGCGCTACCCATCTATTAGTCTGCGTTATTGCCTCTTCTTCGCTAAACCCTTGCGCCATATAGCTCTCAATCCTATTGTTATACAGCTCACTTTGATGAGAAACCGAGCGGTACCCTGAATTAACATACATAACAAGCCCCGCTTCTGCCCCTGCTTCAAACATAGCTATTAGCGGCTCTAAAACCCTCGCATCAACATATTCATCCCCCGGTGCTAACGCAAGCTCTGTTACTATATCCTCTTCCATTGGATAATCCGGGTGGATAACATTTAGCGGCCAGCCGTTGATATTTGGGATATCGAGATTTTGGGGAGTTATCCCTTTATCATTTGAAGATACCGATATCGGAGAATAAACGGCAACAGCCTCATCTTCCCCCATAAATATAAGCAATAAAAAAGCGAGAAAAACCGCCGCCAAAATGATAGCGATTGCGGCGATTTTTTTATTATTTTTCTTTTTAATTTTATCTTTGCTGTTTGACATAACCTTTTCCTTATCCAATATAATACCTTGCGAAAAGCTCGATAAATGTTATGGTGGAGAGTGCGGTAAATGATAGTAGCGTATAGTTTTCGCGCATTTTAGCCGTCGGCTCAACCTTTAATAGTTTGCCTGCTAAAAGGGCAATAAATATCATCGGCGCTATAATAACAGGTAGGAAATATCTACCTTGAACACCTTCGATACTATTCGCACCAAGACCTGAAAATGCGCTATATAGCCCTGTGCAGACGGCTAAAAATGTTGCACCGAAAAGCACTGCTGTATAGAAAAGGTCGTTAAATAGCCTTTTGCCGGAAACGGTATCTTTGCCATCCATAACAGCCGCCATAAATAAACAAAACGGGGTGAAAACAGATGCTAAAACAAGATAGATATTAAGCCAGCCAAAGCTTGATAGGTAATCGAGGTATACGCCGAGAATTCGCGAATAGAAGGTTTTTAGTATCATCCTTGCATAGAAAATAAAGTTGTGGTAGTACCATGAAATGGATGAAACAGGGTTCGAGGTGGACATATTCTCCTCAGTTACCATATGCGAGAAATTCGCTATATAGACATCCCAAAGAACAATAGCCGCCAGTGCCGCAACACCCGCTCCTGCTATCATAAACGTCCGCGGAATTTTTATTTTCCAGCTCTCTTTTGGAATTAGATAGATAAATAAGATAAGCGGCAGATATGCAAATTTAATCGTATTGAGGCTTGCATAGAGGGCAAGCATTATAATAAAGTCGCGCAGTCGTACCTCTTTTTTAAAACAGAAGGATATAAAGAGGATAGATAGAGCTGTTAGCATCATATCATATGATGTTGACGCCGCAAGCGATAGGGACATCGGTAAAAACATAACTGCGAGAAAGATATTTTTAAATCTCGTTATATTTCGAAGGGCAAAATAGCAGCAAGCGAGATAGAAGAAGAGGGAGAACATCCTTGCAACATAGAAGGCAACTAAAGCATCGGTCGTTACAATCCTTGTTAGCGCAACGCCAATTGCTCCCGGAATATATGGTAGGATATGCGGTATATCGCTCCTTGTATATGTTGAGTAGCGGGTATAGGTATCCCCTGTTTCCCAGTCGTCATTAACCTCATTGTGGTAGTAGCTAAATGCTTCGAAAACCGAGCCGTTGAAGTTTTGGTAATTAACATCATAGAAAAAAGCAGGGAAAGCATTTTGCGCATAGTCCATGCTTTTTGGCATATCAGGCTCTTCGCTCTTAAGGTCGAAGTTTCCCATACCTATTGCATAGGTGCGATAGAAATGCCTATTCTCATCTGGAACTTGAAATGGAGGGTTCACAAAACAAACGATAGTTCCAAATAAAAGCATAAGCAGCACCGCTCGCAGATTAAAGTTATGAACATACCTATATATGCAAACAGCGGCGATATAGCTCGCAACCGTTGCAGGTAGAAGGATAGCAAGAGATGGGATGATATTATTCGCCGCCATAACATTTCCAGCGAAATATACGATATAAACGATACCAATAAATGCAACTATTCCGCCAAGCGATAGAAGATAAATCCCCTTTTTTGAAAATTTTATCTCTATCTTTCGCTTTTTTATCATTGGAATTAAAAATTCAGTGGTGATAATGAGCAGCACTATAAAAATTATCGCAATGGCAAATGATAGGGCGATAAATAGCGATATATCAAACTCTATAGTTGGGACTAAGAAGTTTATCGTAAAGGAATCAAAAACGATAAGACCTGTTTCATGGGTGGTTAAATCAAGGCGCAGTCCAACGACTTCGCCAATTGGGTTTTGATCTAAAATATACCCACCGCGATATGGTATTTCAACTGCATCGTTTTCAGAATATCCCGTCGTCGGGGTCCTTTTCATATAGAGCTTATTTGAGTTTCGACCGTCGTGCAAAACCTCCATATCATAAGAGATACTGTCAATATAAACGGGTTCCGGAAAGAGAATTTCAAAATAAGGATCTTCGCTATCCGAATGAACGGTATTGCCATAAACGGTGAAATCCTTATTCCCTGTCATATCCGATAGGGTGAAGGTCTGCTCGGTAGCTCCGCTACTGACAAAGTTATCATACCTGTCGTCCATCGTTATAAAACAGTACCCCAAAGCAATAATAACGGCAAGCAATACCGCTATTACCTCTTTTATATGTCTTTTAAAAAAGTTTATCAGAACAGTCAAATTATTCCCTCTTTTACTATGATATCGTAATCAATAATCGCTAAATTTTGATTAAGCGAGCTATCCTCACCGTTAAATGCTATTTTTTGCAGTTTTATATCGCAATAGGCTTTCGCATATGGGTTAAAGACCGCATAACCTTCCCTTTTGGTTTCTTCAAAGCTATCTAAAACATTTTCAATAATTTTATCATCTCTGCGCATCATATAGCAAAGAGGCGAGAAGGCGGCGATATTATTAATCGTTAGATTTCTGTTTGCATAGCCGTTATGACTTTCGCGAAATCCACTAAAAAGCGGATGCAAAAACCCACCATCTGCGCAGTACCCCGAGCAGATTATATTTCCATTGCTACTTAGAATTTTTGGTACAACATATCTTGTGGTTTTAAAATTTAGCAGCATAGCAAGCTCTAAAACCGACTTTCTATCTATAATAACCCCTTTTTCCAAAACAAGCAATAGCTCTTTTGCATTTTCATTGCCACTCTTAAAATAATCTTCATAAACACCATCTTGCAATATGGTGATATTAAAGTTTGTTGGAAAAGAGAATTTATAGCTGCCAGAAACAAGCGGCTCTTCGATTTTTGCATCAACCGACAGCCTTTTATAATGCGCTAAAAGAGCATTTTCAGCGGCGGTAACCGCATAGGGTTTTGCTGAAATATCTGCGGCAACCGAGTTTTCATGCACCCTCCAGCAGTATAGAATTTTATCTATCTTATATGTTTTTTTGCATTGTTCAGAGCATCGCAAAATATAGTCATAGTCCTGACTTCCATCAAAAAGCGGGTTTAGTTCACCAACCTTTTGATATAGCTCTTTTGAGATAGCAAAAAGATGGCAGATATAGTTGCTTGAACGAAGGGTATCGGGACCAAATTCCCCCTTGAAATAAGGATCAAAACGGCTTTTATACTCCCCATCAATTCTATCCATATCCGAATAGATAAAGTCAGCGCCACTTTCAAATCCTTTTGCAACTTCAAAAAAGGCATCTGGCATAAGTATATCATCATGGTCGCAGAAAATTATAACGTCGCCTTTGGCGATTTCAAGTCCTCTGTTTGTATTACCGCTAATCCCCTCGTTGCTATCAAGCTTTTTATAAACTATCCGCTTATCTGAAAAATGAGCAACAATCTCTTTCAGACTATCATCAGCTGAGGCATCTGCTAAAATCAGCTCGAAATTCTGATAGCTATTTTTAAGGCATGAGTTTATAAGCTCGCGAAGGTAAACTGGCGGAGTGTTAAAACATGGGACAACCACCGATATTTTTGCCCCCATTTTGCTTTTTCCCTGCTCGATAAGCTCTTGACTCGAAACATTCCCATAATAGAGATATCTTTTCTTTGCCTTGCCTGAAAAAAGCTTTTTTATAACCCCACGAGGTCCTATTCTTATTGCAGTTTTTATTTTACCTATCATAACTAAATCTTTTTAAAGACCTTTCTTATCATTTTTCCGATTATAGGCGGAAACTGCAACTTGCTAATTATCTTATATTTAATGCTACCCTTTATATAAGCGAGCTCATCTTCAGCGGCAAGCAGAAGCGAGCGATAGACGGTATCATCGGTCGATAAAACCCCTGAGAAAATGCTCTCGATAAACTTTCTATCCTTCAAAAACCGCTTTTTGCCGCCAGTTAGGCTATTATATAGCGCTTTATATTCACTCGCCATATCTGATAGAGTTTTATGCTTATAATCTTTGAGGGAAGCAAGTTTTTCATTATAGCTATTTTTATCTTCTATAATAGATAGAAGCTTTTGATAAATTTCGGTAGCACTGCTCTCTATATCCATCAAAAATCCAGCGTTATTTGCCGTTATTCTCTCAGCGACCGCTCCAATATCAAAGGCAAGGATTGGAATATTTGCTATCATCGCCTCAGATAGGGTATAGCTAAAGGTTTCCGGCCATATAGAGAAGATGCCAACAAGGTCGATATCATAGCTTTGCAGAAGGGAGATAATATCAACTCGCATATAGTTTTCAATCAAAGTAACCCTTTTGCCCTCGCCTGCAAGCGCCCTTATCTCTTCATCGTAAACTGCACCGAAGATATAGAAATTTATATCTTTATCTTTGCATTTTTTTATGAGTGCTGCTATCTTACCGCTACCTTTATGAACGGCAACACCGCCGATAAATGCAACGTTAAATCCTTTTTTATCCGCTCTTTTTGTGGTTTTATACTCTTCCCCCATAAGTCCGTGATATCTTGCATCTATTTTGATATCGGGGAAAATTTCGTTTATTATATCTGCGGTATTCTGCGAGGGAGTTATAACGCTATCAAACCCCTCGAGGAATTTTTTATGCTCATCTCTATAAGCTTCTATAATATCGCTCTGAATACCCTTTTGGTGGGATAGACATCGCGAGCATTTTTCATGGTCAGTTGATGGGCCGCAGTATTTCTGGCTATCATCAACGCAGTTTATTAAAGGGCAGATAAAAGCAAGGTCGTGAATGGTACAGACCGAGCGAACGCCATATTCTTTGGCGATATATGGGATATCGAGGGTATGTCCCGCTGTATGTTGTAGATGGACAAGGTCGATATCGAAATTCTTTATTATATCGGATATCATCTTAGAATAGCTCTGATTGTGGTATTTTAAGTCATAATAGATAAGCAGCGGGAATAAAAACTCTTCGCTCCCACCCTTATGATAGACGGATAATCGGTACCCATCCTTTTGGTGGGAGAGGACAAAGAAATTATATTCATCGCGCATACTTCTTATCATATCCCAAAGATGAAGGGTAACTCCACCAACGCATCTCAAATCCTCTTCGCTGTCAATCCATGAGTGGACTATCGCAAGGATATTTTTGCGCTCACCGAGATTTAGCTGCCAGCCAACGTTTTTACCGATAACACTGTTGTGCTTAAAAACAACATATTGGCTTGTATACTGGCGAAGTCTTGGGTAGCGCCGGTCAAGAATGAGGCCTGCGTCTGCTATCCTCTGGTCTTTATCAGCACCAAAAGACTGGGTGCCTTTATGGTAGATAAAGGTATCATCAGCGCAGATATTAACCATTCCATTCTCAATAGCGCGAAAAGAAAAATCGTTCTCTTCGCCGTATCCTTTGCCGAAAGTTTTCTCATCAAACAAACCACAGACATCAAGCGCACGCCTTTTTATAAACATGCAATACCCATTCGCCGTTGGTATTTCGGGGAAGATTTTAAGGGAAGTTTCTTCTATCATCTGTGCATAGTCAGAAAGAGAAATATCAGATGGAATCTCGTTATCCTCGCAAAAATTCGGCACCGAAACAAGAGTGCCGTTATTTGTTAGCGGAGTTACTGTTGCTATTTCAAAACGGCTATATGCAGCACTATGCAGCTTTGAAACAAAATTCTTCGTCACTTCCGTGTCGGAATTTAGAAGGATAACATCATTCTTATCGCTCTCGCGCATTCCTCTGTTCACCGTTGCAACAAATCCTTGATTTTTCTCATTTTGAAGAAGCAGAATATTGAGGTTCTCGTATGTTGAAACAACCTCTTTTAAATGCGGAAAAACCCTCTCTTCAGGGCTTTTATCGTCTATTATAATCAGGCGATTTTTTTCTAAATCGCCATATTTCGCAACACTATCGATACAGGGTTTTAAATAGTCGTACCCGTTATAAACAGGGACTATAATATCAACCATTGTTATCTCCTTTTTTAAATATATTCTTAACGCCTCTTGCTGTTTTATATGGGAAACTATTCTCGAACTTTAAAACCCGATCTTTATATAAGTTTCGCTGACGTTCCATCTCAGCATAATGCCGCTCAAGCTCTGCGTGCATCTCTTCAAGCTCTAATAGATGGGAAAAACTGCGCTCATGGCTATAATGAAGAGCTGATAGCGCTTTATTTAAATCAGCATTAACGATATCGCCATTTATCTGCCCTTCGAGGGTATCAAACTCATGCCTGTCCTCTATTCCAAATGTTGAAAGAAGCTTTTGAAGCGGTATAAATTGCTCGAGCGATGAGTTGCCGCAATGGATATAAAGCCTTGTTATACTTCGGTATAGAACGAAAAGCGCCGATACCTCAAAGCTCCATTCCTGATCGATTATCTCAAACTCATTACTCTTTATAAAAACATTATCAAATGTTAAATCATAAAGAGTTGGAAGCTTTTTAATAAGCGAGTAAAACCGCTTTATCTCGGTTATAAATCCCTCCCGACTTCCCTGTAAAACAAGGTCATATAGATGCTCGGTGAAAGAAACACCAACACTTCGCTTTTGGGTATATACCCCGTCAACTATTTCGCTGTCGAGCGTGCGAAGTCCCTTTGATTTTATTATCGCTTCATTCTTAATAATATTTTCTATCTGGGCGATATTTTTCGCCTTTTTAATAACCCTGTCGTTATAAAGGGTAGTTGTTATCTGAAAATCGCTTTTGCGAAGAGGGGTAAATGCCGATAAAAGCGGCTGCTCTTCGATATTAATAGCAAATAGGTATCCCGGAAGTAGAGAAAATGGATTATCGCTCTTATTATAGAGATTATCCTCTCTTGCAGTGAGCACCGAACCAGCTGGGTAAACCTGCGGTGCAGAGCCTATTTCAAGCGGAGTTATCGGGTATTTTTCGTTGTAGAGCTTTGTTATGAAAATATGGTGAGGCAATAGCCCATAAACTGAAATATCTGAAAAATAGCGTTTAAGCTCATACGAAATTTCTTTTTTTGATGGAATATTATCTGAAATCGCCGCAAAAGGCGGGCGTGAAATACCACTTACCCCGAGCATATTCCTCGCAGAAACTGGATTTTCAGCTGTTATAAGCAGTTTCCCGCCACTTTCTAAAATTTTTCGTATCTTCTGCAAAAAAGAAGGGAGCGATATATCATTTTCAGCTAAAATCGTCGCTAAATCAACAACTGCAACAGCGCTATAACTCTTAGCTACATCTATCTCTGAAAACAAACTGCCACAATCAGAAAAAGCGCTTGGGACAATAAATATAACCTCTTCCCCCTCATTTATAAAGGGAGAAAAGGGGTATTTTATAGTTTCTTTACAGAGCTTTAGCAGATTCTCCATCAGCCCACCTCCAAAAAATTAATCGGATATTTTAAGGTTTAACTCTTCAAGCTGCTTTTTATCAACAGCAGAGGGACTCATAACCATAAGCTCGCGCGCATTTTGAACTTTCGGGAATGCCATAACTTCCTTTATATTGTCTTTCCCGAGGAGAAGCATGCAAAGTCTGTCAAGGCCATATGCCATACCTGCATGAGGAGGGGCACCAAACGAGAACGCCTCCATTAAGAAACCAAATTGCTCCGCCGCCTCTTCTTTTGTAAAGCCGAGCGCATCGAACATCTGCGATTGTAGCTCTGGATTGTTTATACGAACAGAGCCACCACCGACTTCCGTTCCGTTCATAACAAGGTCATAGGCTTTTGCATAGCAGTTTGCCTTATCGGTTGTCAGCTTATCTATATCGCAGTCTCTCGGCGCTGTGAAAGGATGGTGTTTTGCATAGTATCTGTTGTCCTCAGCTGAGTACTCAAAAAGAGGAAAATCAACAACCCAGAGGAAGTTTAGCTCGTTTTTATCATAAAGATCGAGTTTGTCTCCAAGGTGGAGTCGGAGCGCCGCAAGCGCATCGAAAACGATGTTATTATCAGCATCAGCAACTATCATAAGTAGGTCACCTTCGCAGCAATCAGCTTTCTCTCCGATAGCCGCAATTTCACCCTCGGTGAGAAACTTTTCAAACGAGCTGCTTCTTGCATCTGCTGTATACCTTGTGAAAGCAAGGCCTTTTGCCTTGTAGGTCTTAACAACGTCGACAAGCTTATCAATCTCTTTTCTGCTCATCTTTGAAGCGCCGCCTTTGAGGTTTAGCGCACGAACCGAGCCGCCCCCTTCTATCGCCCCTTTAAATACCGCAAACTCGCAGTTTGCAACTGCTTCAGTTAGATTTATAAGTTTTAGATCAAAGCGAAGATCAGGCTTATCGCAACCATACTGCTCCATCGCCTCATCATAGGTTATACGAGGAAGCGGCGTTGACACTTCTTTACCAAGGAACTCTTTGCAGACGGTTTTAACAAACCCTTCATTGATTTCGATAACGTCATCAACATCGGCAAAGCTCATCTCAAGGTCGATTTGGGTAAACTCCGGCTGCCTGTCGGCACGAAGATCTTCATCTCTAAAGCATTTTGCTATCTGCATATATCTATCAAGTCCTGAGAGCATGCAGAGCTGCTTATATAGCTGAGGGCTTTGCGGCAGAGCGTAAAATTCGCCCTTGTGAACCCTTGAAGGAACAAGATAATCTCGAGCTCCTTCGGGAGTTGATTTTATAAGTATCGGGGTTTCTATCTCGATAAATCCGTTATTATCGAAATAGTCGCGCGCAATTTTAACTACTCTATGTCTGTCCACAAGTGTTTTAGTCATTGAAGGGCGACGAAGGTCGAGGTAGCGATATTTTAAGCGAAGCTCTTCGTTTACCGAAATATTATCGTTTATTTCAAATGGAGGCACCTCTGCCTGTGAGAGAATTTTAAACTCTGTTACACATAGCTCAACTTCACCTGTTGGGATTTCAGGATTTTTGCTCTCGCGCTCGCGCAGTTTACCAGTAGCCATTACGACGAATTCAGCCCTTGCACCCGATGCTTTCTCTAATATTTCAGCGCCTGATATCTCTTCGCTTATAACAAGCTGGAGAAGTCCGCTTCTATCTCTTAAATCAAGAAATATCAAATTTCCAAGGTCGCGCCGTTTATTTATAAATCCAGCAACCGTTGCCTGCTCTCCAACATCTGAAATTCTAAATTCTCCGCAGTATCTATCTCTTCTGCTATTTCCCATAATATCCATTTTCTATCTCCTTAACCGCCGTATAGTCGGCGAAATATTATTATTCGACGGGTAAAAGGTATAACCTTTCAACGCTTTAAAAATCCCACCTTAGGCGAGATTTTTAAAACTAATATTTATTTATTTTTAAAGAAATCAACTATCTCTTCAAAAGGCAAAGCCGTCTGTTCTTTGTTTTCCATATTTCTTATCGTGTAGCTATTATTTTCTATCTCATCGCCACCGATTAAAATACTAAATTCAAACTTCTTTTTATCGGCGTATTTCATAGCCGCTTTCGGGCTTCTTCCCATAAGCTCTATTTCCGCTCTTATACCCGAGGCGCGAAGTTTGCAGAGAAGCAAGAATGCTTTTTTAGCGCTCTCACTATCAAAAGCTTTTATATAAACTCCTTTTGTTCCACTATCGTCCAGAAAGAGATTTGCAGCTTCCATTGCAAGGAGAATTCTCTCAATTCCCATCCCAAAACCGATACCGTCGCACTTGTTTCCCCCAAGACTCTCAACAAGTCCTGAGTATCTGCCTCCTCCAAGAACGGTACTTTGCGCACCTATCTCATCGCAGACAAACTCAAAAACAGTTTTAGTATAATAGTCAAGGCCACGGACTATATCAGGATTTATCTGATAGTTCACATCGCTCTCATCGAGATAGCTTTTAGTAGTCTCAAAATGATCTGCACATTCATCACAAAGATTATCTATCATCTTTGGTGCATCTTTTGCTATCTCTTTGCAGACAGGGCTTTTGCAATCTATTATCCGAAGCGGGTTTTTTAAAAGCCGCTCATTACAGGTTGCGCAAAGGGTTTCTTTTTTGTCTTCAAAATATTCTTTTAGACTCTCATGGTATTTCGGCCGACAGTTTGGACATCCAATAGAATTTATCTGCAAACTGACATTTGAAAGACCGAGTGACTGAATTATCCGCTCACCTAAAAATATAACCTCAGCATCAGTTAAAGGGTCTGACGCACCAAGCACCTCAATACCAAACTGGTGGAACTCACGAAGCCTTCCCGCTTGCGGTTTTTCATATCTAAAACAGTTTGCAAAATAATATAACTTCGCAGGGAGAGGCTCATTTAAAACCGAATGCTCAAGAGCCGCTCGAACAACACCGGCAGTCCCCTCGGGGCGCAAGGTTATGCTTCTCTCGCCTTTATCAAGGAAGGTATACATCTCTTTTCCAACAACATCACTCGTCTCGCCAACTCCTTTTATAAAGAGCTCTGTATGCTCAAATGTTGGCGTACGAATTTCGCCGTACCCAAAAGGGGCCAGCGTTTCTAAAATTTTATTCTCTATAAGCCGCAGTTTAACAGCTGTCTGTGGCATAGCATCAGCACAGCCTCTGGGCGCATTTATTCTTTCTGCCAAAATAACTTACCTTTCGTTTAGTATTTCTCTCCACTCAAAATCGCCACGCTCAAGACCGTGGATTAAAACCTCGGCAGTCGCGATATTAGTCGCAACTGGGATATTATGAACATCACAAAGCCTTATTAGAGCCATATCTGAAATTTCAAAAGCATTTGATGATATAGGATCTCTGAAATATAAAAGCAAATCTATTTCTCCACACGCAATAAGAGAAGCTATCTGCTGGTCGCCGCCCTGTGTTCCAGATAGATATTTATCTATTTTAAGGCCTGTTGCTTCTGAAACAACTTTAGCTGTTATAGCAGTACCGCACATCTTATGTCTGCTCAGTATACCATTGTATGCGATACAGAACTGAACCATAAGTTCTTTTCTACTGTCGTGGGCTATAATTGCAATGTTCATATTTCCTCCTATTTTACCAAAAGCGGCAGATTTTTACCGAGAAGTCGGTCTGCCATATTTCTATATATTTGCTGCTGCTCGTTTGACGTTTGAAATGACGGGACAACTCCAAGTAACTGCGCCCCTATCGTATCTATAATATTATCAAAATTTCCGATAACATTTTTCCGTTTCATATCCACCTTGTTAATAATTATGCGATGATTTGCGGCATCTAAGATATCGTTATAATGCAGATAATCGCTTAAAATCGCACCATCGCGAAGTGAAATTTCATCAGGGGTCACGACAATCACCGCCATATCCGATAGACTTGATATATCGCAGATAAGGCTATCTATGGAAGCCCTGCAATCTATAAGACAAAAATCATATTTATCCGACACACCATTTAAAATACTTTGAAGCAATTCTTTATTTATCACTGCATCAACATTTACAGGGGACGGGATATAATCAAGATTCTTACTAACATTTAAAATGACTTCGTCTATCTCTCGTCCATTTGAAATATCGCCTATATCAAAAACCACTCTATCGACAACCGAAAATAGGTGGTCAAGGCTTCTCAGCGGAATATCAAGCTCTAAAACAAGCGTTTTAATATCTTTTTTCGCAAGGCTTTTGGCCACCGCCGCAGTGATTGTTGATTTACCAACTCCGCCTTTTCCGCTCATAAAACTGACTGTTTTCAAATTTCACCACCTACTACATG
>CAYJGN010000010.1:14520-26236 GCA_964369635.1 uncultured Oscillospiraceae bacterium
ATATCATAAACTTTCGATTTTGTTAAGGGTATTGTTTTGCCAAAATGTAAATTATATAAGAAAGAAGATAGGTAAAATGATTAAATTGAGTTATATTAACTAATTATTTTAATTATTTTCGTCAAAATCAATAATAAACAAAAATGGGTAAATTCACATTTTAATGCACGCTATCGCTCTACTGCGCTAAATTGTTCAAAACATCTCCATCGGTATTCTCATCTGTTGGGTATAATTCAGGGTAGAGATATTCGGCTGTAGTACCGAAGAAATAGTAGTCAAAAATTTCGCGCGCTGTTTTTGTAAAATAATAACCATGTCCGCCGTTTTCAATGACGATAGCAATAGCGATTTGCGGATCATCTGCCGGAGCATAAGCTATGAAAACACCATGTGGTGAGTTCGGTGGATTTTGCGGTGTTCCTGTTTTAGTCGCAACCTCTATTGGGTAGTTTAGAAATGAGTTTGCAGCTGTTCCACCAAGCCCTGAAGCATCTACCATACCCTCTCGCACAACAGCTAAAGCTTCATCGCTAAGAGTTGCCTCTGATGCAACTGTCGGGCTGTGCGAATATACCGTCTCGCCACTAAAGCTTGTAATCTTATTTATAAGGGTCGTTTCGAGGGCAACTCCATCATTTGCAAGTGCCGATGTATATACAGCAAGCTGAAGAGGGGTTACGAGAGTATCTCCCTGTCCTATTGCCGCTTGAATAACATCTGCTGGGTACCATGGGTCTTTAACCTCAGGGGATGATATTTTACCTATTGCCTCTGGGATTTCAATACCGGTGGATGTCGCAAGTCCAAGCTCGGTTGCGGTATCTGCCATCTCTGTTATACCAAGCCTTCTGCCTGCCTCATAGAAATAGACGTTACAAGAAACTTTTAGAGCATCATAAACATTTATATTGCCATGCGTGTGCATGCAATTCATAGTAAAGGGTTGGAAATAGGTATAAACTCCGCTGCAGTTTATCGTCTCATATGGGGTAACAACTCCAGCATCGAGAGCCGCTGCTGCAACTGCCGATTTAAAAACGCTACCCGGGGAATAAAGACCGCTTGTTGCTCTGTTTGATAGCGGGGTGAGCGGGTCGGTTGCATAGCTTGCGTAATCTGAATAGTAGCTTTGCAAATCAAAGGTTGGATAGCTTGCAATGGCAAGCGTCTCTCCTGTTTTAACATCTAAAACAACTGCACTACCACCCCGAACATCAGCCCCCTCATATTCAAGGCCAAGCGCTTTTGTATCCTCTATCCAGTATGGGAGACTTCGCTCTAAAATATCCTGCAAATTAATATCTATGCTAAGATAAACATCATTTCCAGCAACTGCCTCTTTCGAAACACCCATATCAATAATAGCGCCACTGTTATTTCGCTCAAGGACCATCGTCCCATCTTCACCGCGGAGCTGAGACTCAAATGCGCTCTCTATTCCAAATTTCCCTACCAGATCATCAAGCGCATAGTCGCCACTTCCGATATTAAGAGCGGTCAGCTCGTCTTTATCGTAAATCGGGCCTAAAACACCCAACGTATGGGCTAAAAGCGAGCCGTTTGGATAGTTTCGAATAGCCTCTTCTACAACGTCAACGCCTACAAAAAAATCACTGCGCTCTAAAACCTTAACAACAGTATCCATAGATACATCACTTGCAACGACATAGGCAGTCGCCGAAGAAAATCCGATACTGCTCATTCCATATCGAACAGCAGCAAGCGATAGCGCATCGTTTATTGAATAATTTTCGAGTTTGTAATATGAAACAAGCGCATCAAAAACATTTTCAGCGGTTGCATACTCTTGAAGACCAAGAAAATCACGAAGACTTGAAATAGCGCTTTCACTGCTCTCAACAAACGAAAAAACACCACCGTAATAGGTTATCAAAGATGGGTTGTTTAATTCATCGCCGCTCTCGATTATGACCGAAACGAGCTCAATTAAAATTTCATTTCGCTCTGTGCTATTCGTTGGGAAAAAGCTATAATTTAGAGATATATTTATCCCCATTCGGTTATCGACTAAAACCTCACCATTGCGGTCAAGTATATCACCTCGCGCTGCCGCAAGCTCAGTCTCGTAGACAAAACTGCGGTTCGCAGTCGCAAGATACTCCTCACCCTGCACCACCTGCAGATAAAAGAGTCTCAGCGCAAAAAAGCTAAATATTATCCCGAAAAAGCCAATAAATAAAAATATTCTCTTTTCTAAAATTTTGTTGTTCATAAATTAAATCTCTTTAAAAAGTTGGTTGATATTTATAACAAGAGGGTAAAAAAGCGCCCCCATAAGAACAGTATATATTGCTGTTGGGAGGGTGTATCGCAAAAAATATGTCATAAGGCCTTGGTGCCCCCAGAGGATAAACTCAAAGAGAAAACCACCAAAACAAAAGAGCGAGACAACTCCAATAAGAGTTAAAAAATAGTTTACCGGGCTGTTTCTTATAAAAAATATATATAGATAAGCGATAGCAACGCCGACGAAAAAAAGAAATATTGCGGCGGTACTGAAATTTTTAGATATCGAGAGCGAATCCCAAACAAAACCCGAAAAAACAGCATAAAGCGCATTTTTAACCGGTGTTTCAAGGGTGAAAACAGCAACGACAAGCGGCAGTTGAATTATTGGTTTAACTCCAAATATGCTTAAAAACTGCGGTAGGTTTCCTATAATTATCGTGAAAACAGTTATCGAGCATATAACCGACCATCTTATGAGTTCTTTTTTGTTTTTCATAGAGTATCCGTCCCGTGTGAAGTTATGACAAATACCTCTTTAACAACCCTTGGGTCAACAGCCGGCTCTATAATCGCGGTATTTGAAATTCCGTCAACCTCACTTGCCACCGAGACTACAGTACCGATAACAAGGTCACTTGGAAAAACTCCACCTACTTGAGTGGATAAAAGCAGATCCCCCTCTTTTATCTCGCTTTGCGGGGTTATATATGAGAGTTTGCTCTGCCCGTTTGGATAGAGAGCTGCATCTCCGCTAATAATTCCCGTCTCGCTTGTCTCCATGCAGACAGCCCCCATATTAAAGGATATATCAAGTATCGTCATAACCTTTGAAGTATGGCTTGAAACTTCGGTAATTATCCCAACAACCCCTTCACTTGTTATAACAGGGTCGCCTTTCTCGATATCATTTACCGCTCCCTTATCGATAGAGAATGCACCAAAGCTATCAGCAGGGTCGCGCCCTATAACAAAAGCCGGGGTGAGCGCTAAATCGGGATTTATTTCAACAATCCCCAGCATCTCCTCATACATCTCATTCTGCCTCCGAGTGTTCTCAAGCTCGATTAATTCATTCTCAAGACGATTATTCTCTTCAATGAGATATTTATTTTCCTCAGCTATCTGCCCTGCATTTATAAAGCTATCAAAAAAGGTTGAAACCGAGTTTGAAATTCCACTAAAAAAGCTCTGCACCGGCGAGAGCACCGAATTTATTCCCTGTGAAATCATCGGCGAATAGCTATCATTTGAGCTTGCGAAAATAACCACCCCTAAAAGCAGGGTAGCTATAACCGTTAGTATTACAATAGTTGGTTTTAGAAAACCTTTCAAAAAATCACCGATCTTTCAAATAAAACAAAAGGGTCAAAAACTACATCAAACCGAAAAATCGGTCGATGTAGGCATCGACCCCTACATTTTCCTGTTATAAGATTATCGCGTAAAAATCTGCTTGCTATTTATTTTCTGAAATAATATCGCTTAGCATATGAATATTCTCAACGATATTTCCCGCTCCCTCTGCAACGCAATCGAGCGGATTTTCAGCTATTTTAACGGGGATACCCGTCTCTGAAGTTATACGAAGGTCTATCCCACGAAGCAGCGCGCCGCCGCCTGTTAGCATAATTCCGTGATCAATTATATCTGCTGCGAGCTCTGGTGGAGTGCTCTCAAGGGTTGTCTTTATAGCGTTCATTATCTCTTCGAGCGGGTCTGCAAGAGCAACCCTTATCTCGTTTTCGTTAATAGTTATATTTTTTGGTAGTCCATCAATTAAGTTTCTACCCTTAACCTCAACCTCTAAATTTTCGCCAATATCAAAAGCACTACCAATCTTCATCTTAATCATCTCGGCAGTTCTCTCACCGATAAGAAGGTTGTATTTTTTCTTTATATAGCTAATTATCGACTCGTCAAATTTATCGCCACCCGTTCTCTGCGACATATGGGTAACGATACCGCCAAGCGATATAACAGCAACTTCAGCAGTTCCACCGCCGATATCAACAACCATGCTACCGGTAGCTTCGCTTATCGGAAGGCCAGCACCAATAGCTGCCGCCATCGGCTCATCAACTATATAAACCTGCCTTGCTCCTGCATTGTGAGCCGCTTCTTTAACAGCATTTCTCTCAACTGCGGTAACTCCGCTCGGAACACAGATAACAACACGGGGTCTTACGAAAAAGCTCTGTGAAAAGACCTTTTTAAAGAAGATGCGAAGCATAGATGCAGTTACATCAAAATCTGCTATAACGCCGTCTTTAAGCGGTCTTATAGCGACAATTGACCCAGGTGTTCTACCGATAACATCCTTTGCCTCTTGACCGACAAATTTAACTTCATCGGTTCTTGTGTCAACTGCGACAACAGATGGCTCTCTCATTATAATTCCCTTGCCTTTAGCAAAAACAAGGGTATTTGCAGTGCCGAGATCGACACCGATATCTTTAGTAAACAATGATGACATAGTTTTATTCTCTCCCAAAAATTACATATTTAGTTTATTATAACCTATTTTCCCTCTATCTACAACATATTTATCAAATATTAATATATCGTTTTTCTATTAGTCGTCTATCTTTATTAAAAGCCCCATTGCTAAAACTCCGATTACAAAGGTTATTATTCCACCGAGAAATATTGAGGATAGTAAAAGCAACGTATTATAAAATATTAAAAAGACTATTATCCGAAATGTCAGTTTCTTTTGTCCTCGTTTGGTATAAATCTTATAAAGCATAAGAGCCGCAAAACCAACAGATCCGATTAAAAAGACGAATTTCAGCAAATCTATAAGTCCGCTCTCGAAGGTATAGAAAAAAAGCTGCGCTACGCAGATATAGATAAGATTTATAGCATCGTTTCGTTTAACTGTTAGTGTTAAATTTTTCATAGTGAAATCCTTTGTTTTAAATCAGAGTATTTTGGTAAAAAGTTCATTATTTCCGTCTTTACGACTAAGCGTTAAAAGCTCTTTTATAAGTCTGCTCACCGGCAGCCCCTTAACCGTTGCAAAGCTTCCCTCTATCTTTTTAACAAAGAGAGACGCCTCCTCATCAATAGCATAAGCTCCCGCCTTGTCAAGATAGTTTGCGCAATCAAGATATCGCTCTATCGTTGGCTTCGAGAGTTTATAGAAGGTGACGGCGGAGAAGTCGCAAAAACTGCGCCTTTTTCCCTTATAAATAACGCAAACGCCAGTAAAAACCCTATGCGTTTTACCATTGAGTGCCGATATCATATTATAGGCATCTTCTCTATCGCTTGGTTTCTCGAGAATTTTACCCTCATGGACGACGATAGTATCCGCTGCAACAACAAACTCATCGGGATATTTTTTTGAGACCTCCTCTGCCTTTCGCATCGAAAGCTGCGACACAACTATTTTCGGCGGAGTATTCTCCTCATAATGCTCTGGAGCATTTGATGGGCAGACTAAAACTTCAAATCCACAAGCGCGCAATAGCTCTTCTCTCCGAGGAGAGGCAGAAGCTAAAACAACCCTGTTCATATTCTGCTCCTTGAGAGGAATTTAATATAGATGAAAAGCGCTATTGAAATAGTTATAACCTGCGCTACATTTATCCCTATCGAGACGCCAAATGTTAAAACCAATACCGATAAATCAAGAACAAGCGGCGCCGATGGCGATATTCCAACCGACGAGCCAAATGATAGCCAGGCAAGTTGCGGAATGTTATCGGTTAAATCGGCAATTAGCGCACCGAGTATAACCGCTGACAGAATGCAAAATAATAAAAGAATTGATTTTTTCATACTATTTACCGGTGGAGCCAAATCCACCTTCTCCTCTCTTTGTTTCGTCTATATCGGAAAAAATCGGGTTTGTTTTTATATATGGGGTAACGACAAGCTGCGCCACCCTCTCGCCGCACTGAACGGTATAGTCGGTATCAGAGCTATTATAAATCCCAACAACTATCTCTCCTCGATAATCGCTATCTATAACCCCAACACTATTGACAAGGCAAAGACCATATTTAAAAGCCATGCCACTTCGAATATAAATAAGTCCTGCGGTATTAGTAGGGAGCGAAATGGCAATACCTATTGGTATTGTAGCGGTTGATTTTGACTTTATCGTGACATCTCCCTCTATTGCTGCATATAAATCAAGTCCCGCGCTCTCCTCTGTCCCTCTGGTTGGGAGGGTTGCAAGCTCTGATAGTTTTTTTATCTGTAAATCCAAAAAATCACCTCTTAAAATAAAATGCTCGACTAAACGCTCTTTTATATTCGCCACCCATTTTAAACAACTTTATAACTTCCTCTATCTCGTATATATCCTCATCGGTAAATCTAAGAGTATAGAAATCAATAGATGAAAGAGCTTCTTTTTTATCACCGATGTATATTGGGCGCGAGTTATATATAACCGAAATATCATCATACTGGCTAATCAAAAACCGCTCACCGATACCATCTATAAGATACTCATCGCTTTTTTTGTTTTTTGGTGGAATTCTGCTCTTCATAACAGGCATTTTGCCATATCCACAAATTCCAACAGCGATATCCGAGGGGAAAAACTTCGCTTCACTCACACTGCACTCAGGCGATATTACAAGAGAACTTACCCCGAGCAAAGAAAGGGTTTTTGCTGCCTCTGCGTTTGTTATATTGAGCGAAAAATCGGCTACTGGATTTTTGCCGACCGCCTTCGCCGCCGCTATTCCATCAAATCCTTCGCAGAGCGGACTATCGCCTATTATCTCGCAGTGTTCTTTAAAGCTTATCGGCAAAATGCTATTTACCTTCTCTAAAAATCGACTTTCGAGCTTTTTTATCTCGTCATTTGGCAGAAATATCTTATCAAAAAATGAATATATATTATCATTTATCTGATTTGCAGATAGGAAAACCCCAAACTGCTCGCCGCGGCGCTTCGCTCGCTCGCTATATTCAAATCTTGGTACTTCGCTCTCAATTGGCGCCGGCAGAAGTTTTTTTATAATTTTTTCTACCCCCAAGCGTCGAAGAGCATTTATCTCTGATTTTGATAGGAATAGGTTATCCTCTATCTCTGCTTTAAATGAGTTTAGATAAAAAGGGCTGTCACCGAGCTTTGATAGAGAATCTTTTAGCGAACTCTCATCGAGCGGTTTGTTTTTTGAGGGAGATGGTCTTTCACCCTCTACCAAAACAGCTATTTCCCCGAAGATAAACTTTGCGCTAAACTTATCGCTCAAAACAGATACTTCTATATCGAGCGGCATTTTTTTCTCCTCTGGCATCTTAAAGCTCTCTATCGCTTTGTTTGATAGCAAAACATCACCTTTATCGCGCACCCCATACATCGAGCTGTCTCGTTTACCAGTTAGAAAGCCATCGGTATGCTCTCCTCGCCTGAAGATATCGGAGAGGATTTTTGTTTTTTTGCCAAGTGAAACAGCCTCGACTGCCGCCGCAACATATTTAGCTCTTTTAAGCCTACCTTCAATTTTAAAGGAGCTTACCCCTATCTCTTCGAGTTTCTCTTTGTGGTCGATAAATGATAAATCGGAGAGGGATAGCGGATAGTCACCCGAAAAGGGTTGTCTGCAGGGTTGAGCGCAACTTCCCCTGTTTGCTGAGCGTCCACCGCAGAATGCTGAAAGGTAGCACTGTCCTGATATGCAATAGCAATGGGCTCCGTGGATAAATCCTTCGCTCTCGCCAGAAACATCATCTGTGTATTTCGCTATCTCTTCTATCGTCAGCTCACGCGCAAGAACATATCTTGAAAACTCGAGCGGCGAGAGAAAATTTGCAGCTGCAGCTGTTGTGAGTGAAGTTTGGGTTGAAGCATGAAGCCGCACCTTATCCGACATCTCACCCAAAATCCTTGCAAGCCCTAAATCTTGCACAATAAAATTGCAAACGCCGCATGATAATGCGAATTTTGCAATTTCAACTGCTTTTATTAGTTCTTTTTTGGAAACTATTACCGTATTTAGTGCGATAAATATTTCAACCCCTCGAGTATAGGCATATTCTACCGCCTCACCGAAATTCGAATAGTCGAAATTTTTAGCCGATGCCCTCGCTGAAAAATCGGTAAACCCAAGGTAGACAGCATCTGCCCCAGCGTCAACCGCGGCGCGAAGGCTATCAAAGCTCCCAGCTGGTGCTAATATCTCGCTTTTCATCAACCGTTTATAACAGCTTCTTTTTCGGCAATAATAGCACGGAGATCTTTTATATCGCGGCGAAGCTTATCTATCTCACGCTTTGCTTCCTCAACTTCAATTCGCGCCTTTGCGCTATCCTCAAGATAATCTTTTATCTGGCTTCGAAGATTATCCGATGCTCTGTTTGATTTATATGCATCGTTTGCATAGTCAAGCGCTGATAGAATAGCGGCACCTGATAGGTTTATACGGGGATTTTTCTCAAGAAGCTTTGAGATTTTATCGTCGAGTTTTGCGGCGCGCTCGCTTATATGCTCTTCCCTTTCATCGCCAACGATGTTATAATCGCTACCTTGAATTTTTATTTTAACTCTTGTTAAACTGTCCATTTTACTCTCCTTGTAAAAAATATATATATATTTTATCATACAAAATAATCTAAATAAAGTTTTTTTTGATTAAAAGACACTAATTTTACTTTATTTTTTAAAAATTATCGCTTATAATTAAAATTAAAAGAAAGTTATTCACAATGGAGGTGGATTATGGAACTAAATCTTGATAGAGCAACTCTTAAAAATCTTTTTGAGTATAAGTTACAAGTAACGTATGATAAGAAATTGACAGATGCCACAAACGAAGAAATTTATAACGTTATGGCGCTGACTGTTAATGAAATCCTAAACTCAAAGGCTATTCGGTACCGAAACAAAGTTCGCGACCATAAATCAAAGAGAATTTATTATATATGTCTTGAATTTCTGGTCGGCAGAAGCTTTAAAAATAATCTTTTGAATTTAGGGCTATATGAAACCTGCGAGGCAGTTTTATCTGAGAGCGGGATAAATCTTGAGAAGGTTCTTGAGATAGAGCCTGATGCAGGACTTGGAAATGGCGGCCTTGGACGCCTTGCTTCTTGTTTTCTCGATGGTATGGCAACGCAAGGGTATCCTGCTATCGGCTACTCTATTCTTTACGAATATGGAATTTTCAAACAAAAGCTTGTTGACGGATGGCAACATGAGCAGCCAGATGATTGGCTTGAGAATGGAAGCGTTTGGTTAAATAAAGCAACGGAAGATACCGTTGAGGTGCGTTTTGGGGGTAGAGTTGAGGAGCATTGGAGCGATAAGCACAATGGTATTACCCATCTCGACTACCAGAATGTTCACGCAGTGCCTTATGATATGATAATAAGCGGCCATAAGACCGATAGCGTTGCAACACTTCGTCTCTTCAAGGCAAGCAGTCCTTCGATAGATATGAATCTGTTCAATTCAGGGGACTATCTCGGTGCCGCTGCGCAAAGCTCGCTATCTGAGGCTATAAGTAAAGTTCTATACCCGAATGATAACCACAGAGAGGGAAAAAGCTTGCGACTTCGCCAGCAGTATTTTCTCTGCGCCGCTTCAATTACCGATATTATAAAAAGGCATATTGCAGTTTATGGAAAACTTGAAAATTTCAGCGACATGGTTGCAATTCATATAAACGATACCCACCCAGCACTCGCTATCGCAGAGCTTATGAGGGTACTAATTGATGAGTGCGGATATAGCTGGGATAATGCGTGGGACACCACTACAAAAACATTCGCATATACAAACCACACTGTTATGAAAGAAGCACTTGAGCAATGGGATATTGGGCTTATTAAAGAGCTTTTACCTCGTATTTTCACGATTATATGCGAGATAAACAGACGATTTGTCGAGGATTGCAGAGATAGCGAAGTCGCAGAAAGCTCTATCCGCAATATGGAGATTGTCAGCGGAAATAAGATAAAGATGGGAAACCTCTCGGTTATAGGTTCTCATTCGGTAAATGGCGTTTCAAAGCTCCACTCGGAGATTATAAAACAGTCGGTATTTCGCGATTTTTATAACCTTTCACCGCATAAATTCACGAACGTTACAAACGGTATAGCATATAGAAGATGGCTATATCAAAGCAATAGACCGCTATACGATTTGGCATGCAAACTATCGGGCGAGGATGTTAATAAAAATCCGCTTGCACTTAAAAAGATGCTTGAATTTTCCGATGATAAAAAGGTACTTCTGGATATAATCAAGATTAAAAGAGGGGCAAAAGAGAGATTTGCAGATTTTATGCTCCGCGAGACAGGCGAAGTTTTAAATCCTGATTCGATATTTGATGTTCAGGTTAAAAGACTTCATGAGTATAAAAGGCAGCATCTAAATGCTCTGCATATCTTAGCGCTTTACAATGAGATAAAACAAAATCCAAATGGGAATTATACCCCAAGAACTTATATTTTCGGTGCAAAATCAGCACCAGGGTACTACCTTGCAAAGCAGATCATTAGGTTTATCTGCTCGATTGCAAAGCTCGTTAATAACGACCCACAGACCAAAGATCTTCTAAAGGTTATCTATCTTGAGGATTATTCGGTAACAAAAAGCGAGATTTTGATGCCAGCCGCAGATATTTCAGAGCAGATTTCACTTGCAGGCACTGAGGCTTCCGGTACTGGTAATATGAAGTTTATGATTAATGGCGCTATAACTCTCGGAACGCTTGACGGAGCTAATGTTGAGATATACGATGCTGTTGGTGATGAGAATATGATTCTATTTGGACTTCGCACTGAGGAAGTTAATGCGCTAAAACAGAGCTATAATCCAATAGACTATTACCGTCAAAACGAGGTTATTCGCAATGCTCTCGACTACTGCGAGAACGGCAGTCTCGGCTATAACTTCTCAGATATCGTTATAAACCTTAAAAACACCGATCCGTATATGGTTTTTGCAGATTTTGATAGTTATCTTGCCGCTCAGCGCAAAGTTTCAGAGATATACAGCGACAAAATGGGATTTGCGAAAAAGAGCCTTATAAATACGGCAAACGCTGGAATTTTCGCAGCTGACAGAAGCGTTTCTGAATATGCTATGAATATTTGGGATGTTGCGGCACTGCATTAAAGGACAGCGCTCGCAGAGGCAGAGATAAGAAAATGAAATCAGGAGTTTGGGAACAGACAGCTAAAAACCAGCTGCTAAAAGCAGAGGTTTAAATGCAAACTACCAAGTTTGCAAAAGATAATATGAATTTGCACCTTTGTTTAACTTTGTTGTTAAGCAGAGGTGCTTTTTATATTTCAAGAAAAGGGGCGAAAGGTTTTGCAGAGGATAATAGGAGCTTTTGGGGTGGTATAAAATCTGCATAGTGGTTTAGTGAAATAAGGATAAGTTTTCTGCAAGAATATCGGCGGCCGGCGGCGCGTTGGCGCACCGCGCGGGTCGGCAAAGTCGCCCATTTTGCGCCAAAACCCCCCCCGGGGGGTTTTGGGGCTCCGGGGG
>CAYJGN010000010.1:26246-47162 GCA_964369635.1 uncultured Oscillospiraceae bacterium
TTCTGAAATAATTGGGGGGGCTGGTGGCGGTTTGGCTAACGGCGGGGTTCGAAAATGTCTAATTTTGTGCTAAAAAACCCCCCGGGGTGGTTTTTGCGCCTCCTGTCGCCGAAATTCTGTCAAACGCTCACCGCTTATCAATTCAAAAAATAATAAAGGCAAAATAGACAAACTAATAAAACTTCGCAAACTCACTAATTTTATCACAACTTATTTGTGCAGTTTAATTATCCTAAAAACCTCTAAAATATGGTATTATTATAGGTGAAAATTCGAAAAGAGGTGTTTTTATGATAGAATATTTAGCTTGCGGAAATGTTATGAGTGATGAAACAATAGAACCGGGCAGAGCAAAAAGCGATAGGCATATGGGTGGACCTGCATTTTTTGCCCTTGCCGGAATGAGGCTTTTCACCGAAAATGTTAAGCTCGTATCAAGAGTCGGCCGCGATTTTTATGATAAAGATAGCTATGGCGATTGGATGGTCAAAAACGGTATATCAGATGAGTCTGTTCGAGTTGAGCTTGAGAACTGTTCATGTTTCCTACTTGATTACAACTCCGATGGAAGTGGTCGAAATGTTGTTTCGGTCTATGGTCAAGAGCACCTTGGATATATAAAGACAAGCCCTGAAGATATAGCAGCTGCTATGAATGGCAATGTTCGCGGTATGTATATGGCGATGGGAGTTGATAAGGTTTTCTGGGAAAAACTTCATGCTATAAAGCAGCAGTATAACTTTAAAATCATGTGGGAGCTTGAGCATTTCAATTGTCGCAACGATGTTAATTTAATTCGCGACGTTATAGGTTATGCCGATGGTTTCTCACTAAACTATAACGAAGCTTCAAAGCTTTTTAACATTGATAGAGAAGATGACATTGCAATAATAAAAGAGCTTCAAAAGCTACCTGTCGGATATACTCTATATCGAGTTGGCAAGCGCGGAGCATTCTCGGTAACTCCTGATGGCGCATGGTTCTGTCCATCTATTGATATCTATCCGTATGTTGATCAAACAGGTTGTGGAAATAATTCAACTGGTGCCGCAGGCTATGCTCTAACTGAAGGATGGAGTCCTGAGATGATAGTTGCGGCGGCGAATGTTTCAGCTGGTTATAACTGCGCTCAATTTGGCCCATTCCCGCATTTCACCGATGAAATCATGAAAGATGGAATGGAAATAATCAAAAAGCAAGCGGAAAAATGCGTTAAAGTTATATAGATTATGAGTGAGTATCTTGCTTGCGGAAATATCGTTATTGACGAAGTTATATCTGAAAATGGCCAAAAAAGCGAGTATGCTATTGGTGGCCCTGCCTTTTTCGGACTTATGGGAATTCGACTTTTCACGAAATCGGTTAGACTCGTCTCAAGAGTTGGTCGCGATTTTTATGATAAAGATGGCCATGGCGACTGGCTTATTAAAAACGGGGTATCCGATGAGAGTGTTTTGGTTCGAAGCGAGCATTGCAACAGATTTACGCTAACTTATGAATCTGATGGTTACCGTGAGATATCAAAATCGGTCTATGGTGACGCAAATCTCGGCTATCTTCGGACAAAACCCGAAGATATTGCTATCGCAGCAGAAAACGAAACTAAAGGCATCTATCTAACCTCAGGCGTTGATAAAATTATCTGGCAGAAGCTTTACGATATAAAAGAAAAATTTGGCCTTAAAATAGGATATGAGCTTGAGCACTGGAACTGTGGCAATGATATAGGGAAAATTCGCGATATCCTACCCCTATCCGATTTGTTCTCGGTAAACAAGCATGAAGCATCACTGCTTTTTAATATAGAGGCAAACGATGATAAAAGAATGCTTGAAAAACTAACAGCACTGCCCTCAAAATGCATTTTATACAGGGTTGGGAGCCGCGGTAGCTATATTATAAAAGAGGGGAAAATATTATTTTCACCATCTATAAATATCCTCCCATTCGTAAATGAAACGGGTTGCGGAAATACGGCAGTTGCGGCCGCTACCTATTCACTTTGCGAGGGCGAAAATATGCAAACTATCGTAGCACGGGCAAATATCGCAGCATCAATCTGTGCGGCGGCAGAGGGACCTTATCCATTTATTTCGGATGAGATTATGGATTTTGCAGAAATTAGCGTTAAACAACACATTGAAAAATGTGTCGAAATAAAATAAGAAAGAGGTAGTTTATGAGCAGAGATATGAATATGAAGGCAGGGTTTTCAGAGTTTCCGCAGGTTGCAGCTGATATTCTTGCTTATATGAGTGATGAACATATCAAGGAAGTAATTACACCAGAAATTATCAAAAACACAAAAAGAGTTATCATAACAGGTTGTGGAGACTCTTATGCAGCAACACTTGCAACAAAAGCATTCTGTAGCAGAATGTTTAAAGGGCGCGACTATCACCCACTTCGCACAATAGATGTTAGCCGTGATTATTACTTTGACGATGATGAGGATTTAAAGCAAACTCTGGTTATAGTTATCAGCGTTTCAGGAAGCGGCGCACGCGTTACTGAAGCTATGCAGAGAGCTACAAAAAAAGGCTGTACAACTGTTGCACTAACTGCAAACCCAGAAGCTCGTATGTCGGTTGCAGCAAACCATATCCTTGCAGTTGCAAAACCAACCATTTCGATGAAAGCTATTTCAGCTCAGGCTATAAGCTATGTTAATTCTGTTTTAACAACTATCCTACTCGGTCTTTATGCGGGACAGGTCCTCGGCGTTATAACAAAAGAAGAGGCAGATAAGCAAAGAGCGGCGATACAAGAGCATGTTAATAAAGTTTGTAGTGAGGAAAACCTAACTTCACTTGATGAGCAAACTTTCGCCCTTGCAGATAAATATAAAGATAAAAAAGGCTATGATTTTGTTGGAGCTGGTTCAGACTTTGCAACAGCATACTTCGGTGCCGCTAAATTCTTTGAATACTATGGCTCACTCTGCTGTCTAAACGATTCAGAGGACTGGTGCCATATAAACTTCTTTATGAGAGAGCGTCCGCTTATCGGAAATATCGCAGTTGCATTTACAAACAACAATGCATTCTCACGCTCAGTTGAAACTATAAACTCGATGATACTATCGGATAGAAACGCATTTGTTGTAACAGATGCTGATGCGGATGCATTTATCGAGGGTGTTGACGTTGTCCAGATGCCAAAGACAAGCTATGAGCATCTAAACCCAACTATGAACTTTATCCCGATAGCTATGCTTGCAAACTATATCGCTATCAAAAATGACTATGAGCATTTCGGCGGAATGTCCGCTTCAAATCCGCTATTTAGCCAAGATGGCAAAATAAATACCATAAAATCAAGTGAAATTGTTTTCATTGATTAATATAAGGAGGAAAAAATATGTTTAAAAATTTAGGAAACAAAAAGCTCATCTTAGGTCTTGTCCACCTGCTACCAATGCCAAGCACCCCACTTTATGAAGAGGGAAATGTTGAGAAGATGCTTGACAAAGCTCTAAAAGACGTTACAGCGCTTAAAAACGGTGGTGCTGACGGTTGTCTACTTCAGGCAGTTGATGGTATCTATGATGACAAAGATGATACAGATTACGCAAGAGTTGCAACTCTATCAATGATTGGCGCAAGAGTTCGCGACCTTATGGGACCTGACTTTAAAATAGGTGTTCAGCTTATGTGGAACTGCATAACCCCATCACTTGCAGTTGCTAAAGCTTGTGGCGCTGATTTCACAAGATGCAGCGTTTTAGTTGGCGAGAGTAAAGGCATGATAGGAACTGTTAAAGCTGAAACTGCAAAGGTTATGCATTACAGAAACCTTATCGGCGCTCGCGACGTTTCAATGATAAGCGAAATCGCTGGCTACCACTTCAAAGGTACCGGCGACCTTGGTCAGATCAAAGAGCTTACAATGCGTTCAATGAGAGCTGGAGCTAATGCTATCGAGATATACAATAAAGACGAGGAGCTCAATGAAACACTTGTTAAAACAGTTAAAGAGCTCGGCGATGTTCCTGTTATCCTCGGCGGCGGAACAGACGTTGAGAACTGTAAGAGAAGACTTAAAACTGCAAACGCAGCACTTGTTGGAACATGCTTTGAGGGCGGCAACTGGGGCGGTCCTGTTATCGAGAGCATCGTTGCTGAGTACTGCAAAAACGTTCGTGAGCTCGAGCGCGAACTCGGTTAATCCTTTTAGAATAACAAGCTGCTTTGCATAGCAGATAAAACATCCGCCACTATACGGATGATAATAAAGAAAAAACTACCACTGTCATTTTTTGATAGTGGTAGTTTTGCTTTGTGCATATTATCTTCATAATGCTATATAACTACTCATGCAGTTATATACTCATTTTGTCCCATATTTAAAAATAAGATTCCCTGACCATTCAAGCAATTTTTGAGAGTACTCTTGTAGTGTATTTAGGTCGATAATAGTTGGGCAGCGTAATGTTTGTAAAATAAATTCGTCTTCTGCTTCTACTATTTCTTGCATTTTGCAACGGCTATTTATATATAACCCTGTTTTGCAGTAATAATCTGCTTGCATAACAAAAAAAGCAGATTTATATAACATTTTTAGGGTGTCAACTTCTTGAGCGTGCAAAAAATTATGGCTACAAGCATGATAAATATTGCACGCACCAACCAAAGAAGCCTGCTTTGCATTTTCTTCGGTTATTTTCGGGATAATTGTTTCAAGACTTCCGTGCAACGCAACTGTATCAAAATAAAACTGGAACAAATCACCTTCATTCCAACATTTAAGTTCATCTCTTCCGGACACAAAACCACAAAGCAACTCTCGGTGCGAAAGTTTAGCAACAAGATTTCGATAGGTCACTAAATCGTTCATATCAACTTTATCCAAAATAAGTACAACGTCAATATCACTCTGTTCAGAAGCCTCTTTTCGGGCGTAACTACCTTGTAATCCAATAAATAATGCTCTGCTTGCAAAACAATTAATTATAGCTTTCTTATACTCTTCCAACCAATTTTCAATATCTACCACATTAAATCTCCACTTTAACAAAACTAATACTTTAATAATTTATTTTTTAACTATGCAAAACAGCAATCCAGCCCATATTGGCAAGGCTATCTATCGTGCTTTGTGATATCTCATCAAAGCAGTCGGATTCTATAATCTCGAGTCTATAAACTCCTGTCTGCGCAGGATAACTCTCTGCTACACCATCATGGGTAATCTCAACTTTATCACCTGTTTTTACCTCACTAAATAGCTCATCATCAAGGCTTTGATTCGAAACTGCTATCGGCATATCATCGACAACAATTAGCAATCCCCCATCGGCAACGATAGCGATACCTACCGCTTCTGTATATCTTGATGTCATGCTAAAAAACATCGTGGCCGCTATGCTAAATATAATAACCATAACCGCTGCAATAATAAGCTTTGTTTTCATCTTGCCCCCTTATTCATCCTCATCAACAGTTATAAGCATATCAGAAACTGCTTCGAGTGAGGTAACCGATATTTCAAAGGTTTTTGGATTCATCATAATCTCAACAACTATTTCACCCTCGGCTATATCACCTTCATATTCGATATTATTTTTTGCAAAGTCGCTATCTGTCGTGGTGAAAGATATATAAATCTCCCCATTTTCTTTGCCCCCATAAACAAACTGCGCCTCCCCTATCAAAAGCACCCTCTCTGCATAGCTTAGCTCATCATCAGTTTTATATACCGCTAAATCTCCATCGTTTTGTCCAAAAAGATATATATCTGAAAGAGAATAAACAAGGAAATCAAGAGGATAAAAACCCTCAATTCCCAAAGTTTTATCCCCGTTTGAAAAGATGCCATTTTCAACAAAACAAGGGGTTTTATAATCGAGGTCATAAAGCTCTTCAATACTATCTTCGGTAGTATAAGAATCGGTTTCTCCCTCTGTACTACCTCCGAGATAGGCTATACCATCCATAACTTCGCCATTTTCGGCGCCGCCAGTAGCTTCATCGGGCAAATATCCGTCAACACTGTATCCCCCAAGCTCACCCTGCGTTTCATCGCTACCGCCGCCCTGCAGTATATCAGCACCGCGCTCCATCATCTGTGCGTCCTCTAAAACGGCATTTTCGCCATAGTTTTGAGAGATAAATACAGCAACTGCGGCCGCTATAACAAGAAAAGAGGCGGCAACATTTCGCGCAAACCCGAGATACTTTTTAAATCGCAGCTTTTTCATAACCGCTTTTGGTGAAAGCTTTTCGCTGGGCTCAAGCAGAAGAAGCTCACTGCTTAGAAAATCTTCTGTTTTTTCAAAGTTATTCATCGCCAATCTCCTCTCTTAATTTTAAAATCGCTCTCCGCTGCTTTGTTCGCACCGTTGCATGATTTATATTTAAAATCTGCGCAATTTCTTCGCCCTTATAGCCATATATGTAGCTTAAAACAACTATCTGCCTGCTCTGCAAATCGAGCTTTCCAACTGCCGCCGCTAAATCAGCTCTTATACTCGTATTCTCAAGGGTGAAGCCCTCATATTCGGCGTCATCTTCGTTTTTATAGTACCCTTTAATAGCTCTATTTATCTTTGCTTGCAGAATAGTCATAATCCACGGGGTAAACTTTCCTTCGTCTCGAAGCCGTTTTATTCCGGTATATGCATCAGTAACTGCCGCCATAACCGCATCTTCAGCATCTTCATTTGTCCGAAGGGAGTATCTTGCATAGCTATAAAGTTTCTTATAGATAAAACTATAAAGCGCTTCAAAGCTCTCATCGCTGCCTGATTTTGCCTCTCTGACAAGTTTAATTATCTCTTTCTCTTCCATAAATTCAGCCTTTATATAATTATTGTGTTTGTAATTTCGATTTTTGTTTCAATAAAAAAAATATACCATAAAATTAATCTATCTTCAATCGGTTATTCTATTGTTAGACAATTAATTTTCGGTTATACTATTGTTAATTTATTAATTTATCGAGGTGGTCAATATGGATTTTGGATGCACTGCAATCACTCTAAAAACAGAGGATAACAAAAACATCTTCGCTCGAACATACGACTTTTTTGGCGATTTGAGTAGTAACGCAATTGGTTTCTATCCAAAAGGGGAGGCTCTTTCCTTCTCTGCAGAGGATATTAAAGGGGACGAAATAAGGGTGAAATATGGGTTTGTCGGGATGGAGATAAGCGGACTTAAAACCCCTATTTTGGTCGATGGTATAAATGATAAAGGACTAATTGGCGGACTTTTAAACTTCCCCGATTACGGTTACTATCAAAAAGCAGATTCTATGAAAACAAATATCCATCCTGCCTTTTTTGTTTCATATATTCTATCGCAGTTTAAGACGGTAGAAGAGGTTGTTTTAGCTACCAAAACTATAAATCTCACCGATGAGCTTATTATGGGACATAAAATGTCTGTCCATTATATTTTTTGCGATAGGAGTGGTGAGGCGATTATCTTAGAGCCCGCAAAAGACGGAATAGCAGTTTATCGAAATAGCATAGGCATTTTGGCAAACAGCCCTGAATATTCTTGGCATATAACTAACCTTCGAAACTACACAAAGGTTGATAATCTGCCGAGCGGCAAAAAGAAAATATCAAATATCGAGATTTCAGATTTCGGGTTAAATCAGGGCGGAGGATTTGGCCTTCCAGGCGGTTACTCATCTCCATCGAGGTTTGTTCGAGCTGCTATTTTGCGCGAATATGCACCAAAACCAAAAGATGAAAAAGGTGGGATAAATCTTGCTTTTTCGATTTTAAAATCGGTAGATATTCCCCTTGGAATAATAGCCGGTGATAAAGCCGCAACCCACTTTGACATCACCCTTGCAACCTCTGCTATCTGCTCACAGTCAAAAACCTACTATTTTAAAACAAACAAAAACAGCCGCATTAGCGCTGTTTCACTAAAAAGACTTACAAGCCATAGCAAAGCTGTTAAGTTTGCTCTTCCAAAAGAAGAGGATATTTTGTATCTTGATAGGTAGAGATTTTTTTATAGCGCTTTAAAATAATTTAATACATCAAGCGCTATATTTTAATCTATTATCTTGCAACCTATATTATAAAAAGATCATATTATGAAATAATATTTCGAATCCATATCCCTTTTTTAACAAGTATAAGTCCGAGAGTTGCTTTTATAAGGTCACAGAATAAAACAACAAGATATACCTGCTCGATGGGTATTGATGTACTGGTCACGAGGAAAATGGCAACTGGAATACTAACTACCCAAAGCGAAACAGAATCAAAGATAATAGTTATTATTGTTCTGCCGCCTGAGCGGAGGGTGAAGTAGCAGCAAGCTGTGAAAGCAGAGAGGGGTAGGTGCAGAGCGGCAATTCGCAAAAACTGCGTTGCAAGCATTTTGACTTCTGAAGTGGTGTTGTATAAAAGCGGGATAAACGGAGCTGCAACAATCTCAATTAGCGCAATTGAAGCGCTTAACATAACCGATAAAAATATAAGCTTTCGAACATTATCACGCGCTTTTTCATTCTCACCAGCGCCAAGAAGCTGACCTATTATAATTCCCATAGCATTGCCCATCGAGAGAGAGGCAACGTTAAAGAGATTGACGACGGTATTTGAAATGTTGAATGCGGCAACTACCGAGAGGCCTCGGATAGAATATATCCCAAATAGAGTTGAAATAGCAATCGACCAGAAGATTTCATTTATAAAAAGCGGTGAACCTTTTTTTGCGACAGTAGAAATAAGCTCAATTGGAACAGTTAGCTTTTTATAAACTCCCTCAAAGAAGAAAAATTTCTTTTTATTTCTTAATACTGAAATTAGTATCACTAAAAACTCAACATATCTCGCTATAACAGTTGCGACTGCGGCACCTATTGCGCCAAGTTCTGGGAAACCAAAATTTCCAAAGATTAACAGATAGTTTAAAACGGTATTTGTTATAACTGCAATAATGCCCGCTTTCATAGGTAGCAGCGTCTCGCCTGCTTCACGCAGATAGCTTGCATAAACCTGCACAAGAGTAAAAGGAATAAATCCAAGGGTCATTATAAGGATATAGTCGGTGCCGAAGGCAAGGGTTTTTATAGGGTCTATTCCGCTATCGCCGCCGCTCAAAAAAAGACTGACAAGTGGGCCTCTAAAAAATATAAATATAGCAATACCAATGACCGCTACTGATAAAGCAGATATAAACTTTAATCTAAATGTATTTTTAAATCCCTCAATCTCACCTTTTCCAAAAAACTGCGCCCCAAATATCCCAACACCTGCGATAATTCCAAATATAGATAAGTAGAGGATAAATATTATCTGGTTTGCAATCGCAACGCCCGACATCTCCTCAGTTCCAACCTGTCCTACCATTAGATTATCAACGAGTGCTACGAAATTTGTTATAATATTCTGCACTATAATAGGCAAAACTATCACCAAAACTTTGCGGTAAAAAGCTTTATCACCAATAAATTTTTTTAGCATATTTCCCTCTTTTAATTTCTATCTATTTAAGTATGATTTTTATAGGCTCTAAGACTGAATTATAGCACAATGTTTTTTATTGTCAAGAAAATTGTATACATTATTTATAAGATATTTGAAGCAAAAAACAGCGTGGGTAATCACGCTGTTTTTTAAGATTCGTTTTACTAAATTTTATAATCTATTTCTCTGCATATTTCTCTTTGTCTTTATAGCTTCTTGTTAGAATTACTCCAAAAACAGTTTGTATAACGACCAGTGCTGCAAATATCGGACTATAAATATCAAATATAGTCATTGGGGCTGTAAAGTCCTGGGTGAGAATTAGCAGGACAACACTCGCTATAAACAAAATCGCTGCAAGTGCGAAGAATATTTTGCGTTTATTCCCGTATTCAATCTCTATATTTCTATCTATTCTATCTTTTTTATCAAGAACGTTATCAACACCTTTATTCCAACCAAGATAGAATGCCGCCAAAACTAAGGTGAGCACTGTCATAATAAGATCAAACAGGCTCCAAGCCCTTCCAAGGTCAATCGTACCCGATAGAGGAACACCATTATCGGTGATTATAACGCTATCAAGCGAGCTTCCATCATCATATTCCACTCGAACATTAACATCGCCATCAAGCCCCTCGAATACATCTTTATCAATGGTTATAACTCCATCCTCAATCTCATACCGCTCAGGGTCTAATGCCTCTTCATCAACAAATACATCAGAGGGCGTTTCACCTGGTCTTCCTGTTTCGATATCAACATCACCTTCGGGTGTTACTGTTACTCCAGGATTCGGGTTTGGGTTTGGATTCGGCGTTGGTTCAGGCGCAGGCTCTGGTTCAGGCGCAGGTTCTGTTTCCGGTTCTGACTCAGGCTCCGTCTCTGGTTCAGGCGTAGGTGCTGGTTCTGGTTCCGGCTCAGGATCTGGTGTTGGATCTGGTGTTGGAGTTGGAGTCGGCGTTGGAGCTGGTGGTGTCGTTGGTGTTGTAACCGCAGTTATTGTTAGCAGCTCACGGTCGGTATAGGTTATATTATAGTTGCGACCAAATGGCAATGCCTCGATATCCTCTATCATTTCATCTGGATTTGTCCAGATAACAGTGTGACTTCCGGCGGTGTTGCTGTTTGCTGGCATACCACTATATGTGGGGTGCGCAACAGGCTCAACTGCACCCATATGCGGAATCGCTACTGGAGTTTGGAGATCAATTGGCAAGAAACCATCGTAGATGAGTGAAGCTGTCGGAAGAGTGTCACCAACTGTCAAAGCATTAGCACTTAAAGCAAGCTTTATTGTAGCTTCAACTTTTCTTATTGTAACTTTAATTGTCGTATCCTGTATGGGTACTGTGGCAAACTGTGGGGTAAATCTAACATCTACAACAGTTTCGGTTTGTGCATTTATAAGGTCTGGCGTGCCGATGAAACTAAAGGTGCCAGCAGTGATGTTGCCGCTGTATGCGTAATATCCGTTTATGTCGTCGTCAGTAAGGCTTACACCTGTATAGTCGACAATAATATCTTCTGCCACCAAGACATTTGGTGGTGGAATTGTTCTGTCATTTATTAAAAATACAGTTTGTGTTTTGGTTGTGATTGTATAGTTGTCACTAAAGCTAAGCTCTTCTATAGAATTCACCATTTCAGTCGCGTTTGTCCACTTGACAGTATAAGTTGCCGCGGTATTACTGTTTTCAGGCATACCGCTGTATATTGGCTCATCTACACTCTCCATAACGCCTGTATGCGGAATGGCCACTGGAGTTTTAAGATCAACAGGGAGAAACCCCGTATATACAAGCGATGCAGTTGGAAGAGTGTCTCCAACAAAAATGCTGGTTTGATTCAAAACAATAGTTATAGATGCGTGTATTGGCCGAATAGTGAGATTAATTGTTGTATCTTTAGTTGGATATGAACTATCATCTGGAGTAAATCTAACATCCACAACCGTTTCGCTCTGTGCATTTTTAAGGTCAGGAGTGCCAATAAAGCTAAAACTACCACTAACGGGGTCACCAAATATCTGATATGATCCTGTTATATCGCTGTCTGTAAGGCTTGTGCCTGTGTAATCGACAGTGATATCATTCGCAACTAAAGTAATGCCGTCATCGCCACCACCAGTTCCACCAGTTCCGCCAGTACCACCATTTCCGCCAGTACCACCATTTCCGCCAGTACCACCAGTTCCGCCAGTACCACCTGTTCCGCCATCTCCACAACTGCTATTGTGGAGTTTTATATATTTGTTAGCCGAGTGACCAGTTGGAATCGGGGAAACATTTTTTGTAGCAGTTTCTTTTGAGTCACCAAAATCATACATTGCACCAGATACCGCTGTGGTATCTGTGCCTGCATCTAGCGCCAAAGCTTGTACTGTGCCAACTCCTTCAAAGTAGCCACAGTTTACAGTAACAGCTGCGATTGCGGCATATCCGTTTTCGCTAATTGCAGTAACTGAACCGCCATACACGCGAATAGATCCGCTGATTGCAGAGCTGTTTTTACTTGAAGCATTGACGACAGCATTTGCATTACTCGTAGCAACACCGCTAAACAGCGCAAATGATGATTCGCTGTAAACATCTAAAACTCCACCGCTCGAAGATACCGACCCATAAATACCATTCCATGAAGTCGCATCGATATCAACATTGCCATTCTGCATAACAGTTGTCATAAAGATACCGCCCTGTCCTGTAATGGACAGAGTTCCATTGGTAGACGATGTGAGCGTTATTGTATTTCCAGTAGGCATTTCGGTATTAACAGGGCTGATAGCATAACCATCACTTGCCGATATACTGCTTGTACCGTTAAACTCGATAATCAGATTTTCATCTGTTATTATAGCACCTGTTATAGTGGTGCTATTGAGCGTCAGTTTCGAGGGTGTTTCCCCGGCCGCCGGCGTATAGCTTGCTGTTCCGCCTGCAACCGGGATGTCACTTGCATTTGTTTCATCAACTAAAACCCCTCCAACGGTAATCCCATATGATACGGGATTACCGAATACAAGCTGCATATTCGGCAGTGCTGCAAATACCATAAATAAAATAAGTGTTAGTGTTATACTTTTTCTTTTCATAATTTTCTTACCTAAAAACAATGTAACCATCAACCATAAATCTACATGTTTATGTAACCCTATATTTAAATCTTATCATTTCAATTAATTAAATGTCAAACATAAAAGACGATAAAGATTAACAAACTTGAAATTTCACTTTAGTGCAATATAGACAAAAATTCTTTCATAAAATTGGTTATCTTATAGTAAAACGCTTTATGTTTTTTGCCATAAGTTGGAAATCTTAAACTATTTTTTAATTGTATTAAAAAAACAGTGCAAGCATCAGTTGCACTGTTTCTTTGTAGATTTTATTTATCTATTTTGCGAACGCTATCCCGAATAACGAGCTTCGGTTCAAATATTATTGGTGGAACGACCCGCTCACCGTCAACGTGTAAATTACTTATCGCTTCCCCAACACTAACTCCCATATCGTATATCGGCTGATTAACTGTTGTTAGCGGTGGGCTTGTTAGTGAAGCGTAGAGGTGGTCATCGTACCCCACTATTGAATAGTCATCTGGGATGCTTTTTCCAAGCTCTTTCAATCTATTGTATAGTCCGAATGCTTGCATATCATTGAATGTGAAAATCGCAGTAACATCTTTCATCTGGGTAATCTTTTGCGCATTATCATATCCATCTTCATATAAATAAGCTCCCGGAATAACGATACTCTCATCAAAGGTAATTCCCGCTTCTTCAAGCGCTTTTTTATATCCGCGAAGTCTGCTTTTTGAACCCTCTATATGAGACGGACCTGTTATACAGGCGATTTTTTTGTGCCCATTATCAATTAAATGCTTTGTTGCAAGATACCCCCCAAGCTTATGGTCGGTTAGAACAAAGTTTGAGTGTTCTCTTTCAACTGTTTTATCTAAAAGAAAATATGGTATTCCATTCTCCTCGACGGAATCGACTGCTAATTTTATCTGTTCTACCCCATTTGTCGATGCAAGACAAATTATAACTCCATCAACACCTCTGCTATACATTATCTCAAGGCATTCGAGTTCATCAAAATTTGAGTTACAGATGGTTAGTACCTTGCCGTTTTTCCTACAGCTCTCATCAACCCCTTTAGCAAAAGAAGAATAGAAATCATTTCTTATATTTGCGACTATAAGACCTATCGAGTTGCTCTGGCGCGACTTTAGATTCTGAGCGATTTGATTTGGACGGTAATGAAGCTCTTTCGCCGCCGCTTTAATTCGCTCTCTCGATGCCTCACTTATCTTACATGGCTTGTTATTTAAAACAAGTGAAACGCTCGCAGGAGATAACCCTACCATCTTCGCAATATCTTTGATCGTTGCTCTCATATATTATACCTTCTTTCCAGCTGACATCTCTAAAATAAGATGTAAGGTTATTGCAGCGACAAATAGTTGGATATATGCCGCATTATGTACTAAGTAAAACGGTTTATCTAATTAATAAATATAGCTTAATACCATTATAGAATAAAACTTTGTTATTTTCAATAAAAAGTTGACAAAATATTAAAAAAAATATATAATAGCATAGCGATGCGGAATTGTGTAACGGTAGCACGGCAGACTCTGACTCTGTTTGTCTGGGTTCGAATCCTAGTTCCGCAACCAAAATTCCTTGTGGCAATAGCTGCAGGGTTTTTTATTTGCTCTTTTCTCTCTATATTTAATTGAAGAGAAATTTTGCTCTGCCGCACCGCAGCGACCGCTTTAAAGAGCGGTCGCTCGCACTTTGTGCGAGCACGGCGAGCCCTTGCGGCTCGCCGCTGCGGTGCGGCACTCTGAGAAATACATCGCAGAAGGTATCTCAAAAAAATATCGGAGATATACTGCGAGAGATAGAGGAAATAACTTTTGAGTAATATGCAAAAAAGCGGCTGTGGACACCACAGCCGCTTTTAAATAAATCTATAAATTTTATCGCAATATTCAGTTATATATAATGAAAGAAGTTAAATAACTCGAACTCTTATAACTCCGTCGATACCCTCTATCTCTTTGATCGCTGTATCGCTTATATCTCCATCGATATCTATAACAGTATACGCATAGCTCTCGCGCGCCTTATTCGCCATATTAGCAATATTAACCCCACAGCTCGACATCTTCTCGGTTATAGCCGCAATCATACCCGCAGTGTTTTTATTAATAATGCATATTCTCTTATCGCCAGCGCGCTCAACAGAGAGGTTTGGCATATTGACAGAATTTTTAATATTTCCGTTTAATAGAAAATCATATATCTGCTCTGATGCCATAACAGCGCAGTTTTCTTCGCTCTCAGGCGTTGATGCACCAAGATGCGGGAAAGCTATAACGCCATCATTTGAAATCATAGCATCCGTTGGGAAATCGGTGATATAATATGAAAGCTTGCCGCTCTCGATACCTTTTAATATAGCACTCTCAGAGCAAAGCTCACCACGCGCGAAGTTTAGAATGCGAACATTATCCTTCATAGAAGCAATAGCGCTATCATTAATCATCTCTTTTGTCTCATCGTTGTATGGAAGATGCAGAGTTAAATAGTCGCACTTCTCATATATTTCCTTGAGCGACTGCGAATGAACAACCCTTCTTGAAAGCCCCCATGCATGTTGTACCGATATAAATGGATCATAGCCATAAACATTCATACCAAGTGCTTCTGCCGCATTTGCAACTAAAACACCGATAGCGCCAAGACCTATAACACCAAGCGTTTTGCCCATAATTTCAGGGCCTGTGAAATTGCCTTTTCCGGCCTCGATAAGCGGCGAAACCTCTCCGCCTTTGCCTTTTAATGTTTCGACAAATTTTAGCGAGGGAGCAACTTTTCTTCCACCCATAATAAGAGCTAAGATAACCATCTCTTTAACGGCATTGGCATTAGCACCTGGGGTATTGAAAACAACTATCCCCTCTTCTGCGCACCGCTCAGTTGGGATATTATTATATCCAGCACCAGCTCTTGCTATCGCGAGAAGAGAATCTTGAAAAACAGTATCGTGCAGTTTCGCTGAACGAACAATAGCAGCCAAAGCCCCTTCGCTCTCATCGCTAAACTGATATCCCTTCTCTGCAAGCAGAGAGGTACCTGTTTTTGAAATTTTATTTACAGTCCAAATTTTATTCATTATAACCCCCTAAATATTCTCGCTTTCAAATAATTTTATGCTCTCGATAAGATGAAGTATTCCTTCTTTTGGCATTGCATTATAGATTGATGCACGCATACCGCCAACACTTCTGTGTCCTTTTATATTAACGATACCACGCGACTTGCAAAATGCAATAAAGCTATCATCGAGTTTATCGTCTTTTGTTGTGAAGGTAACGTTCATCATCGAACGGTCATCTTTTTTCGCAACTGTACTAAATAATTTACTCTCATCGAGCGCTTTATATAAAAGCGCCGCTTTATCTTTGTTTAGCTCTGCCATTTTATCAAGTCCACCTATCTCATCGCGTATCCATTTTAGGACAAGTCCGCAAAGGTAAATAGAATAGGTCGGTGGGGTATTTAGCATAGAATCGTTATCTGCTAAAATTTTATAGTTGAGCATATCCGGGGTGAAATCGGGAACGAGGGTTAATAAATCTTCGCGAATTATAACAACCGTAAGACCAGCAGGCCCCATGTTTTTCTGAGCCCCTGCATATATAAGGCCGAACTTTGAAACGTCAATAGGCTCTGATAGAATTGATGAGCTCATATCGGCAACAAGCGGTATATCGCCACAATCGGGTATATAACTAAATTTTGTACCAAAAATAGTATTGTTATGGCAGATATGCAGATAATCTGCATCGGGTGAGATATCGCTCTTTGTAACTTTAGGCACAAATTTAAAATTATCCTCTTTTGAACTTGCAATGATATTAACTTTACCGTATTTCGCCGCCTCTTTAGCCGCTTTTCCTGAAAACATTCCAGAAACTATATAGTCGGCTTTTTTATTCTTCATAAGGTTTATCGGAACCATGGCAAACTGCAATGTGGCACCACCCTGCAAGAAAAGCACCTTATAATTACTTGGAATATTCATAAGGGAGCGCAATAAGTCCTCAGTTTCGTTTATAATTTCGATGTAGTCACGGCTTCTATGGGACATTTCCATCACCGACATGCCGCTATCTCCGAAATTCACAAGCTCGGATGCTGCGGTCTCCAAAACGCTCACTGGTAAGGCTGATGGACCTGCTGAGAAATTAAATACTCTCTTCACTTAAAACACTCCTTTTGTAATTTAATAGCCTAAACTATTCTTTATATTATAATCGCAACGGCTTTATTAGTCAAATATATAAATAAGTAATACGTTTAAATATATCTAAAAGTGCAAATTCCGGCAAACAATTATATTTATCTACTATTTTTTGACACTTTTTTGCAAAATACTCTTTATTTTTTAGCCGACTTGATGTAAAATTAAGAGTATAAAGTTACAGGTTATTATCTGCGTGGTTTTACGCACTAAAGATGAAGGAGTTATTTATGAAAAATCTCAAGCTAATCTATAAACTTTCTATTCTACTTGGAATCATTTTTTTGGTGGTATTGTTTATGGCATACTCTGCAATCTCATCAATAATGATACTCGATGCTCGTTTTGCAAATTTTGAAACAACAGCTTATGAAACTTCGCTGAGTATCGGCGAAATTAGAAAACAGCTTCAGGTTCAAGAAGGACTAATATTCGATAGCCTGATAACTGGACAGGTACAAGCAGGCTCTGCAAGTGAAGAGAGTGTTACCTTTGTTATGGAGCATCTTGCAACTATTGATGCAGCATCTGGTAGCGCCGAAGTAACTGCGGCAGCAGAGGAAGTTTCAAGTGCTATTTTAGCAACAGTTGCCGTAGTCGAAGAGATGAACGCTTTGCTATCTAGCGGCGATTTTGAAGCTGCTTCAAATATATTTGCAAGTGATTTTCAAACCTCTTTTGATGTTATAGTTGCAGCAGTAGATAAGCTTGCCATCGAAACAGAGAATATAGGACGTGCTGCATTTACTTCGGTTGCAACTTATACAAACTCAACAAATCTCGCTATTTTTATCATCAGCACGATTACTGTTCTAGTAATTATTGTCGCTGGCATATTGATAACAAGAATGATAACAAAACCGCTCAAGAAATTTGGTGCCGCTATGACTACATTTGCAGCAGCAGACTTTGAGAATGCAACTGTCGATATCGATAGCAAAGATGAGTTTGGTCAGTTAGCTGATAATATCAATTCATCAATTGGAACAATTAAAAAACTTGTTGAAGACCTTACAGGTGGATTCGCAGCGCTTGCTTCAAACAACTATGCAATTTCTGTTGAAGATAAGAAAGAGATGTATATCGGTGACTTTGCAGCTATTCATGCAAACATCGGCATATTCCTCACAAATATCAACACAGCACTAAAACAGGTTAGCAATTCTGCTAATCAAGTTTCAGCCGGCACAGAGCAGCTATCAAGCGGCGCACAGGCGCTTGCACAGGGCGCTACCGAGCAGGCGAGCAGCGTTTATGAGCTTGTTTCAACTATGACCGACCTTTCAGCTAAAATCACCGAAACTGCAAATAAATCGCAAGAATCTGCAAATGTTTCGATACAGGCGAGCAGTGCAGTTGACGCTTCTAACGAGAAGATGGCTCAGCTTATGGAGTCTATGAACGAAATAGATGCAAAATCAAAAGAGATAAGCAAAATTATAAAGACTATCGAAGATATCGCATTCCAAACAAATATCTTGGCGCTCAATGCAGCTGTTGAGGCAGCAAGAGCAGGCAGTGCAGGTAAGGGATTTGCAGTTGTTGCCGATGAGGTTCGTAACCTCGCTGGAAAATCAGCTGAGGCGGCAAGCGATACAACATCACTAATTGAGGCATCTATTGCAGCTATCAATAAGGGTGTTTCACTGGCTCAAGAGACAAGCGAAAATCTCGGAATGGTTGTTGAAGGTTCAAAAACCGCTACCGAAGTTTCACTTGAAATTTCAGGAGAGGCAAAAGACCAAGCAACTGCTATTGAGCAAGCTCTCACAGGTCTTGATCAGATTTCAGCGGTTGTTCAGAGCAACTCAGCGACAAGCGAAGAGAGCGCGGCGGCAAGCGAAGAGCTTTCAAGCCAGGCTACTATGCTTCGTCAGCTTGTATCGAAATTTAAGCTCGCAGGCGATGATGATAACTTCGCATTTCAAGATTCACCAGCTAAATTAGCTGATGATTCACCGATGGATTTTGATGATGACTTCGACCTAACTTTAGACGAAAACTTCGATAAGTATTAAGTTTTAGATTAGAGAATAAAATTAGAGACTATTTTAAAGGGACGCAAAAGCGTCCCTTTTTATTGTTTGAATTTGGGTTACTGTTGATTTCTTGATGGTAAGCGCAAAATTTTGGTATGTTGTCGGGCGGGTTTCGTGGTGATGACAGACTTTTCAAAGGCAGATTCTTCGGCGATTCATTTTGCCATAAGTATAATAAAACCCGAAAGGAAGTTTTAACTCATCCTTTCGGGTTTTATTCCATCAATTATTCTAATTTGCGTTATCCACCTTTAAAAGCAATTATAATTGTCTCTCTTTGCATTTTAAAGTTTGTATTAAATTTTTTATGAAAACTTCTCTTTTAAATTCTCAAAAAATCCTTTGCGCCCCTTATAATGCTCATCCGATACCGCTTTATCAAACTCTGAGATAATCTTTTTCTGATCTTTTGTGAGCTTTGTTGGCACTTCGAGGATAACAGTTACAAGCTGATCTCCAACCCCTCTGCCGTTTATATGGGGAATACCTTTACCTTTAAGTCTGAATATTGTTCCCGGCTGTGTTCCTTCAGGAACGGTATATTTAACCTTACCGTCAATAGTCGGCACGATAATCTCGCTTCCAAGCACCGCTTGCGAATATGTTATAGGTATATCGCAAAGAACATTGAACCCTTGTCTCGTGAAAAGCGGATCTGGACGCACTGAAACTGTTATGTTGAGATCCCCCGCAGGTCCGCCATGACTTCCAGCATTTCCCTGTCCTCGCAGTGAAATAGTCTGATTATCATCTATACCCTTTGGAATATTAACCTCCATCTTCTTTTTAGAAGATGTTTTGCCCTGTCCATCGCATTTTGTACAGCGATGTGTAACAATTTTTCCAGTTCCATGGCAGTTGCTACATGCTCTCTGCTGTTGCACCATACCAAAAGGCGTTCTGCTCGAAACTTTGACATACCCCATACCTTTACAGTTAGGACAGGTCTCAGGGTCGTGCCCTGGCTCACTTCCGCTGCCACCACAATTATCGCAACTATCTATCTTATTAAACTCTATGTTTTTGGTAGTTCCCTTTGCAGACTCGCCAAATGAAATCGTGACGTTTCCATAGATATCGCTACCACGTGTTGCACGGGGTCCTTGGCTTCTGCCTCTACCGCCGCCACCACCGAAGAAGCTGCCAAAGATATCACCAAATATATCCTCACCAAAGTCAAAACCACCGCCGCCAAATCCACCAAATCCGCCACCGGCGCCGAAATTCGGGTCAACGCCCGCATGGCCAAACTGGTCATATTTCGCGCGCTTATCCTTATCGGACAGCACCTCATACGCCTCGTTTACCTCTTTGAAATTCCGCTCAGCTTCTTTGTCCCCTGGGTTTAAATCGGGGTGGTATTTTTTGGCGAGCTTTCGGTAGGCTTTTTTTAGCTCATCGTCGCTTGCACCTTTTGAGACCGATAGCACTTCATAATAATCTCTCTTGTTGTCCGCCACAGTATTTCTCCTTAAATTTATTTATAGGCAACTGCAAAACTCAAAATTAAAGATTAATCGGTTTCACGAAAATTACCTTTTAATAACGAATACCTATTCGCCACAGGCTCTTAGTCCTTAGCTCTTTAGTTATTAGCTGCAAGTGGCAGAAAAAATGCACTTGCCTTTTCAGCAGTATGGCGGCACTCTCGTGCCGCTCACTACTGTTTATTCTACTTCGCTTTCTCGTCGTCTGTTACATCCTTAAAGTCTGCATCAACAACGTTTGGGTCACTATTATCAGCTGTTGGCTCGCCTGTCGCACCCTCTGCCGCCTGTGCCTGCGCTGCTGCTTCGTATAGCTTTTGGCTCATTGCGTGGAGTTTTTTCTCAACTTCGCCTTTTTTCTCTTTGATAGCTTCGATATCAGCGCCTTTTAGTGCCTCTTTGAGTGCTTCAATCGCTCCGTTTATCTCATCGCGCTCGCTCTGCTCTATTTTATCGCCAAGCTCTGTTATCGTTTTCTCTGTCTGGTAAACAATAGAATCCGCTTCGTTTCGAGTATCAATCTCCTCACGGCGCTTTTTATCAGCTTCAGCGTTTGCTTCGCTCTCTTTTATAGCCGCCTCGATATCTTCTTTGCTCATATTTGATGAGCTTGTTATAGTTATCTTCTGCTCTTT
>CAYJGN010000011.1:0-19458 GCA_964369635.1 uncultured Oscillospiraceae bacterium
GATATCAATACATTAAAGGGTACAACTGTAAACTTTAAAATTATCGAACCTGCTAAAGGAAGAAGAAGCTTTGTTGGTTCTATAAAAGCAGTTCTTAATGCCGCAAGAAACGAGCTTCGCGATAAGTTTTGGGAAGAAGTTTCTGAAGAGAAGGTTTATAGCGGTGAGGTTAAGAGTCTAACAGGTTATGGCGCGTTTGTTGACCTTGGTGGCGTTGATGGTATGATTCATATATCAGAGCTTTCATGGAAAAAGATAAGACATCCATCGGAAGTTGTTAAAGTTGGCGATATCGTTGAGGTTTATATTAAATCTCTTGATAGAGAGAACAAAAAAGTTTCTCTTGGCTATAAAAAAGCTGAAGACAACACATTTGAAGTATTCAAAAGAGACTTTAAAGAAGGCGATACCGTTTCGGGCAAAGTTGTTTCAATAACAAACTTCGGTGCATTTGTCAATATCTTTGAAGATGTTGATGGTCTTGTTCATATCTCGCAGATTAGCCACCAGAGGGTTAATTCGGTTGAGGATGTGCTAAAGGTTGGCGATGAAGTAACCGTTTCGATAACTGCAATTGATGCAGAGCAGCAGAGAGTTTCTCTCTCGATAAAAGCACTGCTTCCAAGAGAAGATGTTGCCGCTAAAGGCGATGAAACACCAGACGAAGATGCTATCGACCCAGCTCTTGCAGAGAAATATATTATCAGCGAAGAGTAAGAGCGCGATTTTCATCATCGGATAAACTTAAGATTTAATTTTAAAAGCCGCCTTCTGGCGGCTTTTTTATTGCATACAGATTAGTTTAATTGCAGACAGGCGGATTGATTCTATCTTTTAGAAGACGCCGCGCAGTGGTTTTTTCAAATATTTTTTACCTTGAAATATATGCAAATCTATGCAATAATAAAATAAAAACAGGAGTGATATTATGCCACATATTTCAGTTAAGATGTTTAAAGGTCATAGCGAAGAGAAAAAACAAAGGCTCACCGATGAAATAGTTCGTGTTTTTGGAGATGTTCTCGGCTCGCCTGAGAATGTTGTTTCAGTTTCTATTGAGGACTATGAACCCACCGATTGGAACACGGTATACGATAGCGAGATAAAAGATAATAAAAATATCTATAAAGCTCCAAATTATGATAAGAAATAGTCTGTACGGCAGTTTTTTATCTATCCTCTGAATAGATTGATTTAATGCAGCTAATATTTAGTAAAAAAAGACGTAAACATATAGTTTGCGTCTTTTTTATTTTGTTTATGATACCAAAAGAGCGGCTTTGCGCTATATAGCGATAGTTTCTCTTTTTTATGCGAGTACAAGCTCCATAAGTAGTCGCAAAAATCTTCCGTAATCAGCCTTTTTCCCGACAGTTATCATCGGCAAATTCTCCCACACATGATGGTGGCGAAGGTCAATAACGGTGTTTCCAAGGGTGAGTTCTCCTTTTGTTTCGATGCCTACGCGCGCTTTAAATGTTTCAATTAAAGTAGGGTCTATTGCGTAGCCAACCGCCATACAGTCGATAACAGCGGTATAGGCTTCAAAACCTCTGTTATTTGTATATCTTATCGCTTGACGAAGAAATTTCGCTTCGGGATTTTTGCTATTTTCAAGGTCCGCAAGGTCTTTGTCAGTTAGATTAACATCAAAATGCGTTGCAATATCAAGTCCAAGCGCCACTAAATTAACCCCTGAATTATAGACTATTTCCGCCGCTTCAGGATCAACATAAACGTTCCATTCGCTCTGAGGAGTATCGCCTGTGGCATTTAAAAATGCATATTTATTGAGCCCAAACATCCCCGAGATAGCATAAACACCCGAAATCATCGGAATTATCTCAGGCGCTTTAATCATCGCCATCGCAAGGTTTGTCATCGGCGCAAGACAGAGAACTTCTATTTCACCGGGATTTGCTTTAATAGTCTCGATAATTAAATCAACACCGTGCTTTGGGCATAGCTTGGTTTTTGGCGTTGGGAGATTGTTCTCAGCAAGTCCGTCCACTCCATGGGTAAATGGGTCTGGCGGAATAGGACGCGTCATAGGTTTTCCCATTCCACGACCAACAGGTATATCGGTGCGCCCTATCATCTCAAGTATTTTTAGCGCATTCTCGCTCGTAACCTCTATTGGGTAGTTTCCATTGACAGTTGTTATCGCCATAACCTCAAGTTCTTTTGATTTGCATGCCATTATTATAGCTGCCGAATCATCCATACCTGGGTCGCAGTCTATTATTATTTTTTTCATTTTATTAAACTCCTTTATTTTATTCTCTCACTAATGAAAACAATTTTTCAGTGCTATACGAATAAAATTATAATCTCTTCTTCATCTGTGAAAATTATTTTCTTTAATTATCAACTAACTTTAGCTTTGTTTTGTTAAGTTTCTGTTAAAAGTTTGTAGTAGTAGTTAAAAATTGTGTAATTTAAATAAATTTCATCTTCTAACTTTTACCAATACAGCGTTGCATAAAATGAAAGTTAATATTATAATAAGTAATATTAACTCTGCCAAAAGCGGGTATTTTTTTGTGTTTTTCGATATTTAAGAAACCATCGTTTTATCAGATGATTATTTTTCTTATAGGCTTGCATTTATTTAATAAATATCGACACTTCACAGATGATAAAATAAATAAACAGGAGATTAGAATGAAACATATTGTTGCTGGAATTTCAATTGTAAATGACATTATTTTTGCCGATGGAAGCAGTACTAAAGGGCATATAGGAGGAGCTATCTTTGGAGTTGGCGGTCAACTTGTATGGGAGAGCGATATTTTATATGTAACAAAAGCGGGTGCTGATTTCAAAGACTTCTATGGCAAGTTTTTTGACGATAATAACCTATCATATGATGGTATCTATTATGACCTACCTCATACCCATTATAACGAGCTTAAGTATAACCCTGATGGAAGCGGCAGATATATCGAGTATTCGATAATCGAAGAAGGCTATATGGCAAAGCATGTTGATCAGACAAGGCTTCGTGCTCATCATGTTGCCGATAAATGCACCGATGAAACGCTATCTATCTACCTTGATGAATATGTTAAATACGACTGTCTTCAAAACCTTGATGTAATACGAAAAGCAGCACCTAATGCAAAGATTAACTGGGAGATCCCAACAGGTGATACCTCAAACCCTGAAGTGCGCGACTTAGTTTTTGAAGCTATTGATAAGGTCGATCTATTCTCTTTAAATCTCCCTGAGAGCTATGATTTATTTGGAACTAAGAGCGAGAGTGAGTCTGTTGAGTATATTAAGGGGATGAAAACACCTTGTTTCTTCAGAGTTGGAACTAAAGGAGCTTATATGATAGTTGACGGCAAAGCATATTTTGCTCCGTCGCATAAATCAGATAGCTCTGTTGACCCAACAGGCTGCGGCAACTGCTCAACTGCAACGGCGGGATATCTATTCGGTATCGGTGAAGACCCACTTATGTTGGTTGTTAAGTGCAACATCTCAGCAGGTCTTAATGCCGCTCAATATGGTCCGTATCCATATGTTAGCGCAGAGCAGAGAGAAGAGTTTTTAAAGCTTGCAGACGAGTTGTATGCAGAAGTAAAATAGATTTTAATCAAGCGATAAATAAGCCCAAAGACTGCCGTTATACGCATATCTTCGGGCTTATTATTTATTTTAAAAGGCAGGTGTTAGATGAGCAGTTTTGCGATAAAAATAGTTCTTATGCTATTTATGTTTGGCGATCACCTCGCGGCAGCACTAACTTTTAGCGATGTTTTGAGCGCTGAAATTATTACAATACTTCGCGGCGCCGGCAGGTTTGTTTTTCCTGTTTATGCTTATCTTTGTGCCGTTGGTTTTCATCACTCGAAAAACAGAAAAAACTACCTTACGAGTCTGCTTTTATTCGCGGCAGTTGCGCAAATTCCCTTTTTAATGCTCAAAGCAACCGTACCCGGCGGATTTCCGCTCAATATGCTCTTCAACTTTAGCATAAATACAAATGCTCTTTTTCAATACCTTCCTATCTATATCATTTTGCTCTTCTGCTACTATAAATATCTATCAAAAAAAATAGTTGATATCTTGGTTGTAGCGATATCCCTTGCAGCTGCGGCAGTTACCCTATCGGTTAGCGGCAGCAGGTTTTTAACACTCGACTTAAACGTTCTCTATACTTTTGCAGTGGCAGTTGTTATTATGCTTGCTATTGAGGTTTATTCAAAGGGTACAATGCCCGTTTTAGATAGTCTATTCATCTTAGTTGTTGCATTTTTAAGCCTTTTGTTTATAGGTATTTACAGCGACTATTCAATCATTGGAATTATGCTCGTTTTTGCAGTTTATCTCTGCAAAAACAGCAAGAGTAAATCTATTGTTGCGGTTGCCTTTTTTTGCCTGTTGCAGTATGCTGCAACCCCTCTTTTCTTAGCTTTGTCGCTGATTTCTGTTGTTATTATTCTGCTATACAACGGCAAGCGCGGATACAGTCTTTATAAGTATATTTTTTATGCCTACTACCCCGCTCACCTCGCTGTTATCGGAGCAATTCGGTTTTTGATTTAACGAGGTTCATTCATCTTTTTACCCGGTAGTCTCTTTTAAATATGATAGAGTTTTTTCTTGTTTTTATAGTTTGCAGCTATCTATCTGTCCGCCCGCCAAACAAGAGCGCACCCTTCGGGTGCGGCTCTTCGCGCAAAGCGCTCGGCACCGCTATGGCGGTGCCGTTTGGCGGGCGGCAGATATCACCACAACTTAAATATAAAATCCTTAGAGTAAAAACTCTCAAAATAAAACACGCGACCCATTCTTCCATTTTATTTCAAAAGAGCAAAACCCTTAAAAAATAAAATAGCTAAAACCTACAAATAACTAAAAATACGAAGAGTATAAATATACTCTTCGTATTTTTTATTTCATATTCTCCTCAATAGCCATATCGCGACATAAACCGCTATAATGCCCTCCAAGGGCTATAAGCTCATCGTGATTCCCCTGCTCAATTATCTTCCCATCAACAACCACAAGGATTAAATCAGCCTCTCTTATAGTTGATAATCTGTGCGCTATAAGGAAAGAAGTTCGCCCTTCAAGGATATGGTTTATAGCTCTTTGAATTAGCGCTTCTGTCTCGGTATCAACTGAACTCGTCGCTTCATCGAGAACAAATATAGCAGGATCTGCAATTAATGCTCTTGCAAAGCTTATTAGCTGTCTCTCACCGGCAGAGAGTCTCTCTCCACCCTCGCCAACTTCGGTATCATACCCTTTTTCCATCCGCATAATAATATCGTGGCAGTAGGTCAGCTTGCAGGCGCGCTCTATCTCTTCATTTGTAGCGCCAAGCTTGCCATAGCGAATGTTATCAGCAATACTACCTGAAAATAAATGCGGACTTTGCAAAACATATCCAATATTCGAATGAAGCCATAGCTGACTTCTCTCTTTATAGTTTTTACCATCAATTAAAATCTCGCCGCTTGTCGGCTCAAAAAAGCGACATGCAAGATTTACAAGGGTACTCTTTCCGGCTCCCGTCTCACCGACTATCGCAACATTTGTCCCCGCTTTGATTTTAAGATTGAAGTCTTTTAAAACATATTCTTCACCATCAGGATACTTAAATGAAATATCAACAAAATCAATATCACCTTTTATCGGCTCCCAATTCTCTCTTTTCGGATTTAAGTTATCGCCATATTTCTCTATGACTTCATCGGTATCTTTAATCGTCTCTTCTTCATCGAGAAGCGAATAAACTCTATCAATATTTACCTGAGTTGCGACCATATCAGCTATAATACGCGCTATCTGCTGCAATGGGTCAAACATCGAAGTTGCATATGAGATAAATACCGAAACAAGGGTAAAACTGCTGAAATCTTCTATTGCCATATATCCGCCCTGAACAAGCACAATAGCAACAGCAGATGATGAGAAGAAAACGACTATCGGGATAAATATAGCACTTAGCATCGTTGCACGAACACTATATTTATACATCTTCTTTGTAACTCTCTTAAAGCCCTCGGTATTTTTATCCTCGATAACAAGAGTTTTTGAGGTTTTAGATCCTGTTATCCCCTCGTTATAAGCTGCAGTAACCTCTGCATTTATATGCCTTACCTCCCTGTTTGCTGCAAGTATTCTCTTTTGGAAAAAGAAGGTTATTAGGAATATAATCGGGACTATAGTTGCAACAAGCAGCGCAAAGGTCGCATTTAATAAAAACATTGCTATAAAAGTTCCGACTATATAGGCAACTGCCCAGAACATATCAATGAGTCCCCACCCGATTATAACACCTATTTTATTTGTATCGCTCATAATTCGGCTTATTATATAGCCGACTGCCGTTTTATTATAATAGGAGAGCGGTAGCTTTTGCAGCTTTAGAAAGAGATCGTTTTTAAGGTCTCTTGCAACTATCATCTCCATTCGCATCGACATTCGCGTGAATAAAACAACCAAAATTCCCTGCAAAACTATAACTGCTGCATAGACAGCTGCAAAGAGGAATATCCCATCGACCGTTTCTTTTAGGATAAAATTATCCATTGCATACCGCTGAAATAGCGGAAATGATATATCTATGAGCGCCGTTATAATCATAATAATGCATACAGCAATAAACCTTTTTTTATGAGGTTTCATAACAGGGAGCAACTTTTTCCATACCGCCAAACTAAATTTCTTACTCTCCATTACTCTCCTCCTTTGCATTAAACTGCTCTGCAACTTTAAACTGCATCTCGTAAATCCTCTTGTAGAGTCCATCTTTTTTTATAAGTTCTTTATGCGCACCAACGCTCTCTACTGCTCCATCTGAGAGAACGATTATCTCATCGGCATCTTTTAGGGTATTTATCCTGTGCGAAATTATAACAACCGTTGCATCTTCCATCGTCTTTTTAAGGTTCTCACGTATCCTTTTATCGGTTTTAAGATCAATAGCAGATAGACTATCGTCGAAAACTATCACAGGGGTATTGCAGACAAGAGTTCTCGTTATTGCTATTCTCTGCTTCTGTCCGCCAGATAGGGTAACTCCTCTCTCTCCAACAAGCGTTTTATACCCTTTTGCAAATGAGTTAATAGAGTTATGGATTGAGGCAATTTCTGCATTTTCAAACATCTCATTATCAGAAAGATGCTCTTTTCCAATAGAAATATTTTCAGCAATCGTCCGCGAGAAGAGGAAAGGCTCTTGCAATATAAGGCCAACATTGCTTCGAAGGTAGCTCTTCTTTATCTTTTTTATATCAACCCCACCAATAGTTATACTACCGCTATTTTCAGGTAGGTCATAAAGCCTGTTTAAAAGATAGGTGATAGTTGATTTACCGCTACCAGTAGCCCCTAAAATTCCAACAGTTGTCCCTTTTTTAATCTTAAACGAAAGGTTTTTTAGCACCTCTTCGCTGTCATATCTAAATGAAACGTTATCAAAGACGATATCACCATCCATAGGCGGCTCGCTCTCGGTTTCAAGGTCGCGCTCTTCCTCTTCTTTTAATATATCTTCAATTCTCTTTATCGAAACCGAAGCTTTACTCATCTCAGAGAGAATTCTGCCAAGGCTTCTTATCGGCCAGGTGAGCGAGGCTGTATATCCTATAAACAAAACGAATTCGCCGAGTGAAATCTGCCCTGTTGCCGCAAAAACACTACCTGCAACAACAACAGTTACCATAGCAAATCCGGTGACTATATCACCAATTCCCCAATAGAGCGACATAGTTTTCCCAAGTTTTATCCAGGTATCGACGAATTTATTGTTTTTCTCTTTAAATTCATTTAGCTCATACGCCTCTCTGCCAAAAGCGCGCACAACACGCACCCCAGTTAAATTCTCCTGCGCATCTATTAAAAGCTCACCCTCGGTCTCATCTGCATACAAAAACTCTTTACCAATTTTGCCATAGAATATCGTGCTATAGCCTCCAACAATTGGAATAAACGCTATTGAAATCAACGTTAAAGTAACGTTCATGCTAAACATCATAGCAACAGCGATCACTATTAGCAAAACTATTCGAAAAACCTCAATTAACTGCTTCGATACGAAAACTTTAAGCACCTCAACATCAGCACTGCACCTTTGAATTATATCACCAGTTAGATGATCATTATGCCATTTAAACGGCAGCTTTTGAATATGGGAGTATAGATTCTCGCGAAGTGTTTTCACAAATTTTTCGGTACCACTGACTATCGACATCCTCGAAAAGAAGTTGAAAAGGGTTGATAACAGCGAGAAGGTAACCATAAAAATACCGCATATTAAAAGATTGCTTCGAATAGCATCACGCCCTCCGAAAAAGCTAATTATATTGGAAATTATCTCATTCGTTACAGGAATATCTCCAACAATATTATCAATAGTTACCCTTATAACCTGAGGACTTAGGTAGTTTAGCAGAATTGATAAGAATATAAAGATAATAGAAAACGCAAAATACCTCTTATTCCCCTTAATATAGGTGAAAACTGAGCCTTTTTTCATAAATACTCTCCCAAAAATACAACAAATTCTATTAATATATTATACATCAAAATTTAGCAAAAGAAAAGAGCGGCTCGTTTTGAACCACTCTTATTTTAAAACTATTCTTCCTCATCGGGGTTGTCCGAAGAGGATGAGTCATCGGATGCGCTCTCCTCCCCAGCTGACTCACTGTTTGCATCACCGTCCTGCTCTCCCTCACCCTCTGATGCAACACTATCAGAAGATAGGGCACTTTCTGTCGGTGTTACCGGTTGGCTTGCAGTATCGTCTGGCTCATCGTTTTCGGGGAGTAGCGGCTCTGTGTTTATTGGAATACTCTCGCTACCCTGACCTTCAACAATGCTGTTTGAACCAATATAAACACCAGTTACATAATAATTATCTTCAACCCTCTCTAAGGTATATGTCATATATTTATCGGCTGAAATCTCTGTTCGCTCACCCTCTTCATTAAGCTCCCAAACACCGCCCGGCGGTATATATCCAACGTTTAGCGTAAAGGTGTCTCCATCTTGCGTATAGCTCTCAACCCTTGGGGTATATAGCTGAACTTTACCCATTACCGGCACGATATAAACCTGCGACTCCTCTACATAAGTATAACTTAACAGAATATCACCAACGCTCTGGTGAGAAAGCATCGTATCTGGGCCAAATAGCTTTTTCGCATAGCTATCTATATCAACAACCGGAATAGTTAAAACGCCTGTCGCTGCATCCTCATATTTTATACGGTTTTCATTTAATAACGTACTCCATATTGAAGCCTGAATCTGAAGCGACATATCGAGATTTTCAACCGTATCAAACGGCGCTGGATCAAGGATTACAAGCGGGAGAATTATATTCTCAAAATTCTCTATCTGCTTTTCATCACTAAATATACTTCGAACAAAATTCACCGAGAATATAGTCGTTGAAATAAGTCCTATTATTGCGAAAATAATTGTTATAGCTCCAAAAACTGCTATATTTTGTCTTCTGTGTTTTGCCTTTGCATGTACACTGTTTTTCAAAAAAGTGTCCTCCTTATCGAGTTTGGCCGCAGCCTTCTATAATATATTTATAACTTAGCATCTCAGAAAGTCCCATAGGGCCTCTCGCATGTAGCTTTTGGGTACTAATACCGATTTCAGCACCAAACCCAAACTGTCCACCGTCGGTAAATCTTGTTGATGCGTTATGGTAAACGCAAGCACTGTCAACCGCTTTTAAGAAATACTGCGCCGCATCATCATCCTCGGTTATTATGCAGTCGCTATGATGGGTTCCAAATTCATTTATATGCAAAACCGCCTCTTTATAGTCTGAAACTACCTTTACAGAAATTATAAGGTCGCCATATTCCTTTGCATAATCTTCATCGGTTGCAATTTTCGCCCCTTTTATAAGAGCTATGCTCTTCTCACAACAGAAAAAAGAAACTCCTTTTTCGCTGAGTGCTTTTGCAATAATCGGCAGATACTGCTCTGCCACCGCCTCATCTATTAGCAGACTTTCAGCGCTATTGCAAACAGAGGTCCGCTGGGTTTTAGCATTAATAGCAATATCCAAAGCTTTATTTATATCTGCTTTTTCCTCGATATAAATATGGCAGTTTCCGGTTCCTGTTTCTATAATAGGAATTGTTGAATTCATAACGCAGTAGTTTATAAGCCCAGCTCCACCTCGAGGTATCAGCAGGTCAACTATCCCATTGAGTTTCATAAGGCGCTCGGTGCTCTCGCGGCTTATATCCTCAATTAGCGTTACAACATCAGGGGAGACAGAACAGTTTAAAAGCGCTTGCTTTATTATGACGCAAAGAGCTTTCGCACTATTAAAAGCCTCTTTTCCGCTCCGAAGCAAAACTGCATTTCCGCTTTTAATGCAGATTGCCGCCGCATCAATAGTAACATTCGGGCGCGCTTCATAAATCATCGCAACAAGGCCAAACGGCACTGAAACCTTCTTTATTTTTATCCCCTTCGCTCCGGTAAAGCTATCAAGCGTTCTACCGAGATAATCTGGCAGTGCTGCAACATCTAAAACCCCTGTTGCCATCTCGTCTATCCGCTCTTTTGTTAAACGAAGCCTATCAATCTCACCGATTGAAAGACCATAGTCTTTTGCTTTTTTTATATCTTCGGCATTTTTTTCTATCAAAAAATCGCTATTTTCAACCAACAGCTTCGCTATTTCTTTTAGTATATCAACTCTTTTGCTATGATCAGTTACCGAAAACTCATAACTTGCACACTTTGCGGCCTTAGCTGCCTTTTCTATATCAAACATAAACTCACTCCCGAGCGCTAAACAGCGTTCCAACATCACTATCATCAATTATATCATAGAGGATATTAGGATCTGCACCACTGACAATCCTCATATCAATTCCTTTTGCAAGCAAAAGCCTTGCCGCCTCAATTTTAGTCTGCATTCCACCTGTCCCGAGCGCAGAACCCGCCCCGCAAGCAACAGACTCTATCTCATCATCTATCTCATAAACTCTTTTAATAAGCTTTGCATCGCTGTTTTCTTTTGGGTTACCATCATATAGACCGTCAATATCGCTCATTATAACAAGCAAATCAACCGATGCAATATCTGAAACTATTGCCGATAGGGTATCGTTATCGCCAAAGGTTACAACACGAAGAAGCTCTTCTACTGCAACGGTATCGTTTTCATTGACGATAGGAATTGCACCGAGAGATAATAGCTTTTCAATGGTATTTGAAACATTTTCACGGCGACGCTCATCTTCAGTTACATCGCGGGTTAAAAGCAGTTGTGCAACAGTATGGTTATACTCCATAAAAAGCTTATCATAGATATGCATAAGCTCACACTGCCCAACAGCGGCACAGGCTTGCTTTGTCTCGGTATCACTGGGTTTTGAGCGAATACCAAGCTTGCCCATCCCAACGCCAACAGCTCCTGAGGTTATCATTATAACCTCAACCCCTGCGTTTTTTATGTCGGATAATACCTTAACCAGGCTCTCGACCCTTCTTATATTTAAAGCGCCCGTTTCGTATGTCAAAGTGGACGTCCCTATTTTAACTGCCAGTCTCTTAATCATTTAAATCACCTACCGACTTTAAGTTTACCATAAATCGCAAAAAATTACAAATAAGTTACAAAAAATTAACAGACGGTGGTTCAGCGGGAAGGATGGAAACTTATATACCAAAGAAAATAAGCTAAATAATCACGAATTTAGGTAATTTAATCTTCTATTAAGTATTCGGTAGCTGCTATAACCAGCTTACGCACCAAATCAAACGCAATGCAATGCACTTGGTCGAGTGAACTCGCCCTCGACAAAATCTCGTTTTCCACCTTGTTGCGATGGTAATGTTGTAAAAAACAACGTAAAATAAGCTGTTCAACACAAAAATTTACAATATTCAAAAGAGGATAGCGACCGCTACCCTCTTTTTCTTAATATATAATTTAAATTTCCAAGTTTCTATTTATTTAAATGTTTAGCTCGCCGCTCTCGATTCTTTTCTTTAAATCAAAAATTTTCTCTTCGATAGTTTTAATTGTTTCGAGAAAAAATTCGTCCGACTTGCCCGATGGGTCATCAAGTCCCCAGTCCTCGCGGTGTTTACATGGTAAAAACGGACAGTTTACGTTACAGCCCATAGTTACGACGATATCTATCGGCGGAATATCGGCAAGGAGCTTATTTTTTTGGGTATCAGGCATATAGATGTTGTATTTCTCCTTGACAAGTCTCACTGCATCGGGATTTATCTCAGCTTTTATCTCAGTTCCCGCTGAATAACTCTCGAAAACATCAGCGGCAAAATGCTTGCCGAGCGCCTCTGCTATCTGACTTCTGCACGAATTATGGACGCAGATAAATCCAACTTTTGGTTTGTTCATAATATTGTCTTCCTCTCTTTTGTTTATATGTTTTTCTCAACTTCTAACAGTATACCTATAACCTACCTTGCGTTTCCACCCTTCGGCAGTATCACACTGAACTCTTTCTTCTCTTATAATCCGTTTTTTCTGACAGTTCAAGTAGGTTTCAGCTCTAACTTTTGCTCCCCTACATGCCGTGCGCCCGCGCCGCCGACCGCAGGTCGGCAGGCAGACAGCTTTAGCTGTCTGAAAACGCATGAAATGCGTTTGGCGCGGGCGGCGGCATTACCGCTTGCTATCAGTACCGTCACTCACGTATATCACTAAAACCGTGTATTTCATATCAGTATTTTTCAATATGAAATCACATTTATAATATACCATCTTTTATCGCTAATTTCAACCACTAATTTATCTTTGCACAAAAAAAGCGGACATTCCGTCCGCTTTTAAAATATTATTCTGCTGTGTTCGCTGCGTTTTTCTTTGCTTCTATTTCAGCAATAGCATCTTTTCTTGAAAGATCAATTCTGCCCTGCTCATCGATTTTGATAACCTTAACTACAACAAGATCACCAACAGCAACAACATCCTCAACTTTGCCTACTCTATCGTTGTCGAGTTTTGAGATATGGCAGAGTCCCTCTTTACCTGGAGCTATTTCAACGAAAGCGCCGAAGTTCATAAGTCTTGTTACAACGCCTTTATAGATAGCGCCAACTTCAGGATCCATTGCAATAGTTTCAATTATAGCAACCGCTTTTCTCGCATTGTCGATATCAATCGCTGAAACAAAAACCTGACCCTCGTCGTTTATATCAATCTTAACATCGCAATCAGCGCATATTTTCTGGATAACAGCGCCGCCCTTACCGATAACATCTTTGATTTTGTCAACTGGGATTTTTATCTGGAGCATCTTTGGAGCATATTTTGATAGCTCTTCTCTTGGAGCCGCAATAACAGGTAGCATTATATCATCAAGGATATGAAGTCTTCCTTTTTTACACTTATCAAATGCCTCTTTGATAACTTCCATCGAAAGACCATCAACTTTAATATCAACTTGAATAGCAGTTATACCGCTTTTTGTTCCGCCAACTTTAAAGTCCATATCGCCATAGAAATCCTCAACGCCCTGAATATCAACCATAGTGATAAATCTATCATCTTCAGTAACAAGTCCGCAAGAGATTCCAGCAACTGGTGCTTTTATCGGAACGCCTGCATCCATAAGAGCAAGGGTTGATCCGCAGATTGAAGCCTGTGATGTTGAGCCGTTTGAAGAGAGAACCTCTGAAACCAAACGAAGCGAGTATGGGAACTCTTCAACTGATGGAATTACCGGTAAAAGTGCCTTTTCTGCAAGCGCGCCGTGACCAATTTCACGTCTACCAGGTCCTCTGCTCGGTCTTGTTTCACCGACAGAATATGATGGGAAGTTATAGTGGTGCATATATCTCTTTGTATCTTCATCGTCAAGTCCATCGAGAAGCTGAGCATCTTTAATCTGGCCAAGAGTTGTTATTGTTAGAACCTGAGTTTGTCCTCTTGTGAACATACCGCTACCGTGAACTCTTGGAATTAGCGAAACTTGAGCATCAAGCGGTCTTATATCATCAATTCCACGACCGTCAACACGTTTGCCCTCGTCGAGAAGCCATCTGCGGACGATATATTTTTGTAGTTTATAGATGCACTCTCCGATAGCGCCTTTGTTGTCGCCCTCTTCGCTTAAGAATTTTTCGTTTATTTCATCGGTGATAGGAGCCATTCTCGCATCACGAACGTTTTTATCATCTGTATCAAGAGCCACTTTTATTTTATCAATAGCAAACTCTTTAATTGCATTGTAAAGATCTGCATCAACTTCCATTGAAGTAAAGGTGAATTTCTCTTTGCCGATTTCAGAAACAATGCTGTCGATAAAATCAATTATTTTCTTTATCTCTTCATGGCCTTTTTCGATAGCCGCAAGCATAGTATCGTCGCAAACTTCATTAGCCTGAGCCTCAATCATAACTATCTTCTCGCGTGTTGCCGCAAGGGTTACTTCCATCTGAGATGTTTCACGCTCTTTAGCTGTTGGGTTTATAACAATTTCACCGTCGCAAAGGCCGATTGAAACGCCACCGATAGGTCCGTTAAAAGGTATATCCGATATAGCTGTTACGATTGAAGCACCAATCATACCAGCAATAACCTGTGAGCAATCAGGGTCAACTGACATAACAGTCATAACAATAGTTACGTCGTTTCTCATATCTTTTGGGAAGAGCGGACGCATTGGTCTGTCAACAACGCGCGAAGCAAGGATAGCATTTTCAGTAGGTCTTGATTCTCTTCTGATAAATGATCCTGGAATTCTACCTACTGCATATAGTTTCTCTTCAAAATCTACCGATAGAGGGAAGAAGTCTATTCCATCTCTTGGTTTGCCCGATGCAGTTACGTTACAAAGCACTGTTGTCTCACCATAGGAGATTAGAGCGCTTCCATTTGATAGTCCGCACATTTTGCCAACTTCAACTTTAAACGGTCTGCCAGCAATAGTTGTTTCAAATATTCTGTGATTTTCAAACATTTTTATCCTCCTTATTTTTGAAGGCATGTGCTTTAGCAATAAACGAAAAACCCTGTGGATACTTCGTTTGTTGCTAACCACACATTGCCCAATATACTTTTAAAGGGAGATAGAAACTACCTCCCTTAAAAATTATTTTACTTACGAAGTCCGAGTTTTGCTATAATCGCACGGTAACGATTAACGTCTTTCTTAGTTAGGTAGTTTAGAAGATTTCTTCTGTGACCTACCATCTTTAGAAGACCGCGTCTTGAGTGATGATCTTTTTTGTGCACTTTTAGGTGCTCTGTGAGGTGGTTGATTTTAGCTGTTAGGATAGCTATCTGTACCTCAGGTGAACCTGTGTCGTTCTCAGTTACCTTGTTTGCTGTGATAATTTCGTTCTTTTTTACTTTGTCCATTATAATACCTCTTTTTATTTATTTTCCAGATCCGAGCAGAGGGTACTGGTAACTCCCCGGCGGGGCATACTCCCATAAGCACAGAAATGGATTGTTGCCTTAATATTTTATCATACTTTGCCCTTGTTTGCAAATGCTTTTTTTATATCCTGTGATATTTGCTCTTTTAGTTCTCCAACATCCTGCATCTTCCGCTCTTCTCTTATAAAATCTATAAAATTTACCGTCAAATATTCTCCATATATATCAGCATCAAAGTTTAATATATGGTTTTCGCATAGAGGGTATTCACCGCCAACAGTAGGCTTTATCCCAACTGAAGTAATAGCATTATAAGTTTTTCCCAAAACCGAAACTTTTGTTTTATAAACGCCGTATTTTGGAAGTATCTGCCCTGCTGCAAACTCGATGTTTGCCGTTGGGAATCCGATAGTCCGCCCGAGCTTTTTGCCTTCTACAACTTTTCCATAAAGCGAATACTGCTCGGTTAAAAGGCTGTTTGCTCCCTTTATATCTCCCGATTTCAAAAGTGCTTTAATCTCACTTGAAGAAACTCTTTTGCGCCCCTCATTTACCGGCAGCACAACTATAAGCTCCACTCCTGATTTCAGGCAAAGATTCTCAAGTATTTCTGTGTTTCCGGCGGCATCTTTGCCAAAGCGAAAATCATCACCAACAACTATTACCCTTGCGCCGAGCTTCTCTATTAGAATTTCACTAAAAAACCGCTCCGGTGAGAGGTCTTTTATCTCTGAAAACTCTGCCGACACAAGCGTTGCAACACCTAAATCAGCTATAAGCGCCGCTTTTTTATCATCGGTGTATATAAATTCGTCTTTGTTTCCTCCGTTTTTAAAGGTGAAAACACAGCTTTCAAATTCGCTGCGCAAGGCCGTTTCGATAACCCTTCGATGCCCTTTGTGAACACCGTCGAAAATACCGAGCGCCACCGCTCTATTCTTTTTTTCAATACCAGTTAAATTATCTGTAATAATCATTGTTCCTCAAAAAAGTTTTTATATACAGAAGCCTTCCCCTCTGCCACTTTGAGAAGTCCCAAAAATTTCTCATCAAAAAAAGCTTTGTATATCCCATCTTTATTGTTTCGATTAAATTTCCCACCGTTTAAAAAACGAACTCGCTCATATTCCGATAGTTTAACTCTCGGATTATCAAAAGCAGTTTCAAGTGGCATTATAAAGCTCTCTATCTCGCCCGTTTTCACAAGTCTCTCAATCTCCTCGATAGTCTTTGCATTTTCTATAAAAAAAGGACCTGAAGCTGTTCTTACAAGGGAAGTCATAGTAGCACCGCACCCGAGTTTTTCGCCTATATCATCAATAAGGGTTCTAACATAAAACCCTTTTGCGCAGTGGATATCTATCTTATATTCATCACTGCCTAAATCGACGATTTCCGCTGAATAAAGACTGGTCGGCCTTGGTTTTCGCACGACCTCTTTACCTGCTCTTGCATATGATAGCAGCTTTCTGCCGTCTATTTTAACCGCTGAATACATCGGCGGCAGCTGCTCTATATCGCCAATAAAGCTCTCAAGCTCTCGTTTAGCATCTTCAAAGGTTGCCGCTACCTCTTTTTTCTCCAAAATCTCACCCCAGATATCGAGGGTATCGGTTTTAATGCCGAGTTTGAGCGTTGCCGTGTACCTCTTATCGGTTGGCGTTACCATATCGCATGCTTTAGTTGCCTTTTTTAAAAAGAGAGGTAGCACTCCTGTCGCATTCGGGTCAAGCGTTCCCGAATGTCCGATTTTTCGCTCTCCAAGCACACCGCGAAGCTTTGCTATAACATCAAACGAGGTCCAGTCCGCCTCTTTGTGCACTATAATTATTCCACTCTTCAATTTATAAACTCCGCTATCTTATCTATCGTTGTTTTTATCGCCGTTTCAAGGTCAGATTTTATCTCAAACCCAGCCGCCCTTGCATGGCCGCCACCGCCGAGCGCTGCACAGATAGCCGAGCTATCATAGTTTAGCGATGAGCGAAGAGAAACTTTAAACCCATCGCCCTTCTGCTTTAGCGTAACCCCTATTTCAACATCTTCTATCATCTTTGGAATAGTTGCTATACCATCGAGATCTGCAAGGGTTGCCCCTGTTTTTAAAAACATCTCATCGGTTATCGAAATAACCGCAACTTTTCCATCGAAATAGTACTTAAGGGTATCCAAAACAGCACGCTCAATAGCCACTCTCGCGCGGCTCTTTGTTTCAAAATGCAGTTTGTTTACCTTATAGTTTTCAGCACCCGCCTCCATAAGCTCTGCCGCTATATGAAGGGTTTGCGGAGTTACCGAGCTATAGCGAAGAGCGCCAGTATCGGTACATATTCCTGTATAGATCGCTTTTGCCATCTGCGGCGTTACCGCTATACCGAGCTCTTTTATAACAAGATAAATAATCTCAGCGCAACTGCCGCACTCCGGCAGCAATAGCCTGTGCTTTGAAAAGCCTTTGTTGCTTATATGATGATCGATATTAAGGTCGATAGCACCAGTAAGATGCTCGTATTTCTCTCCGAGAAGTCGTCCCTCTGCGGTATCGACTGCAATAGTTGTTGCCTCTTCTAAATCACATGGTTTTACAAACGAAATAATATCTGAAAACAGCTCCCGAAAGGGGTCCGAACAGGTTATTTTTGCCTTTTTCCCCATAGCTTGCATAGCAAGGGCTAAACCCACCGCACTGCCTGTGGCATCGCCGTCCGGGTCACGGTGGGCAATTATTAAAAAGTTATCATGCTCTTTTAAATACTGCGCTGTTTCTTTTACGCTAAAATTTGTCATTGCGTTTCATTTCCTCAATCATACGGTTTAAATCTGAACTCTTCTCGATAGAATTATCAGCAATAAAAACAAGTCTTGGAATATGGCGAACATGAATTCGCTCTGCAAGACGATGCTTAATAAACCCCTCGCCGCTGCGAAGGCCCTTTACCGCCTCTTTTGCCTTATCAAAACTCTCTGCAGAGCTTACATAAACCTTGCACTCACTGCCATCTCCCGCAAGCTCTACTCGAACAACAGATAAAATTCCCGAAACTCGGGGGTCTTTTACCTCGCGAAAGACAACTGAAAGCTCTCTTTTTATATCTTCTGCAAGTCTTGAGTTTTTATAGTTTGCCATTAGTCTCTATACTCCTCTATAATATAGCACTCGAAAATATCGCCCTCTTTGATATCGTTAAACTTCTCAAGGGTTATACCACACTCATACCCTTGTGCAACTTCACGGACATCATCTTTAAATCTGCGAACAGTATCTATCTTATCCTCAGCAACAACGATACCATCACGGACAACACGGACGTTTGCATTTCTCTGAATTTTTCCGTTTGTTATATAGCTACCCGAAACGATACCGACGTTGCTTATCTTATAAACCTGACGAACTTCGGCAGAACCGAGCTCAACATCGCGGAACTTCGGCGCAAGCATACCTTTCATAGCACTCTCAACTTCGTTTATACAGTCGTAAATTACCCTGTAAAGACGAAGATCAACGCCGTTTTCATCAGCTACCTGTTTTGCAACGGCATCAGGGCGGACGTTAAATCCAACGACGATAGCCTTTGATGTACCGGCAAGCATAATATCGGTTTCACTGACAGCACCAACACCACCGTGGATAACGCGAACACGCACCTCATCGTTTGTTAGTTTTTCAAGACTGCTCTTTAGCGCCTCAACAGAACCTTGAACATCACCTTTTATAATGATAGGAAGCTCTTTAATCTCTCCTTGCGCTATCTGCGAGAAGAGGTTATCAAGGGTTACCTTCTGGTATGCACCAAACTGCTCCTCTTTTGCCTTTTGCTTTCTCTCCTCAACAAGCTCACGAGCAAGACGCTCATCCTCAACCGCATTGAAGATATCTCCCGCCGCCGGAACTTCCGATAGACCAGTTATCTCAACAGGTCTTGATGGGCCTGCTGATTTAAGGGCTCTACCCTTGTCATCGGTCATAACACGAACACGGCCAACAGCAGCACCAGCAACTATTATATCGCCCGATTTAAGCGTTCCGTTTTGCACAAGGATAGTTGCAACTGGGCCACGACCTTTATCGAGTTTCGCTTCAATTACAGTACCCT
>CAYJGN010000011.1:19468-46866 GCA_964369635.1 uncultured Oscillospiraceae bacterium
AGCTTTTAGTTCTTTAACCTCTGATACAAGAAGTATCATCTCAATTAGGGTGTCAATACCCTCTTTTGTTATAGCTGAAACAGGCACACAGATAACATCGCCGCCCCATTCTTCCGGAACAAGCTCATGCTCTGTTAGCTCTTGCTTCACCCTCTCAGGATTAGCTTCTGCTTTATCCATTTTATTAATTGCAACGATTATAGAAACTCCAGCCGCTTTCGCATGGTTTATAGCTTCTACCGTCTGTGGCATTATACCATCATCTGCCGCAACAACAAGCACCGCAACGTCAGTTACCGATGCACCACGAGCACGCATAGCGGTAAACGCCGCATGTCCTGGGGTATCAAGGAAGGTTATAAGGTTTTCACCCTGTCTTATCTGGTAAGCACCGATATGCTGGGTGATACCGCCAGCTTCTCCGGCAGTTACATTTGCATTACGAATTGCATCAAGGATTGAAGTTTTACCGTGGTCAACGTGTCCCATAACAACGACAACCGGCGGACGAGCTTCGAGGTCTCCCTCATTGTCATCGCTCTGATCAATTAGTCGCTCTTCTATAGTAACAGTGACTTCTTTTGTAACTTTTGCTCCAAATTCCATTGAAATCATCGCCGCAGTATCGTGGTCGATAACATCGTTTTGAGTTACCATAACCCCCATAAGCATAAGTCTCTTGATAACGTCCGCCGCTGTTTTCTTCAGGCGAAGAGCAAGCTCAACAACAGTTATCTCATCTGGGATAAGTACCTCAAGCTGACGTTCTTTTTGCAGCTGAATTTGAATTCTGCGCAGTTTATCTGCATCGCTCTCGCGGTTTCTATTACCATACTGGCCACGTCTGTCGTTTCTTTTTCCAAGTTTCTGTTTCTTTTGGAAATCATTCGCTTTAGGCGCGCTATTGCTCGCTAAATTATCATACTTATCGTTATATTTATCGAGGTTTACCTCAACCTTTCTCGTATCAACTGTTTTCGTTACACGAACAGGTTTTGGAGCCGCATCTTTCTTCGGCGGTTTTTCCTTTTTAGGCATAGCTGCCGCTGGCGGAGTATTCTTCTCCACCTTTGCAGCTGGTGCTGGCGCCGCCGCTTTTTCCTCTGAGGGTTTTATAACATCTTTCAAACTCTCTTTGGCATTCTGTTTTGTTAGATGATCGAAAAGAAAATTAAGTTCCTCCTCAGATAGGGCAGAAGCCGTTTTTTTAGGCTCGCCACCCATAACTGCGACTGCCGCAATTATCTCCTTTGAAGTCATATTAAAATCTTTCGCAACATCTGATACCTTGTATTTAATTACCATTAACTTCCTCCTTTGAGAGTTTTCCAAAAAACGCTTCTTCCATCGCTCTATCGGTAATTACCATTACCCCGACCCTCTTCTTTAAAATAGTGTATATATCATCCATAGAACAGGGTAGTTTTACCGTTTTAATACCGCTGTCTTTTGTTTTAAAAAGTATTTCTTTCTGCGTCTTCTCAGATAGGTCTTCGCAGATAAAAATATATTTAACCTTCTTTTTGTAAGTCTGTTCAAGTGCGGCATCGAACCCCACAGTCAAAGCGCCCGCTTTCCTTACAATTCCGAGAAACGAAATGTTTTTATCCATCCGCTTCACCGAGTAGCTTATCGTAGACTTCGCTTGGCACTGCAATTTTAAAACTGCGTTCAAGCGCTTTTGATTTCTGCGCCTTTAAAACACACGCAGCATCTTTGCAGATATAAGCCCCTCTGCCGTTTTTCTTTCCGGTATCGTCGATAAAAATCTCACCCTCTTTATTTTTGACTATCCGTGTTAAATCTCGCTTGTCTTTATGCACCCTACATACAGCGCACATTCTCTCGGGTGTTTTCTTCAAGAGCGCTCCCCCCTACTCACCGAAAAATCCGCTCTGCGGCTTTATGTCTATTTTATATCCTGTGAGTTTTGCCGCAAGTCTTGCATTCTGGCCTTTATTTCCTATTGCAAGAGAGATTTGGTCATCCGGCACAGTTGCTTTGCATTCTCTTGTTTCTTCGTTAATAATCTCAACCTCTAAAACATTTGCAGGAGATAGCGCCGCCGCAACATACTCTTTTGGGTCTTCGCTAAACTTCACAACATCTATCTTCTCGCCGCCAAGCTCATCAACTATTTTAACTATACGAGTTCCTCTGTTTCCAATACATGCACCGACAGGATCAACATCGGGGTTTGTACTGCGGACAGCCATCTTCGTGCGGCTTCCAGCTTCTCTTGAAATCGAAGCTATCTCAACGGTACCATCAAATATTTCAGGCACCTCCATCTCAAACATCCTTTTAACAAGTCCCGGATGGGTTCTGCTTATCATGATTTTAGGTCCTCGCTCGGTTGCAAGCACCTCAACAACATAAACGCGAATTCTATCTCCCTCGCGTATAACCTCTCCAGCTATCTGCTCGCTCTTTGGTAGAATAGTCTCGCTTCTGCCTATTTCAACAGAGATAATGCCTTTTTTATTATCAATTCTTGTAACAGTTCCTGAAACTATCTCATGCTCTTTCGATTGAAACTCTTCAAGGATTAGATTTCTCTCAGCTTCACGAATTCCCTGTCTTATAACATGCTTTGCAGTTTGCGCTGCTATTCTTCCAAATTGCTTTGTTTCAAGCTCAATGCGAACGATATCGCCGATAACTGCCTTTTTGCTATACTTCACAGCTTCCTCGATGCTCATCTCAAGGTCGCTATCAAATACCTCTTCGACAACCTCTTTGCCGAGAAAAACTTTAAACTGTCCCTTATCAGGGTCGATTTCCACAAAGACATTTTCATTTCCGCCAAAATCCTTTTTAACGGCTATAACAATTGCATTTTTTATCTTTTCAAGAAGATATCCCCCCTCAATACCCTTTTCCTTTTCGAGTTGGGTCAGTGCTTCAAAAAATTCGTTATTCATCATTTCCTCCCGGTTTTTCCACTAAAACTTTTGCATATGCAAGTTTTTTAATTTCTACTTTTTTATTCTCGCCTTCGCAATCTAAGAATATGAACTCTTTATCATAATCTTCTAAAACGCCCTCTATTTCGCGCTCGCCGCTCTCAGGTTTCACTATAAATTTCGCTCGAACCTTTTTGCCCTTTGCATATTCATAATGACTTTCACCTGATAGGTCACGCTCAATCCCGCTTGAGCAAACCTCTAAAAAATAAGCTCCTGCGACAAGATTCCCCTCTTCTATCTGCGGGTCGATTTCCCTTGAAAACCGCTCGCAATCCTCAATGCTGATACCTTTTTCACTATCGAGGAATATCCGAAGAAAATAGTTCGGACCCTCTTTAACAAAGGTTATATCCCATAAAGAAAAACCCATTTTTTCTGCAATTGGTTTTGCAAGAGCCATAACTGCGACGGCGGTATTTTTAACTTTTGCCATAAATCCTCCAAACAAAAGTTTAAGAGCAGGTCTCCCTACTCTTAATCCTCATACTATTACAAATAAAATAATATCATAACTACCCGCAATTGTCAACCCTACTCAATTAGAAAAACAAGAAGATTACAGGCAATTTTAAGCGCTGCCAGCATTTCATCTGAAATTTCTCCTCCCTCGCCACAGAGAAACACCCCACCGAGCATATCACCACAGGATATAATCGGGGCATATGCAACTACCGGCGGCGAGTTTTCACAGACGAGAAAACTCTCGTGCTTTAAAACAGCTGTGAGCTGTCGCTTCTCAAGCGCTGAGTAGGAAACTGCCGTTATCTGACTGCCAATAATCTCTTTTAATGCAGTCCCCGCAACCGAAACAACCCTATCTCTATCTGTTATTATAACAGGTCTTTGAACACTTCCAAAAACAGCCCTCGCCGCCGCCGATGCAAAATTTTCAAACTCGGCAAGAGTTGAGTATTTTTTGAAGATAACCTCTCCGCCCTCGCCTGTGAAAATTTCAAGCGGATCGCCCTCTTTTATCTTCATCGTTCTTCTTATCTCTTTTGGGATAACAACCCGACCAAGGTCATCTATCCTTCGTACAATTCCAGTCGCCCTCATAAACTACTCCCTTTTTCGCTTTTACTTATTATTAGCAAATTTAGAAGAATATATACTTTAGTTTTTAGAGCATCTTTATCTTTTTGAAATTATCATTTTTAAAACGCGAAATTCTTGTTTTCGCTTAAATTTTATTCTATTGTCGAAAAATCTATATAATGGAAACCGGGGGAGTATGAAAGCGATGAAATATTGTTTGAAAGGAGTAGTCTGCTCTCGGTAAACGATATAGGGTATGCTATATAATCATCAATTAAATACTGCTCTGCCGCGATAAAATCCTCTGCCTCACCACTCGCTATCGCTCTATCAAGAAGCGAGCTATACTGCTCATCCTGATAAAACTCATACCCTCTGTACCCTTCTGAAAAAACTCTCAAAATATCAGATGGGTCACCACCTGATGCTTCTATTGTTATAATCGCAATATCAAAATTCCCCGAAGCTATGGTGCTATTAAACGCCGACAGGCTCTGATACTTAAGGCTTCCAAATGCATTTAAATCCCTCTGCCACCGCTGCATAACAGCAGATAGCAACATCTCCTCTTCTTGCGATTTGACATAGATCTCGAAAGAAGAGAGGGTATTTTTATCAAAGTTTTGCATAAGCGCTGCATTTAGCAAATCGCCACCCGCGCTTGCTAACTGCTCCGGAGCAGTTAAATACTCTTCCACCTTATAAAAGCCGCCATCAACGGTTACCGAGTTTGGAATAAGTGAAAACGGTTCATTTACAGCTAAATCTGAAGCGACTAAAATCGCCTCTAAGTCCATAGTTTTTATAAAAGCTTCACGCACCTCGCGCACAGCAAACTCCTCGCTGTTTGAATTAAAGATTAAAACCGAAACCCCGCTCTCGACCGTTATTAGATTGCTCTTTGTTTCTATCTCGCCATCTCCATCGATATAGGCAACATCACAGTCCCCATTTTCAACAGCTAAAACACCATCATCTCGGTTTAAATATACCGTTATATCAGCTGCGTCATAAACTGCTGCGAGAGAAATGCTGCTACTGCCAAATTTTTGAAGGGTATAGTCTCCGTTTGTTAGCAGAGCATCTTCATAGAGCCCATACCGCCCTTTTGTTTCAACGAAAAACTTTTCATTGCAAGGATATGCATATGGGTCGGATAACAGTTTTAAAAAATTCGGGTCAGCTTTTTCAAGCTCGATAACAAGCGTTTTATCATCGGTTGCGTAAACTGCAATATCATCTTTACTGCCGCTGCCCTCTAAAAACTCCATAGCTCCAGAAATGCCCGAAAATAAAATCGCTCCATCGCTTCCATCAAAAAGTCTTTTAATGCCGAAAACAAAATCTTGCGCAACAAGCTCTGTTCCGTCCTGCCAGAATATATCATCTTTTAAGGTAAATGTATATTTATTGCCGTGAATTTCATAATCTGAAACTAAATCGGGTACCGCTTCTCCCCATTCATTTATATAAAATAGCCCATCAAATAGGTTGTATAAAATATTTTTTTCAGAGCTACCATGCGCAAACTGCGGATCTAAATTATTAACATCATCGACAAAATAGACGGTAAAACTCTCTTCACCGCCACACCCACTTATAAACAAAATCATAGTTAACAATAATGCTAATATTAGTTTTTTTATAGAAATCACCTACGCTTTTTAGATAGTTTAATATAATTATCCTTTTTTGTAAAGTTTTGACAGAGAATGACATCGTTTTGCCACAAAAAAACCGCCGCCTGGCGATTTAGCTAAAGCTTTCATATCTGCTCCTTTTACTTTGTTTTATAGATTGTATCACCCTTAAAATGCTGCTTTTTTATTGTTCTGAAAAGGCGGTGCTTTTCAAGATAGATGCGATTTCTTTCAATCCATTCAAGACAGCGGTGTTGCCTTTCGAGATAGCAGCCCCCTCCCCCGCAGCGGCGATAATAAAATCGCCGCTGCGCAAAGCGCAAAAAACGGCAGTCGCCGTTTTTTTCGCGGGGGAGGGGGCCTGCCGCTTTTTAAATACTATCTATAAAAACATGCTTGTACAAGAAAAAATATAAACCCTTTCTTAACCAAGAGCGTTTTTAGTTTTGTCGTCATTTCCTTCGGTCTTACTCGACATAAATATAACCTTGAAAGTCATAAAAATAATCTTGAAATCGAGAAAAATTGAAAACTGCTCCATATACATAAGATCAAAGAGAAGCTTATCATAAGCACTTGTATTATAAAGACCGTTTACCTGAGCAAGTCCAGTTAGTCCTGCGCGCATCTTATGGCGGTAGTTGAACTGCGGAATGGCTGCTGAATACTCAGCCACAAGCTCAACCCTCTCAGGTCGAGGTCCCACAAGCGACATATCACCTTTTAGAATATTGATAAGCTGCGGAATCTCATCAAGGCGAAATCTTCGCAGAATTTTACCAACTTTCGTAATCCTCGGGTCATCTTGCTTCGCCATTAGAATATCGGTATCTTTATCTGCATCCTCAATCATCGAGCGGAATTTATAGAGGGTAAAAACCCGCTCATCTTTAGTTATCCTCTCCTGTTTAAAGAAAACAGGACCTTTATCGCAAATTTTAATAGCCAAAGCAATTATAGCAAAGAGCGGAGCTGTTATGATGAGCGCTATAATGCTGATAACAAGATCTATTGTTCTCTTAACTATAAGCTGTTCATTTGAAGGGCCTCTGTTTTTGCAGAGCATAACTGGGGTATCGAATATCTGGGTATCGTGCGAATTTCTTATAAAAATATCAGAAACCGACGGGATTATATATGCTCTTTTATTCTGCTCATAGCAGAAATTCAAAACGATATCTCGCTCGTTCGCAGAGAGATCAAGCATAACAATACTATTATGCTTAGCAACCCTTTCAATAACAGCATCCATACCGATGCCACCTGAAACCTCATCAACTATTCTATACCTTTCTCGTACCCTGCCTATCTTTTGCTTAAACCGCTCGAGCGTTTCACTATTATTATAGACAATAAGCATCTCGCGGGTAGGGTACAGGTAGAAATATGAGCGGTTTAGAAATGATGAAAATATTATGATAACAATAAGTTGCGAGAAGAACATAACTCCCATAGGTTCAAGCGGTAGAAGGGTTCTTGCTATAAGAACAAACTGGATATACATAAATATATCTGTTATAATAGTTGCAAGAATCATCGAGTAATTAAGCTCAGGCAGACGCAAAACCCCAACTTTAAACCCTCCATAAAGAGAGGTCATGACTATCTGCACAAGCAGATATGCCGCCATAACAACAAAATTTCCATCTCTAAAAAACGAAGCTTCTTGATAGTTTGTAAGCCAAACATAGGTAAAAATAGCAAGCATAGCTCCCATATAGATGGTCTTTATTAGGAAAAGTATTGTCTTTCGGTACTTAAACGAGAGGCGCCCCTCTTTTTCTTTAGCACTCATAAATAAACTCCGGTACTGATAGTTTTAAAATATAATCATTTCTCATCAAATGATATCTGGCCACTGCTTTTATAAAGATTTTTTATAAGCAGGTTATGTTTTTTTGCATACCTCTGCGTCTCACCAGTTCCGCTTCTGCTATCTTTGCAGTAACAGAGCAGATATGACGAATTATCGCAGAGAAAATGGTTTCTATCGTAATAGCAACCGCGATAGTATCTATCGCTTAAGGTTATTATCTCATCGCAAAACTTCAAAGTATTATTATAGATAACGCGATTATCAGCAGAAAATGATTTTTGCTGCTCTGCAAATGGAATAACTGCAATTAGACTTATATCTGGGTTTGTTTTCTTTTGCGCTATAACTGCAGTTGCGCAGACTAAATCAAAACCCTCCGCCATACCGCAGTAAAAATTTTTATAGCCGTTTTTTATCAGGCTTTCTATATTAAAGTATATAAGAGCGGTAAGCTCTTTCATCGGTGCAGATAATATATCTCCACCGCCTGGGAGTTTTTGGGGTCTGTGCCCCGAAAAACAGACAGAGTTTGAAACCACCTCTATCACCTCATTTTAGAGTATAACACAAATAGCGTTTTTTGTGAATAAATTATTAAAATTAAGGAGTAAATTTTGAAGAAAGATATCGAATTAATTATTGATAACTTTTTACCTTCGGGTATTCGATACGGATTTGCAAAACCTCGTTTCCAAAAGGATAGAGAACCGCGAGATGATATTAAAACAGCTATTGTTTTTCTGTTCAGCTACCCCATTTTATCACCGCAAACAAACATATCAAACTATGCGAGAATACCCGATTACCATCTGATTGTTCGAAGATATTTAAACGAAATAGCAACCAGACTTCGGCTGTCATTTAGTGGAAACTTTTTCGACACTTTTGTCGATACCTCTCTTTTTGACGAGGTTTCGATGGCATCAGCCGCAGGGCTTGGCGTTATCGGGAAAAATCGCCTTTTAATATCAAAAGAGTTTGGAAGCTATAATTTTATAGGTGGAATATCCTGCGATATTTCAATTGAGTGCACCGATATGACCACCCATTGCTTTGGGTGCGGTAGTTGCGAAGAAAATTGCTATGGCGCCCTTGGGGATACCTTTTGCAAAGAGAACTGCCTATCCTTTTTTAGCCAGAGCAAAGGCGAATTAACCGATAGCCAAAAAGAGATTATCAAAAAGAGCAAGATGGTTTGGGGTTGCGATAGATGCCAAACTGTCTGCCCTTTAAATCTTGACAAAACCGACGAAGTTTATGAACCGTTTTGCGATAATATTTTCGATGAGCTGACAAAAGAAAATCTAAAATCAGCAAAAGAGCGAGCATTTTTCTGGCGAGGCGAAAAACCTCTGCTGAGAAACCTAAATATTTTGGAGGATAATAATGACTGATAAAAATAGCCTACTTTCAAAGATAGAGTTGTATGGAGATAGCGATTTTTCGCGGTTTCACACCCCAGGGCATAACGGCGAGCTCGAAGCTTTTGCAAAATACGACCTAACCGAAATTGATAGTCTGCCGTTTTTATATAGCTCTGATAGCGAGATAAGAGAAGCTGAGGCGGAGTTTTCGGATATTCTAAATATAGGGGACATCTATTTTTCAGCGCATGGGGCAACCCTTGCCATAGAAGCTATGCTTATGCATACTGTTTCTTTTGGAGGAAAGATGGTTGCTGGCCGAAATATCCATCGCTCGGTAATAAATGCCGCGGCGCTTCTTGATATTGATATTGAATTTTTCTACCCGGAATTTGAGAATAAAAACTTTCGATATAACCCAGACAGCGCAGAAGAGGCGCTTAAAAAGAGCGGTGCTAAAACCCTCTATCTCACCTCACCCGACTATTATGGCAACATCTGCGATATAAAGGCTTTTGCTGCAGTTGCAGAAAAATATGGAGCTCATGTTATAGTTGATAATGCGCATGGGAGCCATCTTTTCTGGCAAAACAACCACCCTCTTCAAAAGGGCGCTTATGCTTGCGTTGACAGTTTTCATAAAACTCTCCCGGCCCTCACCGGTGCCGCAGCTCTCCTTTTCGCAACCAAACAAGATGCACAAGCTGTTAAATCGGCTTTTGCGCTTTTTGGTTCAACCAGTCCAAATTTTATGATTCTTCGCTCAATTTTGCAGTTAAAAGAGTTTTTAAAATCAGACTTTAGCGGTTTTCTAAAAAAATCTGCTGAACTTCGAGATAGTATAGAGCAACTTGGGTTCTCTCTCTCATCCGATGATAAAACAAGAATAACTCTAAACTTTGCAAAGTGTGAAAAGTGCGCCCTGATAGATTACTTTAATAAAAAAATGATAACCCCTGAGCTTTTAGAGGAAGAGCGCGCAGTTTTCATCTTAAAACCATCGCATAATGATAGAGATTTTGAGCGACTATATCTTGTAGCCAAAGACTTCCCCTTTTCAAAAGAGGTCTCATCAGTTGGTTTCCCTTTTCAACTGGCGAAAAAAAATTGCAGTATTCGAGAGGCTGTTATGGCAAAAAGCGAAACAATAGATATAAATAATGCACGGGGGCGAACTGCCGCTGAAATTATTGCGCCCTGCCCCCCTGGCATCCCGATAGTTATACCGGGTGAGAATATTTGTGAAAAAAGCGTTAAATTTCTAAAAAAATGTGGTATTCTTAAGTTAAAAGTGATAAAATGAATATATAACTAATTAGGAGGTATTTCTATGAAGCTTATCATTGCAATAGTTAATCACGACGATAGCGGAGATGTCAGCAAAAATCTAACAGCTAACGGATTTATAGTAACAAAGCTTGCGACTACAGGCGGTTTTCTTATGGCGGGTAACACCACATTCCTAATCGGTACCGAGGAAGAAAAAGTTGATTCTGCTATTGAGATAATCGGACAGTTTGCAAAAAAGAGAAAAGAATACGTTCCAACTATCGGAGGATCTGTTGAGGGCGCAGGCGTCGCACTGCCTATTGAAGTTATAGTCGGTGGAGCAACTGTTTTTGTTGTTGATGTTGAGAAGAACCTTAAATTATAATGAACTTCAGTAATTTTTCATACAGCGAAACGGCAAAAAAACTTGAAAATATAATTAAAAGCAACCGCCTCCCCCATGCTATCCTTATTGAAGGTGCAGAGGGGAGTGGGAAGCGTGAACTTGCCTTTGTTTTAGCAAAGGCAATTCTTTTTGGCGAAGAGAAAATAAGCGGTGAGGCAAAGGAATATCAAAATGGCAGCTACCCCGACCTCTATTTTTTCGATGGGCGAAATAAAGGCGACTATTCAGCAGAAAATCTGCGCAAAATAAAAGAAGAGGTTTATATAAGCCCTTGGGTTGCGCAAAAAAAGGTATTCATCTTAGCAAATATTGATATCTGCGACCCGAAATACTCAAATATTCTGCTGAAAAGCCTTGAAGAGCCACCGGAATTTGTCCATTTTATTTTAACCGCTCCATCTAAAGAGGCGATTTTACAAACTATAGCCTCAAGAGTTGTTAGCTATAAACTCCTCCCGCCTCCAGAGAGTTTTGCAACCGATATCCTCGTTTCAAGTGGGATACCAAGCGATAGAGCCGCTGCTTTATCCGCTCTTTTTAGCGGAAATGTCGGTCTTTGCATCAGGGCTTCGCTCGATATGCAGTTTGCAAAACGCGAAGAGAGCGCAAAGGAAATAATTAAAAAAGTTTGCAGTGGCAACAAAAGCGAGATAGCTATTTCGCTATCTGGTCTATATCTTGATAAAAATGAAAGCTTCGAAACTCTTTTGCTTTTAGAGAGGTACTTTTTGATGCTTGCAAAAGAAAATGTTTGCCAAAATGGTGGTTTATCTGTTATTATTGGTGTAAGTACAAAGCATTTAGCTTTTGATAAACTGTGTAAGTTTGCAAAGATTTTCAGAAGAGCGGCAGACAAGCTCTCCTTTAATGGCAATATAAATATAAGCATTAGTGCAATGCAAGCGGAGCTTTTTTCGGCTCTTTGATTTCGGAGGTTAATTTTGACATCGGTTATAAGTATAAAATTTAAAGAGAATGGGAAACCCTATTTCTTCAATCCATCTGGGTTATTTATAAAAAAAGACGATTATGTTATTGTTGAAACAGTGAGGGGACTCGAATGCGGTATAGCAACAGCAAACGTTATTTCTGTTTCAGATGACAGGATAACGAAACCACTTAAAAATGTTGTTCGAGTTGCAACAAAGCAGGATTTGAATAGACTCGCTGAAATAGCAGAAAAGCAAAAAGAAGCCTTTTCTATAGGTGAGCAGAAGATACTTGAGCATAAACTCGATATGAAACTCGTTGATATAGAGATAACTTTTGATGGTAGTAAAATCCAATTTTTCTTCACCGCAGATGGACGAGTTGATTTTAGAGATCTCGTTAAGGATTTAGCGATGGTCTTCAAAAAGAGGATAGAACTTCGTCAGATAGGCGTTCGCGATGAGTGCAAGATGAAGGGCGGACTTGGAATATGCGGCCGAGAATTCTGCTGCAAAGGATTTCTAAATGATTTTGCGCCAGTTTCGATAAAAATGGCAAAAGAGCAGAATTTATCATTAAACCCAACAAAGATTTCAGGAAGTTGCGGCAGGCTTATGTGCTGCCTAAAATATGAGCAAGAGGCATATGAAGAGCTTGTGAAGATAAGTCCCCGGGTCGGAAATATCGTCCAGACTCCAGAGGGTCGTGGCAGAGTTATGGAAGTTGCTCTACTAACAGGCAATGTTAAAGTTTCTCTTGATGGCGATGAAGTTTTGATTAAAAGCTTTAGTCGCAACGATTTAAGAATTATCAATGACCACAGGAATAAGCAAAATCGAAATGATAATGCAAAAGCTAAAGGTCATGGTAATAAATAGTTTTCATAAGAAGGAGGATATTAAAATGGCTTACAAAATTTCTGACGAGTGCATCATGTGTGGTGCATGTGAGGGCGAATGTCCAGTATCTGCAATTTCTGCAGGTGACAGCAAATATGTAATCGATGCTGATGCATGTATTGATTGCGGAGCATGTGCAGGTGCATGTCCAGTATCTGCTATCGAGGCGTAAGGACTAATCTTTAAACGTTTAACAAAAAATCCCGAAAGGGATTTTTTGTTTTTTCCCCTCTCGAATCAAAACCCACCGCTGTGGGCTTTATTCAAATGCAGCTTGACTGCGGCTAAGCTTTAGAGCTTACCGCCGCGGGCAGAGTAGCTATCTATCATCAATAGCCAAATCATAAACCGCCAAATAAAATATCCGTCCATATTCCTGTTGACAAATCAAACAAACTTACATATAATATTTATATCTGATCAGGCGGCAGTTTCTGCATAGCCGGGCTTATTGCAACAGATAATAATCTGTGGGACAGTATTTAGTTACTGCCCGCAGTTTTTTTATTTTCACCTATTTAAGGAGTATTTATGACAAATCAAGAAAACACAAAAGAAGCAGTTAAAGTATCTTTTGTTGCTATTATCTTTAATATTATTTTAAGTATAGTAAAAATCATTGCAGGTATCCTTGGAAACTCTGCTGCGATGATTTCAGATGCAGTTCACACCGTTTCCGATCTTTTATCGACGATAATCGTAATAATCGGCGTTAAAACAGCAGCAAAAGAAGATGATGACGATCATCAATACGGCCATGAGCGATTTGAGTGCGTTGCTGGGATAATTTTAGCAACAATGCTATTTATAACTGGGGCCGCAATAGTCTACTCTGCTGCGCTAACTATAATTAACGGTAGCTATAAAACCGCTGAGGTACCAACCGGTATAGCACTGATTGCAGCTATTATTTCTATATTAATGCAAGAATTTTTATTTCAGTATACAAAAAGAGTTGCTAAAAAAATAAATAGTGGAGCGCTCATGGCGGATGCGTGGCACCACCGCTCAGATGCCCTCTCTTCGGTTGGCAGTTTTATAGGCATTTTTGGCTCAATGCTTGGGTTTGTTATCCTCGATAGCCTCGTTGCTTTAATTATCGGAGCCGTTATAGGAAAAGTTGCCTATGATATCTATAAAGATAGCATTGATAAAATGACCGACAAAGCCTGCGACGGGCAGACGGTTGATAAAATTATGAATATAGCAAAAAACTGTCCTGGAGTTTTATCTGTCGATATCCTTAAAACTCGAATTTTCGCAAATAAAATCTATATTGATATTGAGATTTCAGTTGATGGAAGTTTACCGCTAATACAGGCACATGAAATTTCAGAAACACTTCATGATAAAATAGAGGAGTCTATCTCAAAAGTCAAGCACTGCATGGTGCATGTAAACCCAACAACATATCTTGCAGATTAAAAGACCGCTTACCGCCGCCGCCCGAGGATTTTCCTCGGGCGGCGTTAATTTTACTCGCGGTAAAATTAACGCAAACCGACAAACTGGCGGTTTGCGGCGGCGCTTTGCAGATTTTCGGCGGCGCTTTGCGGTTTGCGGCGGTGCTTTGCGGCTCGCGGAGGCGCTTTGTGTTTCGCGGCGGCGCTTTGCAGACTTGCGACGGCGCTTTGCAGATTTGTAGCGGTGCTTTGCGGTTTGCGTCGGTGCTTTGCGGTTTGCGTCGGTGCTTTGCAGACTTGCGGCAGCGCTTTGCGCTGCTGTTCGCAGACTTTTTATCAATATAACCTTCGCGCGATAGCCTTGCCTTATAAAATTGCTTTAACCTAAACTACTGCAATCTATTTTAATATATCCCCTTTTTTATTTAACTTTCACCTTTAAAATCATGTATATTCATCGTATATATGCAATTATTCATTGCATATTTTTAAAATAATGAATAAATCGGTGAAAAATAGAGTAATTAATAGTAATTTTATATTTTCAAAAGTAAAACGCCTTAATTTATCCTAAATCTCAAAAATAAACTAATATTTGCCTATTGCATTTTTATAAATATTCATATATAATGCATACATATTCATTTTGCAGATGAAAAGTCGGTGACGACAAACGGCTAAGAGCTAAAGTTTTAAAAACAAATAAGCTCTTAAAAAACAAAATTAACAAAAGGTATTAAGGAGAAAAAAATGAAAAAGTTACTAACACTTATTATGATCTTAGCACTAACCCTCTCGCTTGCAGCATGCGGCGGCGGAGAAGAAGAGATGACCAAAATCGATGAGATAAAAGCAGCAGGCCAGATAGTTATGGCAACATCGCCAGACTACCCACCTTTCGAGTACATCTATGTTGATGAAGACGGAAATGAGCAGGTTGTTGGTGCAGATATCCAACTTGGACAGTATATAGCTGATGCTCTTGGAGTTGAGCTTGTTGTTGAGTCGATGAACTTTGACGCTATTCTAAACGCAGTTGCAGCTGGTCAGGCAGACTTTGCGCTATCAGGCTTTACCTATAAACCAGAGCGTGCAGAAGCTTTCCACCTTGCAGGACCTTTCCACTCAGAGGGTGAGCAGATAATTCTAATCGCAGCAGATGATGATACAGAGTACACTTCGGTAAACGACTTTAGCGGCAAAAAAATCGGTGCACAGGGCGGAAGCTTGCAGCTTGACCTTGCAAACAGCATTGAGGGCGCAGAGGTACTGCAGTTCGCGCAGATAAACGAAGGAATTCTAATGCTACAATCAGGTGCTATCGACGGTCTTGCTATTGCTGAAATCGCTTCAGCAACACATGTTGAAGTAAACGAAGATATCAAATACAGCGGTGTAATATTTGAAGAATATGAGCCAGGTCTATATGCAATCTGCCCACTTGACGATGAGGAGTTTAATACATTCCTAACCGAAACAGTTATCGAAGCTGATTCAAGCGGAGATTATGGTAGTTGGGTTGAGGAGCATGAGGAGCTTAGCAAATCACAGGCTACAGAATAATAAATTATAATGATGAGGGTGGACATAGTTCCACCTTACATCTATGTTAAGGAGATTCATTATGATAGCAACTTCACTTTTTAGCTTTGATACGATGATGGAGATAGCCGATAAATATGCACATCTGTTTATCGATGGCTTTGGATATACCCTCCTACTATCAGCAATAACAGTGTTTTTTGGCTCACTTCTCGGGTTTATCGTCTATTTTGCAAAAGCTTCAAACTTAAAAATAGGCGGAGTGTTGCTCAAAAACAACCCCAAACTCAAAGCAAACCCAGTTTTAAATGCAATACTTTCATTTAAACCGATATCATTTATCGCAAACGTCTACATAGAAATAATTCGAGGAACTCCTCTTTTGCTCCAGCTTTATATCGGAACATTCTTAGTACCAGAGCTTTTAAATACGACACCAGATATGTTCGTTTCTGTTTCGATAGCGCTTGTTGTTAATAGCGGTGCTTATGTTTCAGAGATTATAAGGAGCGGCGTTCAAGCGGTCGATAAAGGACAAGATGAGGCGGCAAGAAGTCTTGGTTTTTCAAAGTTTCAGACGATGCTCTATGTTATAATGCCACAAGCGATAAGAAATATCTTACCGTCAATCGGTAACGAGTTCGTTATGGTTATCAAAGAAACATCGCTTGCATCAACCTTCTTTGTAGGTGACCTTATGACAACATATAAAGAGCTTTCTGCAGCCACCTATCAGTCGATGGAAGTGCTTGTACTCTGTGGTATTATCTATTTCGTAACAACATTCACGCTATCAAATATTATAAGGCTTATCGAGAGGAGGATGGGTAAAGGTGATTAAGACATACGATTTAAAGAAAAATTTCGGCAAACTCAAAGTTTTAAAAGGAATATCTGAGCATATCAAAAAAGGCGAAGTTGTTTCGGTCATTGGTCCCTCCGGTAGCGGAAAAAGCACCTTTTTGCGCTGTTTAAATCTTCTTGAAGTCCCAAACTCGGGAACTATCGAGTTTGAGGGTGTTGAGATAACTAACACTAAGATTAAAATAGATAAGCACCGCCAAAAGATGGGAATGGTTTTCCAGCATTTTAATGTTTTCCCCCATAAAACGGTTTTGCAAAATCTAACGCTTGGCCCTATTAAAATACTAAAAAAAGATAAAGAAACAGCTGAAAAAGAAGCGGAAGTACTGCTTGCAAGAGTTGGTCTTTCAGATAAGCGCGATGTCTACCCACGAAAGCTTTCAGGTGGCCAGAAACAGCGTCTTGCAATTGCTCGTGCTCTTGCAATGAACCCCGATGTTATGCTTTTTGATGAGCCAACCTCAGCGCTTGATCCCGAGATGGTAGGCGAGGTTTTGGAGCTTATTCGAAGCCTTGTTTCAGATGGCATGACGACTGTTATCGTAACCCACGAGATGGGATTTGCTAAAGAGGTTTCAGATAGAGTTCTCTTTATCGACGAGGGCGTTATAGTCGAGTCGGGAACACCTGCTGATATATTTGAAAATGCAAAAAATGAGCGTACAAAAGAATTTTTAGCAAAGGTTTTATAGGGTGCTGATATGAAGAAATATTTTTCAGACAAAAAACTATATACTGATTTCGATGGAAACAAGGCGGTTTCTGATCTATCGAAACTTGTTTCCTTTGAAACTATTTCATATAGCGATGAGAGCCGCATGAATAAAGGCGAGTTTGTTGCGGCGATTGAGTTTTTAAAAGAAACTTACCCGCTATGCAGTGAAAAACTTGAGTGGACGGTTATAAATGAAATGAGCCTTCTCCTAAAACTTCCGGGAGATGATAAAAAAGGCGTTATGTTAATGGCGCATATGGATGTTGTGCCGGTAAATGAAGAAAGCCTGGGCGACTGGAAATTCCCACCGTTTAGCGGTACAGTTGACGGCAATTTCATCTATGGCAGAGGGGCAAACGACACCAAAAATTCGCTTATAGCTTCTCTTAGTGCAATGGAATATCATCTTGCTCATGGGTTTGTTCCGAAAAAAGATATCTATTTCGCCTTTGGGCATGACGAGGAAACTCTTGGTGGTCGAGGTAATGCAGCAATTTCCGATATGCTAAAGAAGCAAGGCGTTACCCTTGACTTTGTCTTCGATGAGGGCGGCGGCTTTAAGATGGGGGATGATTATTTCGCTCCATCAACGCTGATTGCCAATATAAATATCTGCGAGAAAGGCTATACCGATATAACGGTTACAGCAAAAAACGAGGGCGGACATTCATCGCAACCGGGAAAAGGCACCTCACTCGGCGCTGTTTGTAAAGCACTTGGCAAAATTGAAGACAACGGCCTAAAGCCATCGGTAAACGAGGTTTTAAAGGAATTTTTTATAGGTCTCTCACCTTATGTCGAGGATGAAACATATAAAAAATACTTCTCAGACCCTAAAAAATACGAGGCTGAAATAATCGCTTTTATGGAAGAAAAAAAGCATCTCGACCCGCTTGTTAAAACGACTACAGCCGTTAATATGATAAGCGGCTCCCCTGCGCCGAATGTTCTACCGCAGATAGTTACAGGACTAATTAATTTTAGAAACGGACCTGGGGATAGCTGTCAAGATATTTTAAAGCACTGTATAGAAGTTTCCGGGGATACAACACTTGATATTAAAATAGAGCGTGGTGTTGACCCATCAGAGATAGCAAATATAAACTCAAATGGCTATAACGCGATAAAAGAAACGATTGGGGTATTTTTCCCAGAGGCAGTTGTTTTACCATCTATCTCAGTTGGCGGCACAGATGCAAGGTTTTATGAGCAGATCTGCAATGCTTGCATTCGTTTCAAGCCTTATTTAGAGCTTGGCGATCCTCCTGGCAATGAGCATAGAACAGATGAAAACACAAGGGTTGATGCCCATATAACCGCATGCAAATTTTATTGCTATTTAATCGAGCATTATTGCTAAAAAAACACCGACTCATATGAGTCGGTGTTTTCTTTTTAACTTTTGTTTTGTTATAACTTATTTTTGCTTATTAAAACCAGTTTTCAATCTCTTTCATATTATGGAAAACGGCTTTTGCCGGATATCTTCTGCAATGGGGTTCATCATCAAATCCAAATCCATATGTGACCGCTCCAAAATCACACCCCGCCATAACTGCTCCGAGCGCATCAAAAGGGCTATCGCCAATCATAATGCATTCCGATATATTTACGCCGAGGTTTTGCGCAGCATAGGTGATAATTTTTGCCTTGCTATCTCGTCCACTCGCCTCATCAGAGCCTGCAATAAAATCAAAATACTCATAAATGCCATTGTCACGGATAACAACAGGCGCATAGCTTTGATGTTTAAAGGTGGCAACAGCAATAAGGTATCCTTTTTCTTTAAGTGATATCAAAGCCTCAGTGAGTCCCTCATATGGCTTTGAGAAATTCGCGCCAAACTCGGCATAGTCTTTTTTATAAAACTCAAAAGCGCGTTTTATATCATTATCATCTGAAACTTTACAGAGGTCTCTATAAATCTCATCAATTGGCGGGCCTATGAATCTTCTATGAAGCTCTTTTGATGGATGCGCCACCCCTAAATAATCAAGTGAGCGAAGCATCGAGTAGATTATCCCCTCCTCGGTATTAAAAAGGGTTCCATCGAGGTCAAAAAGTATCGCTTTATATTTCATTTAATTCTCCACTATCTAATTTGAATTCACCATTGAAACAGATTATATCTAAACATTTTATTTATAAGCTATTTCTAAAATATTTAAAACATCATCTTTTGAAAGTTTTTTATAATATCCTATCGTCTTTCTGTTTTCAAGAGTTTTGTTTGCAATAATACCAAGATCGTGCGCATCGTAATCGGCTAATTTCAATGGTAAATCTATCTCTTTTATAAACGCTTCAAGCGCCTCTATTGTTTTCTCTGCCGCCTTTATATCATCATTTTCGGTTATATCAAAAACCCGTCTTCCGAGTTGAGCTATTTTGACTGGGTTTTCTTTATATAGATACCTCATCCACGCAGGGAACGCAACAGCAAGCGCCGCTCCGTGCGAAATACCGTAAACCGCGGTTAGCTCATGAGCTATATCATGACTTGCCCAGTCACCCTCTCTTCCAGTTCCAAAAAGGCCGCTTTGCGCATTTGACCCACACCACATAACTTCAGCTCGATAATCATAGTTATCCCCTTCTAAAAGGCAGAGAGGAATATATTTTAGCATACTTTTTATAGCACCTTCTGAAATTCTATCGGTAAAATCAACATTTGGGGTATTGGTTAAATACCTTTCAAGCAGATGAGAAATAATATCAAATCCACCAGCCGCAGTTAGTTTTTTCGGTAGAGTGTAGGTATATGTTGGGTCGAGAATGGCAAATTTCGGAACAATTTTCGTCGAATAAGCTGTCCTTTTAAGGTTACCCTCTTCTTTTGTTACGACTGCCGCCAGCGAATATTCGCTTCCAGCCGCTGGGATAGTGAGCACTGCGCCAATAGGTAGAGCATTTTCTATCTCATGCCCGCTCTCATCGTAAAAATCCCAAACATCTCCATCATATAAAGCACCAGCTGCAATGGTTTTTGCGGTATCTATTGCAGAACCGCCTCCAATCGCTAAAACAAGCTCAATTTCCTCTTTTTTGCAGATTTCAATTCCCTCATAGCAATGGGAGAGCTTTGGATTCGGAGTTACCCCTCCATGACGGATAATCTTTATGCCATCTTTCTCTATAGACGAAATTATCTTCTCAAAAAAATCAAATTTTGCAACGATATCATCATAGCATACCAAAACTTTATCGCCATATTCTTTTATATGCTCCGAAATACCAAGTGCACAGTCTTTTCCAAAAACTATTTTACAGGGGTTGTGATAGCTAAAATTAACCATTTTTTTCCTCCTAAAACGCTGTCGCGTTTATTTTTTTATATTTAGTAGTTTTTTTATGAAATTTTCTTTTGTCGGCTCTTCTGAAAGCTCTATATATCCTTCTTTTGAGTATAGATTTTCAAGGTTGTGCGCGTCGCTATTTTTGATTATACTGTAATTTTCAAAGTTTTCTATTCGCCCTTGCCATTTCTCCAAATTATCAGGATAGGCAAGCTCTAAAGCGGTAAACTCGCATTCTGGCGGTATTGCTCCGAGTGAACTTATAACGCTGTATGAGCTTCTGTCTATATGCGCTGGGAAAGCATATCCGTTATATCGCTTCACCATTTCGGTAGCTTCAAATATAGAGAGATATGATGCATTTATCAAAAGTCGAGGCTCTTCACCGATAACCTCATCTTCCTCATTCATAATCTGCTGGTCACCAAAAGCTGCTATATCATTTTCAATTGGCGGAATTGTTTCATAGAATTCTTTATAGAAATTCTCGGCATCGCAAACTTCGCAAAACAGCGCTATCATATGAATTTCCTCGGCGGTATTTATCTCAACTCCTGAGAAAAACATTATCCCAACATCTTTTGCATGTTTTGCAGCCGCTTCGCAGTTTAGTATTGAATTATGGTCAGTAATTGCTAAAACATCAATTTCAAGCATTGAAGCGAGCATAACTATATTATATGGGGTCATCTCATTATCAGCACAGGGGGATAGCGCTGAATGGATATGTAAATCGTATTTAAGCTTCATCTATGATAGCCTTGATTTTACATGCTGCCGTGAAGATATCAAGGTCTGTTTTAAATATCCATATACCGGCAGTTTTCGCTTTTTTTATCATATCTTCATCGACCTGCATCCCCTCAGCGACGACAATAACCGGCATCTCACAAAGCGAAGCTACCGCTACCGCGTTCATATTCCCCATAACGGTTACAAACGCATGCTCATTTTTTCCGCGCGCCATAACGACAGATAAGAGGTCGCAGCAATAGCACCCTATAATATCGCTATCTTCCCCATCTAAAACCTTTGTTAGAAAATCCGTCTTTTCAAGCTCTTGGCATCTCATTGCTTATCACCCTTTCTAAATGGAAGTGGGACTATCTCTCGCTCGAGTTTTTCTCGCATTAGAACAACGCAATCCTCTTTTTTTGCTATCCCGCGAACAATATCTTCTGCAAATGCTCTACATGAAGGTGAGCCGCAGGTTCCGCAGTCGAGAAGAGGTAGCGTTTCAAGAATTTCATCTATCTCAATCATCATATCCATTGCTTTCCCGATATCATCTGATAGCGAGAAAACAGGTAGTTCTGAGAGGGGGGTATCGAAAAGCTCAATACCTGTTGGAACTCTTCTTGAATATGTTGATTTCGGCAGTATTTTTTTAATTTTTGAGAGTTTTGTTTTTGCAATATATGGATTTTCAACGGTAAGCACTCCGCCAACACATCCACCACTGCATGCATTAAGCTCGATAAACTGAAGATCATCAAACTTATCATCCTCAAGATCCTCAAGCACCTTTATAACGTTTTCAATACCATCAGCAGCTAAAAAATCCTCATTTTGAAGCGCTGCTGCCTCGCCGCCACTTCGGCCCCAATTAACACCTCGCGCCCCACTAACGCTAATTCGAACTTCAGGTTGCGCACTCATAAGCGGCAGAATTTTCTTATAAACTTCCGATATCGCAATAACCTTATCTATCTCGCTTTTCACAGTGCCAAGTGGCATTCTTGAAGCGGTTACTTTAGCAGGACATGGTGAGATAAAAAATGTTCCTATCTCCTCTCTCTTAAGGCCTGTTTTTTCCATTGCTTCTTCCACTGCAAGTCTTGCCGCAAGCTCAACAGGTGCATTTATCGGTAAAACGTGGTGCAAAAGGTGCGGAAAGCGAACCCTTATAAGTCTTGTAACAGCAGGACATGCCGAGCTTATAATTGGTCGCAAATCTTTATTTTTCGCCATCAAATCATCAGTTAATTCAGAGACTATTTCAGCCGCTTTTGCCACCTCATATACTGCGTCAAATCCCATTTGTATAAGTGCGTCAAGTATAGTGTTTATATCGGTTATATGATTGAATTGAGCATAAAAAGCAGGTGCTGGAAGCGCTATTTTATATTTATAGTTATCAAGGTCTGAGAGGTGGTCGTGGATAGCTTTTTTTGCATGATGCGGACATACCCGAATACACTCACCGCAATCGATGCACCTCTCAGGCGTTATCTGCGCTTTGCCCTCACGAACTCTGATAGCCTCGGTAGGACATCTCTTTATGCAATTAATACAACCCTTACATTTCTCCACATCAAGGGTTACTGAATGGAAATGCTCAGCCATCTTTTTCTCCTATCGACTCAATTTAATTTTAACAATAAATTTATATTCTTACGCCGCTTTTGCTCGGAAAAATTTCTAAATAATTTAGTGTCTGATATCTTAATTCTCTCATCTGGTGCGCGAACTCTATTATCTGGTGCGCGCCCGAAGCGGCGAGCCTCAGGCTCGCCCAGTCGCACAGAGTGCGACTAAACGCAAAAGCGTGCGTTTGCTTCGGGCGGGTGCTTCCGCTAAAAATGTCTTAAACTTAAAATGCTTTGCTATTTTAAATTTATCGTTGCCACTACCTCAGTGCCAACCCCAACTTCTGATTTAACAACGAGGTCATCGCTATATCTCTTGATATTCGGCAATCCCATACCAGCACCAAACCCAAGCTGTCTTGCTTCATTTGATGCGGTGGAAAACCCTTCGGTCATCGCCTTTTCTATATCCTCGATTCCAGGCCCTGTATCTTTAATAACAACGACAATCTTATCCCCATCAATGGTAACGTCAGCAGTCCCTCCATCGGCATGGATAACGCAGTTTATCTCCGCTTCATACATAACAATAGCTACCCGTCTTATTAGTTCCGGGGAAAGACCGAGTTTTTTAAGGCTCATTTTCGTACTACTCGAAGCTTCGCCTGCTCTTGTGAAATCATCGCCTGGCACATCGAAATGGTAATGTATTTCTCTGCTCATCGGCTTCTCACTCCGCCTGATAGTCCTGCTTCATAAAGCCTACCACAAGCTGTAAACATTGTATGCTCGGTTGTGAGTATCGCCATCTCACGCTCAGCCGCAAGCTTTATCATATCCTCTGACGGTCTTTTTCCACGGACAAACACGATACATAGCATGTCCATCATCTCAGCTGTTCTGACAACCTGCGGATTTACAAGACCTGTGAGCAATACCGATTGATCTTTAACGAATGCCAAAACATCACTCATCATATCGCTACCACACACCGTTTTAATCGGCCTATCTAAAAATTCCTCTCCCGATAAAACCTCCGCCTCTAATATTTCTGATAATTTTTTAATGTCCATAAATTACTCCCAAAAGCTTTTGTTTGTTTTTTCTTATAACTTTAATTATACACTTCAGCCGAGTTTTAAGCAATATATTAATGCAAAAACAACCTTTTTAAAAGCAACAAAACGTGGCTCTCAATACCGATGCCATTATAATCAGCTGCTTCTAACGATAGAGCTATCCCGAGATATTTTTTATCATCTTTGCCGCATTATAAATGCAGTCGATCAACTCATTATAGTTTTTATCATCAACCTCGTAATTTTTCGAAATATAATCTGTTGCCTCTATGATACTGTCAAGCAGTGGAATTATATTTTCTCTGTCTTCGCATCCGCCTGTTGACACAGCATTTTGAAAAGGAGCGGCATATAATACAATCTCCTCAGGCACATCCACCCCGCCGTGATACCTTATATTGAAACGTTGTTTGCTATTGAGCTTTTTTATATATAACGGTATCTCAAAGATATCCTCCATGAGATGATAAAGGCAGATAGTCAGCTGAGGGTTGTCTTTGATAATATGCTCTTTTGCACCCTCGAGAGCCAACATCTCGCTGCCCTCAATATCCATCTTTATAAAGGTTACTGGTTCTTTTACGATATCATCAATCTTCACAATCGAAACTTCAATCTGTCCATTTGGCGCAACTCTATTACCTGCACCCCAATCATTTATAAATCTTAATGTACCATTTTCGTTGCCGACACCGGCGTTATGAAGAATTATATTATCATAGCTCTGAGTGTTTTTTTCGCAGGACTCGATATTTTTAGGGTCTGGTTCAAACATATAAATTTTTTTATAATTTTCGCCGTATGTTTTTATATATGATATAGCAGTGTCCCCATTAAAAGAGCCACAATCGAGCAAAACCCCTCTGTCGCTAACCTCTAACAGCTCTTTTCTATAATACTGAATACCATCGTCTCTGCATTCATCTAAAAAGAAATTACAGACAACTAATCTATACATAATGATATTAAAAAAGGTCTTTCTTGAAATATCATCGTCTAACATATAATAAACTTCGCGGTAGTCATCAATTTTTGATGCGAAATTATTTATCATATCATAAACTGTGGCTAACTTTGTAGATAAATCTTTTGCTACCTTCATAGCGAGACTCTTATATGCCGCTATGCTCTTGCATATATTTATCGCCCCATCTACCTCGATACCCATAATTCTTTCATCAAATTCTTCGCTATCTTTATATCTATGGATATAATTGCTAATTGCCACATCTTTATAGATTTCATCTATTTTATTTTCCTTAAAGTAGTCGATTAATGATTCAAAATTTTTTATCTCTTGCTGCAATATTTTCATAATATATCCACCCCTAAACAAAAATTCAAGCAAAACTAACATAACTTAATTACTATAATATATAGTTTTTATGAACAAATCAACAGTTAGCCTAAACTATCACATTACATCTTATACAAACCAAATTTAAAACTAATTTTTTCTCTTTTTTTATAGCATTTTTCGCCCAGTTATGGTATAATATCTCTATGACACTTGTTTAATTTTTAACAAAGTTTAGGAGGGATTAATTTGGCAAAATTAGAAAGCAAAATACCTTTTGCTGGAACGGCAGAGCAAGAAGAAAAACTAACTGCTGTCGTCGCGCAGTACAAAGAAACCAAAGGCGCACTAATGCCTGTTCTTCAAGAGGCTCAGGAAATTTATGGATACCTACCAATTGAAGTTCAGACTATGGTTTCGAAAAAAATGGGAATACCGCTTGAGGAAATCTTCGGTGTTGTAACATTCTATTCGCAGTTCTCGCTCAATCCGAAAGGGAAATACAAGATATCGGTATGTCTTGGTACCGCTTGCTATGTTAAGGGAGCGGGTGATATCTCAAACAAATTCAAAGATATCCTAAAAATCGGAAACGGCGAATGCACAGAAGATGGCAACTATTCACTTGAAGATTGTCGTTGTATCGGCGCATGCGGACTTGCACCTGTACTTACCGTAAACGAAGATGTATATGGCAAACTCGTTGTTGACGATGTTCCTGGCATCCTTAAAAAATACGGTATGTAGATATGCGTGAAATTTCGCTGAATATACTCGATATCGCGCAAAACGGCATTGCGGCAGGCGCTCCGCTTATCGAGATTGAGCTATCGCAAACAGGGTATCTGTTAAAAGTTGTTATAAAAGATAACGGCTGTGGTATGAGCAGTGAAGTTTTAGAGAAGGTGACAGACCCCTTCTATACCTCTCGAAAGACGAGGAATGTTGGACTCGGTCTCCCCTTCTACAAAATGGCGGCAGAGCAGTGTGGCGGTGTTTTCGATATAAAATCGGAAGTGGGCGTTGGCACTATCGTAACCGCTACCTTTAATTTAGATAATATCGACTGTATGCCGCTTGGCGATATTGTATCGACTATTGTTTTGCTAATCGAAGCAAATCCCCACCTCGACTTTATCTTTAAAAGGGAACTTGATGGCAAGCAGTACAGTTTAGAAACCACGCAGATGCGTTTAGAGCTCGAAGAGGTTCCGCTAAACAACCCAGAGGTTGTTGCGTTTATTCGAGATTATCTGCTTGAAAATGAAAATAATTTATCGGAGGTGTAGAGATAATGAAGAGTTTAGAAGAACTACGCGCATTAAAAGACAAACTTAAATCAGGCGTTAATATGAGAGATGCAGATGGAAAGAACATAAGAGTTGTTGTTGGTATGGCTACTTGCGGAATTGCTGCAGGTGCAAGACCAGTTCTCACAGCTTTCTCAGATGAGGTTGCTAAAAGAGGACTACTTGATGTTTCTGTTGCACAGACAGGTTGTATCGGTATCTGCCAGTATGAGCCTGTTGTTGAAGTTTATGAAGGCGACAAAGAGAAAGTAACTTATGTTAAAATGACAGCTGATAAAGTTGCAAAAATCGTAGCTGATCATCTTGTAAATGGCAATGTTGTCGAAGAGTATACAATCGGAGCAGTTAAATAAGGAGGAATAGTATGTATCGTTCACATATTCTTGTCTGCGGCGGAACCGGTTGTAATTCATCGGGCAGCCAAAAGATAATTGAAAAATTTGAAAACGAACTTTCAGCAAATGGTCTTGAGAAGGAATGTAAGGTTATACAAACAGGTTGTTTTGGTCTATGTGCCCTTGGCCCTGTTGTTGTAATCTATCCTGAAGGTTCATTTTATAGCACAGTTCAGATAGATGATATCGAGGAAATCGTATCAGAGCATCTTCTAAAGGGTAGGATTGTTACCCGTCTTCTATATGAAGATTCAGTTGATGATGGAATAGTTAAATCGCTAAACGACACCCCTTTCTACAGAAAGCAGCTGCGTATCGCGCTTCGCAATGCGGGTGTTATCGATCCTGAGAATATAAATGAGTATATCGCTACTGATGGATACGAAGCGCTCGGTAAAGTTTTAACCGAGATGAAACCTGAAGAGGTTACAAAAACTATCCTCGACTCAGGTCTTCGCGGCCGTGGCGGCGGTGGATTCCCAACTGGTCTTAAATGGCAGCTATGTGCTGGAAACCATGCTGATCAAAAATATGTTGCATGTAACGCCGACGAGGGAGACCCAGGTGCATTTATGGACCGTTCAATCCTCGAGGGCGCCCCACACGTTCTAATTGAGGCTATGGCAATTGCCGGATATGCAATCGGCGCTACTCAAGGCTTTGTTTATGTTCGTGCTGAGTACCCTATAGCTGTTAAACGTCTGCAAATTGCTATTGATCAAGCAAGAGAAGTTGGCCTACTTGGCAAAAATCTATTTGATTCAGGATTTGACTTTGATATGGAGATAAGACTCGGCGCTGGTGCGTTTGTCTGCGGTGAGGAAACAGCTCTTATGACCTCTATCGAAGGTAACCGCGGT
>CAYJGN010000012.1:0-29648 GCA_964369635.1 uncultured Oscillospiraceae bacterium
CGCTGTACTTAAATCCAGCCTTTAGTGTCTGCTAAAGGGTGTTTTTTGTGCCTGAAAGTTATGGACATCTATTTTATAACCCAAATACTGTCGAGAAGCTCGACACCCAATTCCGTTATAGTTTCTGCTATGACGGAATTTTTTGCCGCATTTTATATTACACCTATTTTAGATGGCCATACCAGCAGCACAACACCCCACTTTAAACCACCCTTTAACAGAAACCTAAAGGGTGGTTTTTTGCGCCCGAGAGATATGGGGTGTCTATTTTATAGAGCATACAAAGACACCTCCTGTCAACTACTTAAACAGAAGGTGCCCAGCTAATATTTTCTGCTTACTTCTTCTATTAACACCATACCTCACATTATTTTCACTTTATTATACTCTTTTCGCTATCTCTCTGCTGCTCGTATATTTTAGTAGTGTTCAAAAGTTGCATTGTGTTCATTGTTTTAATTCAAAATACTTCAATTAAAGTTTTTAGCGCTTAATTCATATATTTACATTACTTTATACAGATGATAAACTCGCTAAACCTTCGAATTATCAATAACAAAATTTACCAAACTTGCTTATTATGATAACTACTTAAAGGCTTTAAAATATAATAATTTCTTCTTAAATATTGATTAAATCTTCCTATTCGTAACTATTTTTCACCGTTTTGATTGATTATTGTACATAATCACCAACAATCGTTTATCTATTTGGAAATATTAACAATTGATTTCAATGTAAAATAGCTGTAAAATATACTCATTAATTAAACGCTTTAATTAATAAATACTAAATCGTTTTAAAAGGAGGGTAAATTAAGTATAGTACCCCTATCCACCATACTTAATTATTATATATGAGTACCAAAAAATTAAAAGTTGCTTCTAACAACTCAAGTTTACAGCAAAATAATAGGTCGGCAGTTTTATTTGCACTCTCAGATGGCGAAGTTCACACAAGGGCAGAGATAGCAAGAGATACCGGCCTTACACAAGCATCAATAACAAATATAGTATCTGCATTTCAAGAAGTTGGTGTTGTGCATGAAACCGGGCAAGTCGCAGGTCAGCTCGGCAGACGAAGCGTTGGCATAAAACTAAACGAAGAGTATTGCAAAGTTGTTGCCGTTAAACTCGCACGAAAATCATACGATATAGCAGTATTCAATTGGATGGGCAAAATAACTAAACATATTTTTGTCCCAATAACAAATCAGATGAGTGCTACATATGTGATTAAAGAGATTATAGATACCGTTAAAGATCTTATTGATAGTCAACCTGGAATAAAGGCAATCGGAGTGGCACTTCCAGGCCCATACCTCAGCAAAAGAGGACAGATAGCTTTAATGAGTGAATTTTCGGGCTGGGACCAGATAAATATTCGTGAAAAGTTCGAGTCGAATTTCGACATTCCGATAAGAATTGAGCACGACGCCAACGCAGGCGCTCTCGCTGAATGGTTTTATGGCAACGGAATCGAGCAAAACGATGTCCTCGCTCACCTTCTTATCAGTGAAGGTGTCGGTTCAGGAATAATACACACCGGCGAAATGCTCCTTGGTTACGATGGAATATTTGGAGAGATAGGTCATACATCTATCGACTTCAACGGAAGCAAATGCAGTTGTGGAAATAAAGGATGTTTTGAGCACTACTGTTCTGCGCTATCTTTTGCAAAGTGGGTCCAAAAAGAATTGTACCTACATCCGGAAAGCAGTTTGACAAGCGAGAAAAAAATCACAGCGGAAATTATTTTTGAGCATATGAGAAACGGTGATTTATTCAGCAAAACAGCTGTGCATAGAGTTGCTCAATATATCGGCCGCGGCATAGTCAACATGATTTACGCCTATAACCCAAATATCATCGTTATATCCGATATAATGACAGGCGGCGGCGAGGAGATGCTTCAAGTTATTCGTTCAACCGTTAGAGAGCATGTTTTACCAGTTCTCGCTGAGAAGATTGAGATTAGATTTTCTGATTTGCGACACGACACAATTTTACTTGGGGCAAAAGCTGTTGCAGTTGAGCATTTGTTGCTAAACCCAAATCTTCTTTGCGGCGACATAAACTTAGCGGTGTAAATTTTGTTTAACAAAACTAAACAATAAAAAAATAAAATCGAAAGGACAGCAAGATGTTAAATTACATTATCAAAAGGGTTCTGCTTTTAATACCGGTTCTTCTCGGGGTAATTTTGCTCGTATTCCTCTTGCAGTTTATCACACCTGGCGATCCCGCAAAAATGCAACTTGGAAACGAGGCAACTGACGAAGAGCTCTATCAATGGCGTGAAGAACGCGGTTTGAACGACTCATTTTTCGTTCAATTCGGAAGATACATATGGGGCATAGTTACCCAAGGTGATTTTGGAAACTCCTGGAGAACAGGTCAATCTATCACAAGTGAAATAGTGAGCCGGTGGCCAGCAACTTTCTTACTCGCCATACTTACTACGACTGTTTCGGTAGTTTTAGGTACTCTGCTTGGAATATTTTCAGCATTGAAACGAGGGACGCTCGGCGATGCTATCGCCCGAATCATAGGAATTCTCGGAATATCTCTTCCAAACTTCTGGTTCGCACTAATGATGATCTCTCTTTTCGCCGTAAACCTAAAATGGTTCCCTGTTTCAGGGTTCTACGGTGTTGAATACTGGATACTTCCATCTGTTACTTTAGGATTTTTGGGCGCCGCCTCTCAGATGAGGATAACGCGCTCAGCGATGCTTGATAATATAAACGCTGATTTTGTAAGAACCGCAAGAGCTAAAGGTCAGACTGAAGGCGTTATCACAAGACATCACATTTTAAGAAACGCCCTTATCCCGATTATTACAAATATCGGCGCTCGTTTTGCATTAAACCTTACCGGAACTATGATATTAGAGCAGATATTCGCTATCCCCGGTATCGGAAGTTTGATGATTATGGCGATTAACAACCGTGACTACCCACAGCTTCGTGCAAGTATTATATTGGTGGCGGTAACCGTATCGGTTATAAACCTGTTAGTCGATATTGCTTACGCTTCAGTTGACCCAAGGGTTAAAGAAGGATTTAAAAAAGGCCATAAAAAAGGAAAATCATTATTCAACTTTAAAAAGAAGGGAGCTGAGGCATAAAGTGAAGAAGAAAAACAAAGAAATCACTGCCGGAGTTGAAAGTCGTAGTATGTTTCAAGAGTCTATGCGAAGACTCTTTCGAAACAAGACAGCTATACTTGGAATGATAGTTTTAGCAATCGTTATTATACTATGCGCCTCTGCTGGTATCATATCTCCTGAAGGATATGATGCACAGGATATCCCAAATAAATTCCAAGAGCCCAGCTCAGAGGAAATTTTCGGAACAGACAGCCTTGGACGCTCAATGCTCGCCCGCATACTCTATGGTGGAAGATATTCATTATTTATAGGCCTTTCTGCAACAATAGTTGCCGCAGGTCTTGGAATAATACTCGGAGCAACCGCCGCATTCTATGGCGGCAAAGTCGATAACATTATAATGCGTTGTCTTGACGTATTTAACGCTATCCCAAACCTTCTCCTTGCAATAGCTATCTCTTCGCTTCTCGGCGGTGGTGTTCTAAATGCGATTTTGGCAATAGGCGTATCCTCAGTGCCTGCATATGCAAGAACAGTTCGCGGCCCAATACTCGCGATAAAAGAACAGGAATTTGTTGAAGCGGCAAGAGCGCTTGATGCAAAAGATGGCAGAATTATCTTTAAACATATTCTACCAAACGTTCTCTCTCCGATTATCGTCCATGTTTCCACTGGTATCTCTGGCGGCATCATAACAGCAGCCGCTCTCAGCTTCCTCGGACTTGGCGTTCAGGCACCTACACCTGAATGGGGAGCATTGCTATCCGGCGCAAGACAATATATAACCGCTTATCCTTATCTCGTTATTATTCCGGGAGTTAGCATAGCAGTTGTTGTTTTGGCTATGAACCTTTTTGGCGATGGTCTTCGGGATGCCTTAGACCCCAAACTTAAATATTAATTAGGAGATTATTATGTATAAAGACAATGAAACTCTTCTTTCCATAAAAGATCTCGCAGTTGAATATGTTGTCCCAGACGAGGCCACTTGTAAAGCAGTCAACGGCATCTCCTTTGACATTAAAAAAGGCGAGACCGTCGGTCTTGTTGGAGAAACAGGGGCAGGCAAAACAACTGTTGCTCTGAGCATACTAAGACTTATACAATCTCCTCCAGGGCAGATAGTAAATGGCGAGATAATATTTAAAGATGAAAATTTATTACAGCTAAATGCCGCGACAATGCGCAAAATCAGAGGATTTGAAATCTCTATGATTTTCCAAGACCCAATGACTGCGCTAAACCCTATAGATACTGTCGGTGAGCAGATTGCCGAGGTAATAAAACTACATAACAAATGTTCAAAACTTGAAGCAGCTATCAAAGCACAAGAAGCATTAGAGTCTGTTGGTATAGATAAAAACAGATATAAAGACTTCCCTCATCAATTCTCAGGTGGAATGAAACAGCGAGTTGTTATAGCTATGGCTTTGGCATGCAACCCTGAGCTGCTAATCGCAGATGAGCCGACAACCGCTCTTGATGTTACTATTCAGGCACAGGTTTTAGAGATAATAGATAGTCTTAAAACCGAGCTAAACACCTCTGTGCTTATGATAACCCACGATCTTGGAATAGTTGCTGAGATGTGTGAAAAAGTTGTTGTAATGTATGCTGGAGAGATAGTAGAAATTGGTGATATTCGCAGTGTATTTAAAAATACAAAACACCCATATACTGTTGGCCTATTCAACTCTCTGCCGGACGTTTCAAATAAAAGCAAGCGACTAATACCTATAAAAGGACTTATGCCCGATCCCGCGAATTTACCAATAGGTTGTAAATTTGCAGAGAGATGCGATAAATGTACCGAAGAATGCACTAAAGAAGCGGTCGAACTTATAAAGGTTTCAGATAATCATTATGTTAGATGCATTAACGCTTTAGAAGGAGGTTTATAATGGCACCGTTATTAGAGGTCGAAAACCTAAAAAAGCACTTTAATGTTGCCGCAGGCACCCTCCACGCTGTCGATGGAGTTACCTTCTCAATCGAGCGAGGCCAGACTTTAGGTGTTGTTGGAGAATCAGGATGCGGAAAATCCACCTTGGGTCGTGTCGTCTTGCATCTCCTTGAGAGCACAGCAGGAACGATAAATTTTAATGGCGAAGATATAACAAAAGTAGATAGAGCAAAGCTCAGTGAGCTTCGCCGGAAGATGCAGTTTATCTTTCAAGATCCTTTTGCATCGTTAAATCCAAGGATGACCATCTACCAAACCCTTGCAGAACCTCTTCAAATCGCAAAGCTCTGCAGCGGTGCAGAACTTGAGAAAAAAGTTTTTGAAATGATGGATACAGTCGGTTTAGCAAGACGACTTATGAACACCTACCCTCATGAGTTAGATGGCGGTCGTCGCCAGCGTATCGGTATCGGTCGAGCACTGATCTTAGATCCTGAGTTTGTTGTTTGTGATGAGCCTGTTTCAGCGCTTGATGTTTCGATACAAGCTCAAATTATAAACCTACTGCTTGATATCCAGCAGGAAAAGAAACTCACTTATATTTTCATAACACACGACCTATCTGTTGCAAAGTTTATTTCGGACAACATTATGGTTATGTATCTCGGGCAGGCTATTGAGTTTGCAAATTCCGAAGAGTTGTTTAGAGCACCTATCCATCCGTATTCTAAGGCTCTTCTCTCAGCTGTTCCAAACCCCGATATCGACAACCCAAGCAAGCGAATACCGATTATCGGCGAGATAACTTCACCAATAAATCCAGCTCCGATTTGCAGATTTGCATCTCGGTGCCCATATGTAACTGACCGATGTTTAGCAGAGGCTCCAATTTTAAAACCATGTGGTACGAACCATACCGTCAGCTGTTTAAGGGCTGAGGAATTCATAAATGGAACTATCTGACAGATTGATATGTCATTTTGAGAGGATGGTGGTTTTTCAAAAAAGTTTAATAGCAAAGCAATTATTGAAAAGGCAATAAAACTACAAAAAACAAAGGAGAAATAAAATGAAAAGAATTTCCAAACTAATGTTAGCTTTACTTTTATCAGTAGCCCTTCTTCTATCAGCTTGTGGTTCACCGTCTAGCGAAGGCGACTCTTCTTCAGATGCCGGTTCAAGCTCAGAATCAGGCGGGACAGCTGATGGCGCTTCTACAAAAGACACTTTAACTATTAGAATGCAGTCAGATCCAGGAACAGTTGATATCTCAAAGGGTAGCATTACTGAGTCTATGCAGATTCTATCGATGATTGCAAACAAACTTCTCGTTGTTAAAGATGATGGAACCGGAGCATATGTAACAGTTCCTGACGACCAGTATTCACTTGCTTCTTCATATGAATATAACGAGGATAACACTGTTCTCATTTATAATCTTAAAGAAGGAATTAAATGGCATGATGGAAAAGACTTCACCTCTGCCGATGTTGTATATTCAATAAAACGCAACAGCTCAAACTCACTATATTCTTATATAGATTTTGATAACATTACAGCACCTGATGAGTATACAGTTCATGTAGGACTTCACGCTCCTGATGCTCAGGCGGTAATTAATACTTCTGCTATGTTTATCTGCCAGGATGGCACAAGCGAAGAAGATCCAACACTATTTGCTGAAAATTACATCGGAACAGGCGCTTGGAAGATAGATTCTTGGGTACCAGGTGACTCAATAACACTATCTGCATTCGATGACTACTTCGGTGGACAGCCAATTATAAATAACATCTTTATCCGCTTTATCGACGACGCTTCAGTTTCAATGATGGAACTTCAAACAGGCGGTATTGATATAGTTGATACCCCTGACTGGATAAGCGTTCAGAGCGTTATGAACGGCGATTTTGATGGTCAGATAAAATACACAAGCGCTACCGATCTATATATGCATCACCTCTGGTTTAACTGTAGCCTTGATAACCCATTCAACGATATCGATGTCCGTTTAGCTATTATGCACGGCGTTGATAGAGATTCACTAATCTACGGTGCTTTTGAGGGTATCGGTGAAACTGCATACAGCATAATGTCCACAACAATGGGCGGCGTTATAGATATGGAAGATTCATGGCCAATAACATATGACGTTGAACTTGCAAAAGAGATGCTTGCTGACGCTGGATATCCAGATGGTTTTGATGCAACTATCATAAACTACGGCGACCAGAACGACGTTCTTGCAAACGAAATTCTAAAGAGCCAGCTTGCTGAAATCGGCATAAACCTCACAATCGAGTCATTCGACGTTGCAACATGGGTATCTATCATAACAGAGCAACCTGATGATTGGGATTTAGCTCTCCGTCTATACGGTGGTATCAATCCTATGGGTAGATGGACTTCTGTAAATATTCCTCAGAATATTCACGTAACTCCTGAAACACATCCAGATTATGCTGAACTTTATGATCTTTCTGTTCAGTCTCTCAGAATATTAGACGATGAAGAGCGCAGCGTTATCGAGCTCGACATTCAAGACAGATGGTTTGATGAGTGGGCTTATACCCTACCAATTCATCAGAAAACCCAATACAATCTATTTGCAGATAACCTAATGGACGTTGAAAGATATGGTTACTATTGGTTCTTGCTCGATGCATACTTTGCATAAATAAATTATTTCAATATGCTATTTGAGTAAATTATCTTTCGGAAGGTGCCATATGTGCATCTTCCGAAATTTAATAAGATGAAAGGATCAGAATAAAATGAATGCACTGTTATTAAAAGACACAAGAGATTTAGAAGTTTCAAAGTTGAGTTTAAGAGAACTTCAACCAAAAGAAGTTTTAATTAAAATAGCGGCTTGCGGAGTTTGTGGAACAGACTTGCACCTATTCCACGGTGAAGAGGGTGCTGGAAGCAGCGTATTGCCACTTGTTATGGGTCACGAATTCTCCGGTACTGTTATCGAAACCGGTGAATCGGTTAAAAACTTAAAAGTTGGCGATCGTGTAACTGTTGACCCTAATGTATTCTGTGGTGAGTGTTTTCATTGTCGCAGCGGCAATGGGCTATTTTGCGAAAATGCTGAGGCATATGGCGTATCTATGCATGGAGGGTTTGCTGAGGAGTGTATTGTTCTCGAGCGAGCTGCCTATAAGATACCCGATTCTCTCTCACTTGAACATGCATCTTTAGTTGAGCCTATTTCTTGTTGTCTGCATGGTATTGACCGAGCTAATATAAACGTTGGTGATGTTGTAGTTGTTATCGGGTGCGGATCAATAGGTCAACTTATGATTCAACTGGCTTTATTATCTGGTGCTTCATCGGTAATAGCAATAGACCCACAGGATGATAAGAGAAAAAAATCAATTGAACTTGGCGCTTCATTTGCTATCGACCCTATAACAGAAGATGTAAAGCAAGTTTTGGCCGATAAAAATATAAAACAGGTAAAGACGGTTATTGAGTGTGTTGGAAACCCGAAAACTATGGAGCAAGCTGTTGATATAGCTTCTCGTGGCTCAACTGTTTTGCTGTTCGGATTAACGCCACCAAACTCTAAGATGACCATACTCCCACTTGAGCAGGTTTTCAGAAAAGAGCTGATTATTACATCGTCATTTATAAATCCGCTTGTCACCGACAGAGCGATTGATTTATTGGCTAACAATAAAATTAATGTTGACGCAATAATCACCGATAGAGTAAAATTAGATAATGCAATAGAAGTTTTCACCGATGATTCTTATAGAAAAAGAGGAAAAATACTAATTGTTTCAAACTGATCGGTTAATCGTATCAAAAACAGACTGGAGTTAATAATGAATAAATATTTTGATGTAGTGGCACTTGGAGAGAGTTTAGTTGATGTCCTTATTAATTATAAAACTGGTGATGACGCAACTAAAATGATAGGTAATGCAGGTGGCGCCCCATTAAATGTTTTAATAGCTCTGAGTAAGCTTTCAAAAGAAACATCTTTTTTAGGCAAAGTCAGCAGAGACGTTTTTGGCGGTTATCTGCTATCCACAATGCAAGATAATGGCGTTGACTCATCAGGGGTAGTTCACACCGATTTACTCACTTCGCTCGCGATGGTACACCTTGACGACAAAGGTAACAGGTCTTTTTCTTTCTATCGAACGAACACTGCAGATATAAACTACCAGCAGTCAGAAATCGATAAATCAATCATAGATAAAGCAAAGATTTTTCATTTTGGCTCAGTTTCGATGACTGATGAACCTTGCAGAACCGCTACTATTGAAGCTGCTAAGTATGCTAAAGCGAAAGGTGTTAAGGTTTCTTTTGACCCGAACTTGCGCTTAAACCTGTGGAGCGATAAAAATGATGCTCTGCAGTTTATCTGCAAAGGGCTTGAAATCGCGGATTATGTTAAGATGTCGGACGAAGAGGTATCTTTCATAACAGGTGAGGAAGATTATAAAAAAGGTGCTGAAATACTACTCGAAAAATATAATTTCGAGCTGCTATCTGTCACTCTTGGAAGTAACGGCGCCGCTTGTTATTGCAACAACCTTTGCTGTTTCCACAATACCTACGATACCGACTGCGTTGATACAACAGGATCAGGCGATGCATCTTGGGGGGCAACTTTATATAAAATCCTGGAAGTTGATTGCAATTTGAAATCCGTTGATGAAAATACTTTAAGCGACTTTGTTAATTTTGCAAATGCGGCAGGCTCTATCTGCGCATCAAAGTTTGGTGCAATAAAAGCTATGCCAACTAAAGAAGAGATTTATGAATGCATGAATTCAGTGCCTCTTCTTATAAAGTAGATAACTTATTTAAAATTAAAATACATTTAGAGGAAGGATGATTATATGGCATTATTACATGTAAATTTACACTCTAAAGCATTAAATATGGATACAAGCATTTCGGTCATTATGCCGGAAGAAGTTTATGGAATAGGCCTTGAGAGCAGCGCGACAATAGCCGATGAAATTCCTGTTATGTGGCTACTGCACGGCAGAAGCGATGACCATACAACTTGGATGCGCAGAACTTCTATCGAAAGATATGTATCACCACTCGGTATTATGGTTGTTATGCCTGAAGTTTCATACAGCAGATATATGGATATGGCTCACGGGCCTGCCTACTATACTTTTATCACAAAAGAGCTACCTGAATTTTGCAAAAGAATGTTCCCAAGAATGAGCACAAAAAGAGAAGATAATATTATCGCAGGTCTTTCTATGGGTGGCGGGGGTGCTGTTTGGGCAGGACTTAATAACCCAACACAATATGGCACTGTCGGTCTTTTCTCAACAGGTGGTTTAGTGCCGCTTGAGGTTCTTTGGAGAACTGATATGCAGGAAAAAGCTTATGTTAAAACCAATATCGATATCTTTGGGATTGGCAATACCACAACCCTTAAAGATACAGAGTTTGATTACTTAAAGCTTATCCGCGATACCGCTAAAAACAACAAAATTCTTCCGCGCGTATACCACGCTTGTGGAACCGAAGATGAGCGACATAATGTTGCTATAATCGTTAAAGAAGAATTTGAAGCGATGGAGGGCAATCCCTATAACTATGAATACCATGAGGGACCTGGAATTCACGAATGGATTTTCTGGGATGAATGGATACTGAAATTCCTAAAGTCGTATAAAGACAATTTGAAAGGATGTGATTAATTTGGCAGTTATACTACATCACTTTTACTCAAAATCTTTAACCGAAGCAAATTCAATGCAGGTTATCGTACCTCTTGAAACAAGCGCTAAAGAAAAATTCCCAGTGCTTTGGCTACTGCCTCCTATGGGATATGATCACTCCGCTTGGATTCGCAAAACTAACATCGAAAAGCTCGCTGAAGAGCTTGAAATTATAATTGCTATGCCAGATATGAAACTCAGCTGTGGGCTTAATATGGTACATGGATTTACCTATTATGATATGCTAACTGATGAACTTATCGAAAAGGTTAATGATGTTTATCCAACAGATAGCAGTTGCCATATAATTGCAGGTGCTAAAGAGGGTGGATATGCGGCTCTAAAGGCAGCATTATCAAAACCTAAAAATTACAAAATGGCAATTTCCCTCTCCTGCGGCTCATTAACTGATGTTATACCGAGTGATTGCAACGAAAAAGAGTATGCAAATGCATTCGGCACCAAAAATCTTTCAGAACTGCAAAACACAGAGTTTGACCTAAAGTTTTTAGCTGAAACTGCCTCGTCTGATATTCCACCGATAGCGCTATACTATTCAGATGAAGATGATTTCAGAAACAGTGCCGTTCTGTTAGACAAAAAGCTTAAGCAACTTATGGACGATAGCTTAAATGTTTCGAAAATCAATCATAAAATGGACTGGTGCGATTGGACAGACAGCCTAAATACCTCTTTATCAGCGTTTTTGTCCAAAAAGTGCAACTAAATTTTCATAATTAATCAATAAAAATAGGGGTTATTCTATATGAATAACCCCTATACTTTAATCTTTATTATGCTGGAAAACCTGTTAGCAGAAGTATTATGTTGATTATCTGCGGAAAGAAGATAATAACTATCATCAATCGAAGCATCTGCATGACAGCAACAGTAGGTGTTTCCACCCCTAAATCCGCTGCTATAAGCGAAAGATCGTTAGCTCCAGCGGGTATCGATACTAAAATAGACTCGTATTTTGATAGATTGCAGAATCTATTTAGTAGCATCTTCATTATGAAAAAGAATATTGTATATGATACAAGCAATATGATTAGAGGAATTACCGCCTCATCAAGCGCTAAAAGCTCATCCATTTGAATACCGCTTCCGATATATGCACCGGATAGCAGTTGCGCTACCACTCTAAACTTTTTTGGTAGCTTTGGGTTTTTATTGCAAAACTTTTTGTATAGCAATGTTCCGATTAGTGAAAAAAGCATTGCCCCTGTCGGTATTCCCGATATTCTGCCGAAAATTCCTAACGCAAGCCCCGATACCACCACCAAAATTTTATCTGATGAAAAAGCTTTTGATACTGTGCTATCTTTTGCTTTTGTTTGTCCTTTGTCCGCTTCTTTTTGGGCCGCATACGACAATTTCCTTAAATTAAATGGCAACACGGTAATACAATAAACTAATCGAAAAAACTGCATAAACGTAACTATTGATGCAGTTGCGCCCATATCTTGCGCTAATATTGGCATATCGCTAACACCGCCTGGAACACAGCTGAAAAGCGCTGTTGACAGGTCTAATGGTGAAGTTAAATATATTATAAACCCTACCGCTAAGTTCATAAACAAATACCCTGTCATTAAAAACACAGTCGGCTTAATCAGATACTTTATGTTATTAAGTCGATTAATATCTATTGTTGTTCCTATATAAGTCCCTGCCATAATTTGAGCTAAAACTTTAAACTCTATCGGCAGATAGAGTGGAATATTTATTGAAATTATCGTAGTTGCTATTATACCACCAATGAGAAACCCACCTGGTACTTTAAATTTATTTAGCAGCGCCCCTAAAGATATCGATGCAACTATCATTAAAAGATATTCCAATTTATTTACCCCCCTACTATTTGTCGATATAGAAAGCTAATTATCGATATTAAACTTCTCTTCTATAAATTTTAATACTCTACTATCAAGATAATTTCTAAGCATATCAAAAGATTTTACCTTAATCAGCTCTCTTACATATGAAGCGCTTATAGCCCCTCCTTCAAACTCTTTTCTTGCTATCTCAACAACTGAAACTCCGTTTTTCGGTAGATATTCTTTCATTTCTTTATTGTATTGAGCTGTTACATTGCAATGAGGCTCTGTGCCGACAAATCTCGTTGTGATATCAAGTTTCGGCACAAAATATCGACAGAACACCCCTAAATCAATTTCACAAAAAATACTATCACTATCGTATTTTTCTTTTATAAAATAAACTGGGAATGTAGCTTTTGATATTAGATAGCTTTTAGTTGAGTATATATAAACATTTTCAAAATCTGCGAGCATAGCATTTAACATTTCATAGCGCTCATTATATCTAAACAGTCCATTTTCTTCTGCCAATAAAAATACATACAGATAATCAACCTGTTTTAGAGCTTCTTCTATTAAATATCTATGTCCTAAAGTAGGTGGATTGCAGTTTACAACCACTGCACCGATTTTTTTGCAACTATCATTCTTGAGATTTAGTTTTATACTTTCAAGATAGCTATTTATACCGTCTTTTATATTTTCAAGAAACAAAACCTCCTTTGTCGATGCTATTTCATAAAAATCCATATTTAAAAACATCTTTTTGTTTTTAGGTTTTGTATATACAAAGTAATGTTTTATTCCACCCTTTAACATGTATACCCTCAAATAGGTCATAACAGTTGCCATCAAACCCATTCCCTGATACTCTTCATCAACAGCCACACATTTTATAACATTCCCCTGTATAGAGCCCGTTGCAATAATCTTATCATTATCCGTTAGAATAACCGTATATTCTATCCCACTCTCAAATGAAAGCTCACTGCTCATTAAAAACTTTATCAACTTATCCCTATAATATCCACTCAGTGGCTCGCCTTCTATAACTTTATAATTTATATCCATTTCACACTCACATTTCTAATTTATTTAGGAGTTATAATTATGTCAGATAATTTCACAAACTTAAATAACGCTGTAACACTTCAAGATATTTTGTCTTTAAAGGAAGAGCGAAGCGAGAAACAAAAAGAACTTTTGCTAAAATTTAGCTCTCCTGTTGTTTGTTTCTCACTGAATATAGTTTCAAACATCAAAGTCTTTGCGCAATCAGTAAGGACATTTAACGAAGGTGTTAATCTTTTTAAATACCGATGCATTGCATCAGATATTAAAATCTTACACCTTGAAACAGTTGAAAATAACGCTGGGTTTACAGGATATTTCATCATCGATGCTACCGCTATCCAAATAAAAAAAATAACCTGTAATATTGAGCTTAATTCTTCTATTGGCAGACTATTTGACTTTGACGTGATCGATGTAGATGGTCGCAAACTCACAAGGACAGAGCTCGGATACCCTGAGAGAAAATGTCTAATCTGCGATGAAAACGCTTTTTTATGTAGCAGAGCGCAAAAGCATTCCACAGCAGATGTTTTCAATAAATCAATAGCTATAATGAATAGCTACTTTAATGAAATGTTCTCAGAAAAGGTAGCAAAGATTGCTGTTCGAGCAGTATTACAAGAGCTGTATACAACACCAAAACCTGGCTTAGTAGACAAATTAAATAACGGCTCCCACAGCGATATGGATTTGTCTATTTTTGAGAATAGCGCTCTTTCTCTCTTTGGCTATTTCAACCGTTGCTGCCACAAGGGAATTTGCTCCTCTCCCGACAAACTGGGAAGCATTTTAGAAATACTTAAACCACTTGGTATTCAAGCGGAGATTGATATGAGAAGGACAACCTTTGGGGTGAACACCCATAAAGGTGCCATATTTTCGCTTGGTATCGCTTGTTGTGCTATCGGTTATATCTATAAAAACAACTTAGCTTATTCGATATCAGACGTTCAAGATATCTGCAAAAAAATTTCTGCACCTATTATCAACGAGTTTATGAAAATCGATAAAAAGATTACACATGGACAAGATGCATATTTAAGTAGTGGGATTAAAGGTGCCCGAGGCGAGGCTATAACTGGATTTGCAAATGTTTTCCAAACGGGCTTACCTGTTTTTAATAAGTATATTTTGAAAGGGTATTCTCAAAATGACGCTGGCGTCATCACCCTTCTACATTTGATATCTAAGGCTGAGGATACCAATATAATCTCACGCTCATCTATCGAAGAGCTTGCGAATATACAAAAGCATTTAGCCGATTTTCTAACTTCTGGCGACAACTGTTACCTTGAATATGCGCAAAAACTCGATCATTATATGATAAGTAGAAATATAACTCCTGGGGGGAGTGCCGACTTATTAGCTATGGTATATTTTTTCTATCACTGTGGAAAAGAGCTAAAAGAGATTATATTAAATGAAAAGCAGGGTTATGAATATGGATTTTAAAGAACTCAATTATATAATAGCAATTTGCGACTACTCAAATATAACGAAAGCCGCCAATGCAACATTTGTAAGCCAGCCTGCATTGACAAAATTTTTGAAGAGTATCGAAAATAAGATTGGTGAGAAGCTGTTTGTACGGGTTGATAATAAATATATCCCAACTCAAATAGGTGAAGTCTATGTTAAAAAAGCAAGAGAGATATTGTCTTTGAGCGATGAGCTCGAAAAAGAGATAGAGCTTATAAGAAACTCGAAGTTTGATAAGTTGACCATCGGTTTAACACCTATCAAAGCAAGGTATCTCATACCAATAACACTGCCTAAAATTCAAAGTATATTTCCAAGTTTAGAAATATCCATATTTGAAGGGTCGTCGCACGATGTTCAAAACGAATTAGAGCTTGACCGAATAGATTTGGCATTTTTAAGCGGTTATAAATTTGCTTCAGACTATAATTTAACTACAAAAACTCTTAAGCAAGAGGAAATTATTCTTATAATCTCTAATAATAACCACCTAATCCGTAAAATGTCTGCTGAAACTATTCAAAGCGGCATATGGAAAAATATTAATAATTTAGCAGCTGAAAAGCTGATTATACAGCACTCTAATCAAGGAACCGGCAAGATAATGGTAGACTTTTTTAACGATAATAATATTAAGTTTAATGAGCCATTTACCTACTGCAATTTTGATGCTGCTTTGGAGTTGGTGGCAAGGGATTATGGTATAACATTTATTCGAAGGGAACATCTAAAATATATAAGTCTCCCTCAAAACTGCCTCACCTTTTCGTGTGGTGCCGATAAAATTTACAATGACTATATCGTTGCATACAAAAGCAGTTGCAAAATGCCAAGGCACACTCTCCAATTTATTGATATTATGAAAGAGGCAGTTTTATAAACATCTATTTAACAGCATTTATTATATCTATTACCGTCCCGTCTCTATAGGTAACTATCCCGACGATTTTTTCTGAATACTCAATAGCTTTAGGTATACCTGTTAAACTCAACGTTTCCTCTTTTAGTTTTCCAATATCCACAACATTCAAGCCACGGTTAATGAGCTGTTTCCGAAGCTCTGGTCTAAGTGGATTTACTGCAATTCCCTGCTCGGTCACCACAACATCAACTGTTTTCCCGGGTGTAATAATCGTCTTTACCTTGTCAACAATGCAGGGTATTCGCCCTCGATAAAGTGGGCAGACAACTATTGAAATGCAGGCACCCGCAGCTGTATCTTGATGTCCACCAATAGCACCTCTTATGATACCATCTGACCCTGTTAAGACATTGGCATTGAAATTCACATCTACCTCAAGTGCTGACAAAACTACTATATCCAACTGATTAACAGCCGTGCCCTCATTTCCAATACTTGCATAATATTGTGAAGAAATCTGCTGATGAAATCGGTTTGTTTTCATCGACTCCGCCGCTTTTAAATCAAAACTTTGAACATCAAGCAGCCTTTTTATAAGACCTTTTTCAAGCAAATCCACCATTGAACCGGTAATGCCGCCAAGTGCAAATGAGGCGGTTATTTTTTTGTCTGTCATCTTTTTCTCTAAAAATCTCGACACAGCAAGCGATGCTCCACCTGTGCCCATTTGAATTGAAAATCCATCAGTTAAACACCCGCTTGCATCTATAACCTCTGTTGTGCTCTCAGCAATTATTAGCTCTTTAGGGTTTTTCGTAAATCTTGTAGCGCCACTCATAATACCTGCAGGATCACCTATGCAATCGATTTTCACAATATAATCAACATCACTTTGAGGAATTCCAAACGGTGCGTTTGGAAACGGAACGATATTGTCCGTGACTATTACCACCTGTTTTGCATACTGTGCATCGCATTTTGCATATCCCATTGACCCACACATAACGCTGTTGTCATCTTCTCTCGAATACCCGTTTGCATTGCCAAAAGGGTCACACGATGGAGCACCTAAAAATGCAACATCAATTTTAATCTGCCCTTTCTCAATAGCATAAGCTCTGCCTCCGTGACTGCGAAATACCACAGGATATTCCATCAATCCCTTCGAAATCTCATTTGCAAGTTCGCCACGCAAACCACTTGTTTCTATTCTTTTAATAACACCGTTTTTAATATGTTCTATAAGCTCACTGTGGATATCGCTAAGAGAACTCGCTGCAATAACAAGGTTTTTTATCCCCATATTTGCAATCGCTTTCATAACTTTATTTACCACATAGTCGCCATCTCGAAAGTGGTGATGGAAGCTAATTGTCATCCCATCTTTTAAACCTGTTGCCTCAATTGCATCTTCAATGCTTTTTAGAATTTTTTTAGAGTTTTCACAGCGTTGCGCTAAAACACTATAATCTTTTGTAATAGTATCCTCATTAAAGCTGCTGCTAATCCCCTCAAGTTCATCGAATATCGGAAGCTTTTTTAGTTCATTAAAATTCATCATTAACCCCTCTGACAATTCCTAATTTTCTTGCCGTATTTAGTATCAGCTCTGCTCGCTCTACAACAGGCTTGTCAACCATCTTTCCATTTAAAGATATAACTCCGCTACCTTTTTCTTCTGCCACTTTAATTATCTCGATTATCTCTAAAGCTTTTCTTATCTCATCTTCAGTCGGTGCATATATTTCGTGGATAGGTTTTATCTGAACAGGATTTATAATTGACTTTCCATCAAATCCAAGCTGTTTAATTAGCAGAACCTCTCTTCTAAACCCTTCTTCGTCATTTGTATCTGAAAAAACAGTGTCTATTGCAGCTATCTTTGCCGCACGCGCCGCTAACAGCACCATACTTCTGCCAAAAAGCAGTTCTGCACCGTCTTTAGAGCGAGTTGTTTTAAGGTCTGTTAGATAATCCTCTGCACCTAAAGCAATGCCAACTAAGCGCTCACTTGCAAAGGCTATTTCTTTTGCGTTTAAAACACCCTTAGCGCTCTCGATAGATGCAATTATTTTTATAGTTTTTGGCTCTATACTCCATTTTAATTCAAGCCTTAAAATCTCTTTTTCAAGCGTTTCTATATCTTCTGCTGTTTCAGCTTTTGGCAGACGGATAACATCAACACCTGCAGATATAACAGCAGCTAAATCCAAAAGCCCATATTCGGTATCAAGTCCATTAATTCTAACAACTTTCTCAGCTTCTCCATAATCTATCGTCTTTAGTGCTTCATGAACTAAAAATCTTGCACTGTCCTTTTCCGATAATGCAACAGAATCCTCTAAGTCAAACATGATGCAGTCACTCTTATATATGTGGGCTGAGCTTATCATACCAGGATTATTTCCCGGTACATAAAGCAAAGTTCTTCTAATATTTTGTAGCATATATTAAACCTCCTATAATTAGCTCCAACTGAATTCTGAGATTTCACAAGCTCTGCTAATTGCTGTGCGAACCCTTGCTTTAATTGTACAGTTAAGCGCACCTCTATCTATAGCTTTAATGCTCCCTGTAAATAATCCCATTTCTTTTGAAGTATTAACTATTATATTTCTTATCTCATCACCAAACAGGCTTTCAACCACACTTGAAAGTTCAACAGTTAAATCGCTATCATTCTTTTCAATTATTATCATAATATCGCTCGACTCCATAGTCCCAGCAGTTGCCGATGTTTTTATTTCCAAAAGACAAATCCTCCTAAATCTATTAGTTATTAATATCTTATCATCAATACACAAAAGTTTATAATACCTTTTTTTCATATGGACATAACCAAAAGTTATTTATCTATGAAAAATATATATTTTCCAAGGGCGCTAAAAAATGGTATTATATTATTGTTAATTTACTTGCTGAGAAGGATGCCTTTATGAGAGCAAAATATTGTCAATTGATGATGTGATAACAGTGATAAAATTATCAGCAAAAGGGATGTCGCTCGATGAAGCAAATGCAATCGGCTTAATTCTAACCCTTTAAGTAATGAAAAAATATTTTGATGATAAGGAGAAAGTATGTTAAAAGATTTAATACTAAAAAACAGAAGTTACAGAGGATATGATGAAAAACGAAAGATATCAAGAGATGAATTGCTCTCGCTTGTTGAACTCGCACGGCTATCTCCCTCAAGCGTCAATGCTCAGCCGTTCAAATACTATCTTGCATACGAGGACGATATCGTAGCACAAATACAAAAGACAACAAAGTGGGCAAGACATCTGCCAGAGCTAAACTTGCCACATGAGGGAATGTGCCCAACTGCGTTTATAGTAATTTGCCAAGACTTAAATATCCATAATTCACTTCAGAGGTTTCAAAAAGATGTCGGTATTGTCGCGCAATCTATCCTTTTAGGAGCAGTTGAAATAGGACTTGGCGGATGCATGATCGGCAACTATTCAGGAAATGCTGTTTGCTCAGCACTAAATCTTTCAGAAAATATCCAACCTCTTCTAATCGTAGCTTTAGGTAAGCCAGCGGAAAAAATCGTTATAACTCAAATTTCAGAGGGCGAAGATACCGCTTATTATCGTGATGAAGATGATACCCACTATGTTCCAAAAAGGAATATTGATGACATTATATTGTAGCTGATGGCATAACTTGTAAAGCTTACAAGACAGAAAAACTCTAATTTAGATGTTATATGCCGATAAATCCAGTTGTCCCTCTCTGAAAGACATCGTGATTAAGGGACGGGCGAATTTCCGAAAAAACAAAACGAAGCGGAGATTATATCAATAATCTCCACTTCGTTTTTTAATTTTATAACTTTATTTGTGTGGTAATCAAAAACTTGGCTAACTGCTAAATTTGCAAGTAATTTGGAGAAGATATCAATCAAAGCTCTTATTTTGCATCTATTATTATTTATAGCCCAAAGTGCAGTATCATAGCGTGCATTTTATTATCTGCTATTCTTGTTGCGATTTTAGTATAGAGCTTTAGTTTTCTGCGAAGTTCTTTTGAAATTAAACTATAAAATCCTCTCGCTAAAATTAGCGTTATATTGGCTTTATCTGCAAATTCTTGTGGATCGTTTATGTAAAAATGCATCATTGCATCTTTGTTACCCGTCTTTTTAACATACTTTTCTGCATATTTAACTCCAAATTCATCGGTTGCGTCAAAGAGGAGCTGCGCATTTTCAAACTGCTCTTGTAGCTTTGATATAAGAGATAAAACTTCTTGTTCTTTGAAGTATTGAAAAACTCCTGCAACTACGAAAATTGTGGGAGCTGTGCAATCCAAAAACTGCGAGAAGTCAAGTTCGTTTGCATTGCCAGGGATCAGCGTCTCGTTTGGGAGTATACCTAAAACGCTTTTTCTGTTTTCTATTACAGACGGAAAATCAATCTCATAAAAATGAGCTTTGCTCGAAAATTCACAAAGCCTAAATGCCATCGTTTCAAGTCCACAACCGATGCAAACAACATTCGATTTACTGTTTTTAGAAATAAACTGAGCTACGATTTTATCCATACTAACAGCTCTTGAAGCAGAAGCAAGCATTTTATACTCATTGCTTTTTTCAGTTATTATATTTTGCGGTAAAAGCTTTTCAAGACTTTGCGCCTTTTCATCATAGAAATATTCGGGAAACCTTTTTGATATGTAAATTCTTGCCATTAGCGGGATAAATAATGTATCTGGAACACCGCTTAAGTTTATCTTATCCATTGTTTTTACCGCACCTTTCTTGCGCAAAAATAAATAAGCGAGCCGTCGCTTTTAAAAAACTCAATTTCAAAATTCTTTGAAAGCCTTTGCTTTACCGATTCTTCGCTGTCAAACGGGAGTGAAAACCAACCCTTATTTGCAAGTATTTTCTTCGAGATGAAATCAGCGAGTTTGCTTTTGCCCTCGACATAAAAGCTTGATAGCAAAATCCCGTCTTTTTTTAGCACCCTTGTAACTTCTGCAAAAGCCTTGTCTTTATCTGGGAATACATGGAAACCGTTCATACTAAAAATTATATCAAAGCTACTATCTGAAAACTGCAGATTTCCAATATCCCCTTGCAGAAACTCTATATGCTCACCATTTAACCGCCCTTTAGCTATGCTTAGCATATCCGCGCTGTAATCAAGGCAGGTTATAACAGCATTTTTCATATTGTTATATTTTTCATAAACAAATACAGCTGTCCCAACAGGGACATCAAGAATTTTACCGCTAAAATCATCGGGGATTTTGCTTAGAAGTTTTTTTGCGATTGTATTGTTGTCAGCGCCATTCCAAACAATATTCCTGTAAATTTTGCTCCACCAAGTTTTATGTGTAATTATAACATCGTAAATATTTTTTGATGATTTATATGAATTTTGTATTTTATCGGCCATTATTTCTCCTTATACTACTAAAACTAAAATCGACGCAGAGATAAGGGAGGTAACTGCACCGATTACAGTGCCTTTTAAAAAACCTATAAAATGGAAAAACTTGCTGTTAAGCTCTTTTGTAAACTCCTCTGTCCCCTTAATAACCCATCGTTTGCTACACGGCACCCATATCCAGTCGATAATAACAAGGTCGTATAGATTAACAACGGTAAATAGCGCGAATGTATATAGAAAAGCCTCTGCAAACTGCGTTTTTCCAACAGATATTAGTATACCGACCATTAGCGCGATAAAAATAATCACGCCAACTATCTTCTTTAAAATATGCTTTTTCTTAGTTGTTTTTATATGGCTTTTGTACTGCGGCAGATGATCAACCTTATCGCGAATATTTTTCGGGTAACTCATCACAACATTAATAGGGTCTTTTGATGCAAAATAAATAGCTACCGTAAAACAAAGACAGAAAACGACGCTTAAAATAATAAATACCGTCATTTTATTCCACCACCGTTAATTTAAAATCACAGAGCGCATCGCCGTCCCCAATGGTTTTAGTTCTACCCCAAACAAGTTTCGGGTGCATATTGCCATATATGATATCATCGCCTCTGCAAAAAGCTTTTGTTATTTCAGGGTAGCCATATTTCGTGCAAATATCAGAGTATGGGCATTTCGTCATATCAAAGCGCATCTCTTTATTTGATATCTCGTGAAAGACAGCGTCGAAATTTTGCTTAACCCCAAATTTCTTCTTTGTCATATTTCCAAATAATTTAGGCATTTTCTTATATATGCCCGGTATTCTCATAAGCTTTGAAACTATACAGGCCCCTCGATAACTTCTCCACTCGATAAACTTAAAATTAAAATCAAGCGCATCTTCTCGTGAAACTCCATGCTTAATCTGCGCATCAATCAGAGCGATGCACGGGTAGATTTTCGCATGGGTATGGCTGTGCATAGCTTTTGGCTCATCTGCATTTTCACTGCAAATTTCATCAAACCTCTTTAGCGATGAAACTGCAATCATATCACCAGTCTCACTGCCATAGCTCTTTATTAAAAACTCTCTTGCCTGTGATAAAAATTGATTTTTTGGCATATTTTTTATCTCCTTTTTATAGTCTGCGGATATAAAGTCTGTCTTGGCAACAGATTTTAAGAAATAACCCAGTTTGCGCTCTGCGTTTGCAGTTTTATCATATTCTCATAGTCGGGAGATTTTTTTATAAGCTCGCTATGACTTCCCTTGGCTGAAACTTTCCCCTCTTTTAGCAGAACAATTTTATCAGCTCCGGCAATAGTTCTCATTCGATGAGCTATAACTATAACCGTCTTATCTCGAGTTAGTCTTGAAATGGCTTTTTGAACAGCGCTCTCGTTTTGAATATCAAGAGAGGAAGTCGCCTCATCAAGCAGGACAATCGGTGCATCTTTGAGAAGCGCTCTTGCTATTGATAATCTTTGACGCTCACCACCTGAGAGCTTCGAGCCGTTTTCGCCGATAAGGGTGTTGTATCCTTCTGGCATACTCATTATAAAATCATGGCACTGCGCATTTCTCGCAGCCTCTATAACTTCCTCATCACTCGCTCCTTTTTTGCCTATTCGGATATTTTCCATAACGGTGTTGTTAAAGAGGGTAACATCTTGGAATACGATAGATATTTCTTTAAGGAGAGTTTCAGGCTCAACTGAGTTTACCTCTTCATTACCGATAGAAATTTTACCGCTGCTCACATCCCAAAATCTTGCGGCAAGCTTCATAGCAGTTGATTTACCGCCACCTGACGGACCGACGAGCGCTGTAACTTCGCCCTGTTTTGCAGTGAATGAAACGCCATTTAGAACTGTTTCGCTTGTATCATAGCTAAACTGCACATTATCAAAGATGATATCATAGCTACTTGGCGAGATCCGCTCCTTACCTGTTTGAATTTTTGTATTCTCAAATTCTTTCATTCTCTCAACGCTTTTAAGCGAGATGAATATACCGGCAAGGTTTACAAGCGCACCTGCAAGAGGGTCGTAAATTCGAGATGCAATCATTAAAAATACAAGGAAGGTGAGAAGAGTTACTTCTCCTGTTGCTAGCAGCGTTACTCCTACAATCATAGTTGTAGCAACACCGACTTTTAGTATCATCTGCGCTAAATTAACAAATGTTCCTGTGATAAATTCGGATTTTATACTTGCTTTTTCATGGTTTTCAAAATGGGTATCCATAATATCAAGATGAGCATTTTCTCGGTTGTTTGCTTTTATATCTTTAACGTTTTCAAGGCATTCTTGAATTTTATCAAGATATGTAAGTTGGATAGCTTTTGTTTTTAATAGAAAGTAGTCTTGCAGTTTTTTGCTCGCGGCGCACATCAAAAAAGATACCGGAATAACCCAAGTGAGCGAGAGAGCAAGGCGCCAATCGAAAACAAACATGCCTATTCCCATTATTATCGTTGAGAGAATCGAGCCGATAAAGCCTGGAATAAAATGCGAAAAGGCATTTTCCATCATCGTAACATCACCCATAATTGTTGTTGTGAGGTCAGATAAATCTTTTTTGCCAAAAAATGAGAGCGGTAGTTTGCGCAATGTTTCTGCGAGGGATATTCGCATATTAGCGCTCTCTTCGTATGCTGAAATATAGCAAAAGTTATACTGGAAATAGTATAGCACCGCAAGCATCACTAAGATAAAAATCGCATAAGCCAGATAAGCTAAAACGGTGTAAACAGGAGCGCTACCCTCTAAAATCGGTATCAGAGTATCTTGAATGAAATAGTATGAGATACCGCTGACAGCCATGATTACAACATTTATAAATACCGTTATAATGCTCGCTTTTAAAAGCTCACCTGCTCCTTTTTCTGTTAAAGCAAATGTTTTTTGTAAGAATTTTTTCATTATGCCAATGCCTCGCTTTCGTTCCAGATAAATGCGTTATTATACTCAGCCCACATTTCGCTATAAAGCCCATTTTTCGCTACGAGCTCATCGTGGCCGCCTTGTTCTACCACTTTTCCATCAGCTATAACGTAGATTAAATCGACATTTTTAATCGTAGAGAGCCGGTGTGCTATCATCAGTACCGTTTTGCCTTTTGTGAGCTCACTCATTGCAAGCTGGATTTGATGCTCATTTTCGGGGTCTGCAAATGCAGTTGCTTCATCTAGAAGAATAATCGGCGCATCGCGCAGAATTGCCCTTGCAAGCGCAATTCTCTGTGCCTCTCCCCCAGAGAGGTAGACGCCTTTTGTACCGTAGATTGTATCAAGCCCGTTTGGCAGTTTCGCTATAATATCATCGCATCTTGCAGCTTTTAGTGCTTTGTTTACCTCTTTTATCGTTGCATTTGGTTTTCCCTCACGCAGATTATCCAAAATACTTGCTTTATAAAGATTTGTGTTTTGGAAAACAAAGGATATACTTTTCATAAGCTCGGTATTTTCTATTTCACGAACATCAACACCGCCTATTTTAACTACCCCACTATCAACATCCCAAAAGCGTGGGATAAGGGTTGCAAGGGTTGTTTTACCGCCACCTGATGGGCCAACAAACGCAACAGTTTGCCCTTGTTTTATGCTTATATTTATATTATCAACAGCTTTTTTATTAGTGTTTGGATAGGAGAAGGAGATATTTTCCATCTCGATATCAGCGGTTTTTGGCGCTTTTGGCGCGGTGGGCTTTGTGAGTGGTTTTTCGCAAAGCAGCTCGTCTATACGGTTTACAGCATCACCAGCAACCATCGAGTGCTGCATAACCCACATAATTTTCATCATCATAAGTGAGGCTATTGGGGTGAAGATTAAGTAGAAGAAGAAGCTTTGGAAAAAGCTTATCATATCGCTCTGACCGCTTATTAAGAATATAGAGGATAATACTAAAAATATCGGCGTACTTGCCAAAAACACCTGAAACATCGTCATCGGCATTCTCATACGATATGAATACCCCGAAACATATTCCTTGTATCTGCTAATTATCTCGTGAAAGCGCTCAAATGAAAAGACAGATTGGTTAAATGTTTTCACGACCGGAACACCGCGGACATACTCAGTCGCTTCGTTGTTCATATTTTCAAGCGCCGATTGATATTGTTTTATCCTTTCAGGTTGGTCGGGACCCATACCAGACATCATTGAAATTGCAGCTAAAACAATCGGAGCTAAGCTTATAAGCCCAAGTCGCCAGTCGAATATAAATAAAATAGCGAGTACCACAATAGGGGTTGTATATGCGCCGACGAGGTCTGGCAATTGATGGGCGAGGTATGTTTCAGTTGCCCCTGCGCTATCGTTTATAATTCTGCGCAGTTTGCCGCTACCTACGTTTGAGAAAAATCCAAGCGGCAAGCTCATAATATGCTTAAGTGCTGTTTTTCGTATATTTTTCGCAATTCTATATGCTGCAATATGTGTAAACATAAGCGCTATTAAATAAACAATCATAGCACCAATAGCAGAGCCAACTGCAAGCCATGCATTTGTAACTATACTATCGGTGAGGGTGATATTCGGGTAGATGGCGATAATCTCGCTCATCCCTCGATAGATAAAAATAATCGGCAGAAGCGACATAGCGGCGCTCACACCCGACAAAATCATCCCCCAATTAGTAAGGTGCTTGTAACCTCCTGCAAAGGTATACAGCCTTTTGAGCAGTGATTTTTGTTTTTGTTTTTCCATAAAAATCTCCTTATATTTTATTTTTACAAACGCGATATTTTATTGCTTTATAGCTTATAGTTTTGACTCTCGCCACAAATGCATAATAAAAAACTTAGAGTTAGTTTTTGCTAACTGTATTTTCAAAAAATATCGGGGATCTACCCCAATATTTATAACGTAATTATAAGTTTCCAAGAATTTCTTTTGTCCCTGCATAGTAGAACTTCTGAACTTTGCTGATATACTCAAAAGCTTCTTCACGAGTTAGATCGTGGCGTATAGCCTCAAGCATATTATTTATCCCTGATGTAGCTATAACATGGACAAAAAAGCGATTGATCTTACTGAGCTTAAAGTTGACACTTTCGATAACCCTTATCGATGCCTGCTCTTCAACTTCAATCATCTTATCGGCGATATTTTCGTATTTTGTACCAACAGAGCAGCAGAATAATAGCTTAGCCCGCAAAAAATCAGAATACAAGAAATTCAACACTTGATATGTTCCCTTGCCCATTTCCTCTGCTGTTTCTGTGCTATCGAAATCATATCCGCTTTCAACTTCATCGTGCAGTTTTGTAAATTGAGAGAGCAGTTCTTTCGCAAAATCGCCGACTATCGCCTCAAATAAACCATCTTTGCCCTTAAAATGATTATACACAGCGCCGGTCGTAGCTTTTGCGTTTGTCGCAATCTCCCGCAAATTAGCATTAACAAATCCATTTTTTAGAAACTCTTTTTTAGCAGATTCTATAATGCGCTCTTTGGTGAGCTCTGATGAGAAGCTCAAATACATCACCTCACATAACAAGAATATTTTTCATAACAATGTTATCATTATTTGTTTTGTTTGTCAACTACAAATAAAATATTTTTTATCTGATAACGATTTAACTCAAACACAACGAAGCATTTTTTTGGAAGTTTTTCAAAACTACCTATTGACAAAAGCAAGTGATTAGGTTATATTTAAAGAGGTTAGTATTTGCTAACTGACAAGACTTTAATACCGCAGAGCTATGCGGTTTATTTTTAAAATGCGAGTTAGTTATTTCTAACTTCAGAGTTGAGGAGTTGTGGCAATATGAGCGTTGTTATAATCGGCGGAAACGAATGCATGGAAAGACGATATATTGATACCTGCAAAGAATATGGATGCAAGGCGAAAGTTTTCACAAAGATGAAAGGTGAGATAAGACGAAAATTCGGCGATCCGGATTTGATAATTTTGTTCACCAACACCGTATCGCATAAGCTTGTTGCTTGTGCAAACTGCGAAGCGAAACGCTGCAAAGCAAGGATAGAACGCTGCCATTCAAGCTCGCTCTCTGCGCTAAAAAACATATTAGAGGCGATGTAGGATGATAACCGAAAGAATACTTATAGAGCACTGCGCACTGACGCTATCCTCTCTCAAAAGCGCAAGTTTATTTACTGTGAAGTTTTGGAATAAGGAAGCTTTAGAGGAAGATGTTTTTCTTTGGAATGAGAAATTTACTCAAAGAGGAGTACAGCTAAAGCTTCTAAAACTCGGTAAAAACAGGGCTCTTGTTTATATGTATAGACGCGAAATGCTCGAGCGAGAGATGAATAATGAGAAGGCTCATAGCATTCTCTCGCAGTATGGGTATGAGAATTTAAATGTTGATTTTGCAATAAAGAGGCTCTCAAAAAGACTTTCTATATACGAAGAATTCCCCCATGAAATCGGCTTATTTTTAGGGTATCCGCCTGATGATGTCGAGGGATTTATCTGCAATAAGGGCAAAAACTGCAACCTTTGCAGATACTGGAAAGTTTATGGAAACGAAGATGAAGCATTGATAAAGTTTGCAAAATATGACAAATGCAAAGCTGTATACAAAAAGTTATGGCAAGAAGGAAGAGATATTTTAAGCCTCACTGTTAAAAAGAAAACGGTAGCTTAGATATAAAATAATTAATTTATTAAGGAGTTTTTTATTATGGGTAAAGTGGCAATAGTTTATTGGAGCGGAACAGGAAATACAGAAGCAATGGCAAATTATATTGCAGAAGGCGCAAAATCAAAAGGTGCTGAAGTTGATGTGATGACCTGTGATAAGTTCACAAGCGATATGGTTGCAAACTATAGTTCAATAGCTTTTGGTTGTCCTTCTATGGGTGCTGAAGTTTTAGAAGAAACTGAATTTCAACCGATGTGGGATAGCGTTAAAGATGGCCTTGCAGATGTTAATGTTCTTCTTTTCGGCTCTTATGGTTGGGGAGATGGCGAATGGCTAAGAAACTGGGTAGAAGAGACTACCGCTAAAACAGTTGAGTCATATATCTGCAACGAAGCACCAGATGCAGAGGCAGAGGCAGCTTGCAAAGCTTGCGGAGAAAAGCTAATATAACGTATTTTACTAAATAAGTTAAAACATAAACCTGAGAAAAATCTTCTTGGGTTTTTGGTTTTGGAGGATATATGAAAGAGGGAAAACGAATAGTCTTAAACGTTTCAAGAAGGCTACTGCTTGAAACTATGCTCACTGAAAAACAGATAGCAAAAATGCTCTATATATCTGAAACAACCCTTCGCCAGCTCTACATAGAAAATTTTGATATACCTCCAAAAAGATATATTCGGCATGTTAAATTATACAAAGCGAAAACACTACTTCGAACAACTAATAAGACCATTAGTGAAATTGCATATACTATTGGCTATATCAATACAAGCAAGTTTGCAAAAGCTTTTAGCAATATATATGGAGAAACACCGTCGGAATATCGCAAAAATTGCGGTTTTGGAGTGGAAGAGGTTGAAAACTATTTGCTATAATTAAAGCAAAATCACACGGAGGATAATATATATGCTAAAGTTTATAACAAAAGAGCGATAATGGATTTTTGCGGCAGGAGCTGCAACAGGTCTTGCTGTTTTAAGTTTTTTGAAGACAAAAAAAGCTCATGACCTTGCAGTTAAAGGGGTTGCAAATGGAATATTACTAAAGGATAAAATACTAGAAACCGCTGCTAATATTAAAGAAGAAGCGGACGATATCTGCGCTGAGGCGGTAGCATCGGCTAAAGGCGGATGCAGCTGTGGCGAAGAGTGCGATTGCGGTGACGATTGCAGCTGCTAATATCGAAAAATAGGAGAAGCTTATGAAATATCATATTATTTATGACAAGCCCTCTCGTCTGCGAATTCGATTTGGAAAATATATATTAACCAAGGAGCAGTGTTACGGACTTTGTGACCTGCTTCTTTGCGTGAGTGGCGTTGAAAGTGTTTTAGCAAATGAGATTAACGGCTCAGTGCTTATAGAGTATAGCAAAAGCGGCGCGCGCGATATAGTTTTAGACAAGCTATCATCTTTGAGGTTATCTGAGATAAAAGATGGTACTCCATCAGAGGATGTTCGGGCGGGAATTTTAGAAAAAAATATGAAAAAGCGGATTGTGAAGCACTGTGTTTCTCATTTAGCAAGACATTTTTTCTTGCCTACATACCCACACAGAATCTACACTTTAATTCGCTCAGTTCCATATATAATGAACGGACTTTATGCCCTTGCAAATAAAAAGATAAATGTTGATCTGCTCGATGGCACAGCCATATCAGCCTCACTTTTATCAA
>CAYJGN010000012.1:29658-30266 GCA_964369635.1 uncultured Oscillospiraceae bacterium
TATAAGACTGCATCTTCTACCATGTTTTTGCTCGGCCTTTCTGATCTGCTCCTTGAATATTCAAACCTAAGGGCGAAGCATGCTTTAGCGCAGAGTCTTTCAATTAATGTTGATAAAGTTTGGCTTATTCGCGGCGGCGAGGAGATTGAAGTTCACCATAGCGATGTGGCGGTAGGTGATATTATCCGGATAAGAAAAGGCAGCTTAATAGCTATGGACGGCACTGTTGTAGAGGGTGACGCCCTTATAAACGAAGCGACCATGACAGGTGAGCCTTTATCTGTTCACAAGACTTTAGGCGGCACGGTTTTTGCAGGTACTGTTATCGAAGATGGCGAAATTGATATAGAGGTGCGAAGTCTGCAAAATGACTCACGGATTGCAAAGATTATAGATTTAATTGATACAGGCGAAAAAGAAAAAGCCGCGGTACAAGGCAGAGCAGAACGCCTTGCTGATGATATTGTCCCTGTGAGCTTTGGCCTTTTCACTGCAACACTAATTCTCACCGGTAGTATCACACGTGCGTTATCGGTGCTTATGGTCGATTTCTCCTGTGCTATTAAACTAACAACCCCCATAACAATTATCTCAGCGCTCAAAGAGAG
>CAYJGN010000012.1:30276-46294 GCA_964369635.1 uncultured Oscillospiraceae bacterium
TTAATCACGAGGTGCTTGTTAAAGGCGGCAAATATCTTGAGGTTCTATCAAAGGTTGATACAGTTGTTTTCGATAAAACAGGCACCCTAACTAATGCTGTTCCAAAAGTATCGAAAATTATCCCTATTGCAAAAGGTTATACCGAAGATGAAGTTTTAAAAATAGCCGCTTGTCTTGAGGAGCATTTTCCGCACAGTGTTGCATCTTCGATAGTTAAAGAGGCGAAAAAAAGAGATATTCATCATCCAGAAGAGCACGGCAAGGTTGAATATATTGTTGCTCACGGTATTGCGAGCATCTTCAATGGAAAGCATTCGGTTATCGGTAGCAGACATTTCATCTTTGAAGATGAGAATATTCCATTTCCAGCTGATAAAGAGAAGTTTATCGAGGAGCAAATTGGAAGTGATAGCGCCGTTTATCTGGCAGTCGACGGTGAGCTTATCGGTATTATCTGCGTTAATGACCCACCGCGCGCAGATGCTAAAAAAACTATAGAGATGCTAAGGCGCGAGGGTATTCAAGATATTTATATGATTACTGGCGATAGCGAAAGCAGTGCAAAACATACCTGTGAATTACTCTCTATTGATAAATATTATGCTTCTGTCCTGCCTGATGGAAAGGCAGAGATAGTTGAGGGACTAAAGGCAGAGGGCAAAACTATACTTATGGTTGGAGATGGAATAAACGATACCCCAGCGCTTAGCGTTTCTGATGTATCACTCACCCTAAACGGCTCATCTGACATCGCGCGCGAGGTCGCGGACATTTCGGTTATCTCCGATAATCTGACAAAAATAGTTGAAATACGCAGACTCTCGACAAAGCTTATGCGGAAGATCTATCGTCAGTACGGGATAATTGTTTCGTTTAATACAGCGCTAATTGCCCTTGGCATCTTCGGCGCACTCACAGCAAATACCTCCGCTTGGCTGCACAACGCTTCAACAATAGCCCTTACTGGTACTTCAGCGAGTCTCATTATGAAAAATGATGATTTAGTTTTGGGGGAGGAAAATAAAGATGAAACAACATAAATTTTGGTCATGCCTTGCTCTTTTTGCAATGATAATGTGCATCTATACAGGTCATAAGCATAAATAAATTAAAAGGGCTGCGATAACTCGCAGCCCTTTTTCTATACTTTTATTGTTTTAACGAAAAACCAAAAATAAACTAAATGGAATACCCAAACGAAGAACAGAACCGTTTGCCCTATCGGCACTGCGTTCATCATTACAAATCCTATCGTCATTAAAATCGTGACGGTTATCATAATTTTAACCTTAGTTTTAACCGTCATCCCCTGCCCTTTAACGTAACTCTCTAAATTGTTTTTATAGAGCTTTGTGCTTTTAAACCAGTCATCAAGTCGCTTGCTGCTTCTGCCAAATCCAAATGCGGCAAGGAGCAAAAATGGAAAAGCCGGCAACAGCGGAACCACTGCGCCAACAGCACCGAGCGCAAGACCTATAAACCCTATACAAAGATATACTATTTTCTTAATGCTCACTATTTTTCGACCTCTCTTTTCTCGTTGAAACAATATGTTTTATTGCAATTATAGGGTGATAAAATATCATCCGCGGCCCTGCAAATCTCATAACTGCACGAATTTCCTCTCTCTTCTCCAACTTATAACAATGCACTTTGCAGTTAGAGCAGAATGTTTTGTTTTCTTTAAAGGGACAATTTTGAACCCTTTCATATGCATAGCAAAGCAGCTCCTCACAGCTACCGCAAAGGCAACTGCTTTTATGGTGCTTTTTGCAATAGAGCGATATCATCAGCTTGACGATATTTTTCTCGTCTTGAATTTTTCTCATCAGCTTTTCCTCGATGTTTCCATATTCAAAACGGTATCTGCGATTTTTGTTGTGGATTTTCTATGAGAAACTAAAACGACCGTTTTATTTGCAGATTCTTTAAGTGACTTTAAAATAACTGCTTCGTTTAAACTATCGAGGTTACTTGTCGGCTCATCGAGCAGAATTAGATTTGAGTTATGCAAAAATGCCCGAGCAATTCCAATCCGCTGCTTTTCTCCGCCCGATATCATATCGCCAAGCTCGCCAACTATCGTATCATATCCATCTGGTAGGCTTTCAATAAATTCATCAAGTGACGCGCTTTTTGCCGCTTTTATAACAGCTTCTCTATCAGCATTTGTATCTGCTATTTTTATGTTGTTTTCAATAGTATCGTTAAATATTTGCGTCTCTTGCGTTACGAAGCTTTCGTTATCTCGAAGGCTTTTTGTATTGATATTTTTTATATTTTCATTTGAAATTATAATTTCACCACTCGCAACATCATAAAACCTCATCAGTAGCTTTAGTACCGTTGATTTGCCGCATCCGCTTTTTCCGCTTATTGCTAAAATTTTGTTTTTTTCAATATAAAGATTGAAATCTTTTAGTATATCCTCGCCGCCATATGAGAAGCTAACCTCTTCAAAGCTCGCATCTTCAAATTGAATATCTTTCTTATCAAAAACTTCCAAAACGATTGGAGTATCATCTAATATATCAAGCACTCTGTTTCCAGAAGCAATCGTCCCTGTTAGCCCAGCTCCTAAATTCGCAACCGAGGTAACTGCTCCAAAAGAGGCAAAAAGCATAAGGGTTGGTATAACTACTGCTGTTAAATCTATTTGATTTTCTATATATAGGTATCCCGAGACAAAAAGCATTGCAACAGAAAAAATTAATATCGCAAAACTCGTGAGTGAATAGGTTTTCCCGATATATTTTTTTATCTCTTTGTTTGAGCTTTCAATCTGCTCTGAGAGTTTAGTTATTTCTTCTTTGCGCTCATTAATATAGTTATATTGCAAAATCTCTTTTAACCCGCGCAAACTATCGAGAAAATAGCTGTTTAACCCGCCAACTCGCTCTCTATGGCTCTCACCGCTCTGTTTGCTTTTTTTAGAAACAATTATTGGTATGAGCAAGCCTACCGTTAAATGAGCGAGCAGAGCGATTATTCCCTGGAAAATACTAAAGCTTCCAATAAACAACACCACAAGAGTTGAGGTTATAGTCGCTATGCATATCGGCGAGACCGTATGCGCATAGAATACCTCTAAAAGCTCTATATCAGCGGTTATGATAGAAACAAGATTTCCCTTATCTTTTCCATCGAGTTTTGCAGGTGCCTGCATGCGAAGTGCGCTAAAAACTTTATCGCGAATAAGAGCGAGAAGCTTAAATGCAATAAAATGGTTGCAATACTGCTCAATATAGTGCAAAATGCCGCGAGAAATAGCGATAATAACAATCACTGTGATAAATATAGCGAGTTTTGATCCGCTATTTTCTATTATATCAACAACCGCATAGCCGCCGAAAACAGTTATTAAACTTGCGCAAAAATAGCCGATACAACCCATTAAAATCGCTATAATCATAACCGGCGCAAGTGGTCTCACAAGTCCTATAAGCCTTGAGAGAACATTTAGAGAAGTGCGCTTTTTCATACGATAGGCACCTCCATTTTTTCAAGACTTTGTTGAGTATTCCAAAGCTCACTATAATATTTTTTGTTTAAAACCAGCTCTTCATGTCTACCGCTTTCGGCTAATATACCATCTTTTAAAAGATAAATCATATCTGAACTCACAACATTTAAAAGCCTATGGGATATTAATATGATTGTTTTTATTTTTGCAAGCTCTTTTATAACATCCATTATCTCATTTTCGCTGTCGGCATCAATATTACTCGTCGCCTCATCGAAAATATAGATATCACTATCATGCAAAAGCGCCCTTGCAAGAGCAAGTCGTTGGCATTGTCCACCCGAAAAATTGCTTCCTTTTTCAAGCAAAGCTGTATCAAGTCCTTTTTCACCTTGCAAAAACTCTGTTAAATTCACTTTAGTGAGCACCGCCCACATTTCCTCATCTGTTGCATCTCTCTTTACCATAACTAAATTTTCGCGAACAGTTCCTTTGAAGATATATGAGTTTGCAGAAACTAAAGTAATTTTCTCTAATAGACTATTTCTCGAAACCTCTGAGAGTTCCTCGCCGCCTACTCTTATATTTCCGCTATAATTTTCATTGCTTTGTGTTAAAATTCCAGCAACTGTTGATTTACCACAACCGCTTTTTCCAACTATCGAAACAAAACTGTTTTCTTTGATATCAATATTAATATTATGCAAAATCTGCTTTTCATCGTAGGCGAAACTAAGGTTGCGAATTTCAATACAACCTTCGCTAATCTCTTTTGTTTTAGTTGCTTTTTCCTCTATGTCAAGAAGGGTGAATATCTTTTTGCTTGCGGCAATTCCGTTCATAGCGATATGAAAAAAGCTACCTAAAATTCTAAGCGGCAAGAAAAAATCAGCAGAGAGCATCATTATAGCAAGCATTCCAAAAAGCGAAATACTGCCGCCACTAAACTCGAGCAGAGCAAAAATTATCCCAAGCGCCGCACCACCATAAGCTACTATATCCATAACAATTATAGAATTCAGCTGCATAGAAAGCACTTTCATAGTAACTACTCTAAATCGCTCAGCTTGTTTGTTCATCTGTTTGTGCTTGTATTCATCGGAACTATAGATTTTAAGGGTGTTTAGCCCTTGCAAATTCTCTAAAAAGTTATCGCCAAGGCCTAAATACTCACCCCAATATTTTGCAAGTAACTTCTTTGCAAATCTCTGCACAACTACGATAGAAATAGGAATTAACGGAACGCATACAAATAAAATCACCGCCACTTTAATGCTGATAAACGATACCACCGCAAACAAAATAAGAGGTGACATCATTGAGTAGAAAAACTGCGGTAAAAAATTTCCAAAGTATGTTTCAAGTTGCTCAACACCCTCAACAGACATCTGCAAAAGCTCTGCTGAAGAGAGCTTTTTCGTATATCTACTGCCAAGCCTTATCACTTTATCGTAGATTTTACCACGAAGGATATTCTTAACAGATTTTGAGGCAAGATAGCTTTGTATGCTCGCAAAATATATGCTACCAACCTTTACCACTATACAAACTGCAATTATAATCGCATAAAGAGCAAAGTTTGCAAAATTAATAGTTTTATCTACCAAACCACTTATAAAAATGCTTATCGTAACCATTAAAATAATGTTTGAGATAAGACCCAATATCTGCAAAACAACGTTTTTTGCTATATGCGAAGATGCATCGGGAACTGCTTTTATCAATCTTTTATTTATCATTATAAAACCTGCTTTTTGCTACCTATTTTATGATACAAAGTTAGCAAATGCTAACTAACTAATTTTAATATAACTATATCTAAAAGTCAAGTATGGCAGCTTTGTCGTTGTGGTAGATTTGGTGAAAATCTAATATAGATTAGGCTTTTGTAAAGTCGCCCTACAAATAACGAGGGCAAGGTATAAGATAAACTTAAAATATAAAAGCAAAAAGAAGCAATAATGAATAGCTTTGATCGCCTATGGCGATAGATATAAAACTGCTTTGCTTTGCAATACTATATCTTCACTACTCATTACTGCTTCTCGGATAAATTTATTTATCGCACTCTTCGCTTTTAAAATGTTACTAAAACAGCTTTTACTTCGCCGTTTCTTTTAAAGATTTCTTCGCTTTCTTTTGTCGGTATTTTTAAATCATTTAACGTTAGTTTCTCGCCATCTTTTTCAATTGTTACCGAGCGATTGCCTGTTTTCTTATAGCTAAACGGCAGACCATAGCAGCTGAAATTTATTTCGTCGCAACCTTCAAACTCATCGTCACGAATAAATTTCGGCTCGAATATTATCTCCCCGCTCTCAACTATAACCCCAAGCTCTCCTCGGCGCATGATAATGCTCTCTTTAACTTGCCCTGTCATGCCTGGTTGTTCGCTTTTTTTGTTATAAGATGTGTGTGAGTATGGCTCGAGCGGTAGCGCCTTGCACTCGGCTGGCGACTTTCGATAGATAAACCCTTCCAACAGCTTATTGTAAGCCGCATAGATTTTCTCTATAGCCTCGCCTTTTTGCGCCGCTCGCTGTGCTGTTTCAAGTACAGCTAATGTGAACTTTGCATTCTGGTGCCAATAAACACAGCCAATTCCCTCGAACTTATAGATAACTCCGCTTCTGCCGGTGAATTTTTTATGGGAGAATATCCTCTCAAACTCATCCTCGAGCTTTTTTGTCATCTCTTGCGAAAGACCATTTGCCTCGCATCTCAAAATAAGCGCGTCTCTTGAAATAATATCGCTCACAAAATGCAGTTTACCGTTGCAGTCGCTATAAATTATTCCCTCTATTTCACCAAAACTGTCTGAAACGGCATTTTTATCATAGAAGCGAGTTGTTTTATTAATAGGATATAGGGTATGGTATTTGTCCTCTTTGCTATAAAGGTCCTTTTCCATCTTCTCTATAAGCTGACAAACTCTATCGGCTGAGAGGTGGCCGCTTGAAATAACTGCCGATTGCCCCTCAAGCATCGGGTAGAGCGGTGAAAAGCTAAAATCATCTTTTAGAAGATTATAGCTTACAAAAACATCTTTTTCATTCTTCTCGATTGTATAGTCTACAACGGCTATGGCACTATCTAAGAATTCGATTATCTGCTCTGTCGAAACTGCGGCTTTAGAACTAAATCCGCTCTTGTATACCTTTGATCTGTATTCGCTGAAAACCTCACCCATACTATCAAGTACAGTTTTTTCGTTTCCGCTAAAATTCTTATTATACTTCGATAGTATCTCTGTTATTTTATCAAGCCAGCTCTGAACTTCCACAGAAAACTCATATTCGCCGTCATGATTTGAAAATATCTCTTTTACAAACTGCAGATAAGCTTTTGTATGGTATACGGTTATAACTGAAAGCCCTATCCCAACAATAGCATTATTTGCATCATTCCATTCAGGGCGCTGGGTATTCATCCAGATACCGCCACCGGGCATTAGGTTGCTTATCTTGCTAAGCAGTGGCACTAAAAGCTTCTCTGCGAGGGAAACGGTATAAACTCTCCCATCTTTTTGCAGAAGTTTCTTATCACTTCCAAACTCTGCCGCAGCAGCCTCAAGTTTTTCATCGAGCATAAAATCGAATACTATCGTATTTTTGCTATCAGCAACTATATCTTTATAGTCTTTTATTATATACGGTACATTCGCATAGCTAAATATATGCAGAGAAAGCATTTTATTGAGCGTTTTTGGGTAGTGGCTTGAAAGACCTTTAAGTAGACGTAACAGGTAAATTATCTGGTGATCGCCCCAGTATCCAAGCCCACCAAATGGGTTTTCGGGCTCTGGCTTCTCCCAGTCTATCCCCTCGGTTGTTATCCTGTATGGATTGTATCCATCTACCGTTGAAGCGTTCACAAACTTCGCCACCATATTTTCAAAGTACCCCGGGAACGAAAGACCAAGCGCTTCCCAGTTTTGGAATATATCCCTCCAGTTACCCTCATAATGCACCGTTTTGTTGCCGTTTTCATCCTTTAGCGCTATATTAAACCTATTCCAAGGCCGACCAGGATCACCATGGCGGCGCGAGAAAGAGAGCGGCATATATTCAAGCGCCATTCGATGCATTAGCTCATCTGATTTTGTTACCTCTTTGAGGTCAAAAACTGTTTCGCATCTTGATATTTTTTCCAAAAGCTCTTTATTTAAAAGGGCGTTTTTATCTCGTTTCCCTACAAAATCAACAAACAATGGGTAGTCAAAGCCATATCCCTCTTCGAAAGTACCCCCGCGCATAACGTTATAAAGGGTGCTTAAACAATGGGTAGCACAGGCTATTTTGTCGCCTGAGCTCTGTATACCATCTGCTTTACTAACAATCTTTAGCAGCATTTTTGTATCATTTTCTATATCTTCAAATAGGTGCGTAAAATCGTTTTTGTTTGCAAAATTCTCTACTTCTGCAATCATCTTGTGGTCGTATCCATTATCGAGAACAAAAGAATATGAAAGCTCGCTATTACCTGCTATATCTCTCTCATAAACTAAATAGTACCCGCATTTTTTGCCATAACATTCAACATTTATCTTATCACACTCGTCCGCTGCAAAAGCTTTTATTATATCGCTATCTAAATAGACGTCTCCAAAATCGGCGGTGTTATATGCGACATTTGCCCGAAGCATCTCAATAGGGTGCGGAGTATCGTTTATTGTTGATGTTAATGAATAGATAGCAAGTCTTTCCCCTACCATTTCAGCTGATTTATAAGCATCAACAAGGGTTGAGCTCTCCGCTTGAAGCCTTGCATTCACACCATATGGCATAATATTTGAAAGACCGTCGAGTGCTGCAATATTTTTGTTTTTTGCGCCGTTGTTTATTATCTTCGAAGTTTTCACTACCCCAAACTTCTCACTCGAATGATACTTGTACTGATAGGTGAGCGAAAGGTCGTAGTTTATCTCCTCTAATATAACGCTATTTGCAAGATAAGACTTATAGATATTGCGAGTTATATTATATTTCTGCACCCCATTTTGCTCAAATGGTTGCCATATTTTACCGTCAACTCGTATAAGCGTTTTAGAGCCTGTTTCATAGTCTAAATTCAGCTTATCGTCAGTTGTGTATGGAAAGATATTGCCGTCTGCATTTTTTCTTCCAGCTGTAATGCCACCATTTGATGAGAGAAATATCCAAACATCAGAAGAGGATGCCACCTGAATAAAAAATGGTGGCAACTTCTGGCTGTTTGAAATTTTATAGTATTCGATACCTTCTATCGCTACAAATGATCCTGTAACCTCCATCAACTTACTTCCCTTCATCATCTATATTTTTTTAATCTCGAAACTGTTCATAACAAGTCCCGATTCTCCAAAGAATAGCTCAAGGTAGATATTTATAGTTGCAAACATCTCAAAGTCGCAACTGTAAACACCGCTCTCTCCGCCTTTTAATGTTATCGTTTTTACAAGTCCTCCATTTATTATAACACTCATAGGCAGTTGCGCAAGCTCTACTGCATCGCCAAACAAATCAAACTCTATTTTGTATTTTCCATGTTCTGCTAAAGTTATCTCAAACTTATTCGAGCTTCCCTTTATGGTATTGATATTCTCAGTTGCCACCGAAAGGGTTTTATCAAGGATAAATCCGCCATGATCTATAACTGTTTTTTGCTTATTTTCAGGTATATTCAAAGCCTCTACTTCAGGGTTCCCTTTTGTACAGTTAAACTTCTGAAGAGTATTGATTATATTAACTGCGTTTCTTGCAAGCGAATATCTTGTAAGCTCGCCTTTTGCAAGTTTTTCTTCGCTGTTATCATTTAAGCTGTTGCCCTCTGCAGTTGCAAAGCCCATAAATACATCATTTTGCGCAGTTATCATCTGAGCGGTATGACGCTCTGATGCCTCACCGCCTTCATCGTTCATCGTTGCCCACCAGTCGGTCATGACGACACCGTCAAAACCCCAGTCATCGCGAAGAATCTTTGTGTTTAAATCGTAGTTTGACGCCGCCTGTGTTCCGTTAATTGGATTATAAGCGGTCATTAAACTATAAGCTCCACCTTCTCGCACCGCAATTTCAAAAGCGCGAAGATAAATTTCACGAAGGGCGCGCGCCGATATAACCGACTCAACAACCTTTCTCGCTTTTTCCTGATTGTTTGCGGTAAAGTGCTTTATCGTTCCTGTTACGTTATATTTATTCATGACCCTTATCTGCTCTGCCGCAAGTTTTCCTGTTAGCAGTGGGTCTTCTGAAAAATACTCAAAATTTCTGCCGCATAGCGGATTTCTGTGGATATTAATACCGGGACCGAGCAGGGTGTCTGCTTTGTGGTAGAGCATCTCAACTGAAAGATGGGTGAAAAGCTCTGCAATTATCTCGGTGTTCATCGTTGAAGCGAGTGCTGTTGCGTTTGGCAAACTCATAGCCATCGTGCCGCAATCCATACGGATTCCGCTCGGTCCATCGCTGCAACATGCAAGGGGTATTCCCCTGGTTATATTTAAGTTTTCGGTAACTCCGCCAAAGCAACCAGCTGTTCCGGGAGTTACTTTAGGAGAGCACATACCCTCGCCCCTCGATAGGTGGATAAGCTCTATATCGGATAGGTCAGCCACAAACTCTTCAGTTGTTATCTCGCCTGAAACTACCTGTGCATAGCTGTATCCTTTATCGGTTTTAGGTGGGCATGGCTTCTGCTCATTTGTAATCCTATCGGCTATTTTGTATTCGCGTACAGCGGCTTTAGCTTCTATCGCCTTATAGCTATTATCTTCGATTTTTGCCGTTAATCTGTCAAACTCAATTATCGGTTTTAGCGCATCTGCGGTTTTCTCGATAATTTTAGTTGTTTCAAGGTTGAACTTTGCAAATGATTTATTTTCGCGACTGCTAAATCCAGCTCTCAAATCATATTCGCCAGCCTCGATAACAAAAGCTGAAATGCTCTCATCAAAGCTTGATAGATCTCTCTCTGCAACTTTTATATGAACAGTATCGCTCTCTCCTGGATTAATAAGCTTTGTTTTCGCAAAACCAACAAGGACAACTTTTGGCTTGCCAAGTTTACCACAAGGAGCGGTTATATATATCTGTACCGCCTTTTTACCTGCTATTTTGCCTGTATTCAGAACGGTTACTTCTATTTCATAAACATCGCTGTCTGCTTCTTTTTTGTACTGCGCATCATTTATTTCAAATGTCGAGTATGACAATCCAAACCCAAACGGATATAAAACTCTCTCGGGCGCAAATGTTTCAAAATAGCGGTACCCAACAAAGATATCCTCTTTATAGATATTCTGGGTTGCACTGCCGAAATTTTCAGTTGATGGGTAGTCCTCTAAATTTATAGCTACGGTATCGGGCATAGAGCCTGACGGGTTTACATCGCCGCAGATAACATCTGCATATCCATTTCCGCTCTCAACACCGCCGTGCCATGTATATAAAATAGCTGATGGGTTACACTGCGCAATAAACGACATATCCATAATATTGCCGACATTTAAAGCAACGGCAACACGAGAGAAATGCTTGCAAACGAGCTTCAAATTTGCCTTTTCGGTTTCAGATAGATAATAGCTACCGCCTATCGCCTCTGAGTCTTTATCCTCACCAGCGAGCCGTCCGATAACAACAATCGCAATATCATTTCTCTTAGCCGCCGCCAAGACCATTTTTTCATCAAGTGGCATCTCCACCTGTGAAAAAGGCTCTTGTGCCCAGCCAACTCCCTTATCAAAAGGATTTTCCTCTATAAAATCAAGGTATGCATTATGCAGCTCTTCATCAATTTTGCGCTTTGCTAATAAACCATCTGCAAAGTTTATAAGATACGGGATATTAACCATACCTCCAGAGCCTGTTCCGCAATAATAGGTATCTATCTGCGCTCTGCCAAATATCGCAATGCTCTCATCTTCTTTTACCGGTAGAGCATTGTTATCGTTTTTTAGCAAAACGACCGACTCTGCAACCGCCGCTCTTATTGATTTTGCATACTTTTTATAATCAAGTGTGTACATGAATTTCTCTTCTCCTACTCAAAAACTACTCTGATTTCAGTGGGTTATGGCATCTGATAAACTGCTCCTGCCCAACTTTTGTTTCCTCCGGCATCTGCGTATGGCAGATATCAGTTGCATATAGACAACGGTTTTTAAACGGGCAACCTTTGCTATCCGGCGTCCACATTGAAATTTCGCTCTCTTCTGTCGATTTAACAGGGAGCTGCACCTCACCCTCGCGCTCAGGATCTGGTGCCGCCGCTACGAGGAGCTGGGTATATGGGTGTTTTGGGTTTATTATAACTTCATCGACGTTCCCATGCTCGACTATATGCCCTGCATACAAAACTATTATTCTATCTGCAAAGTATCTCGCTGTTGCGATATCATGGGTTATATAGATGAAAGATTTATTATAATCCCTCTTTAATTCGTTTAGCAGATTTAAAACGCCAAGCCTTATGGAAACATCAAGCATAGAGGTCGGCTCATCTGCAAATATAACCTCCGCTCCTGCTGCCAAAACTCTCGCTATGTAAGCTCGCTGTTTCTGACCACCTGAGAGCTGATGCGGATATTTTGCACCCTGCTCTTCTGGTGGGGTTAGCCCTACCATTGTGAGCGCAGTATTAACCTTTTGGCGCATCTCATCTTTACTGCATTTGTGGTAAAGCTGTATTGGGCGCTCAAGGTGGTAGTTTATGCTGTGGAGCGGATTTAGCGAAGAAAATGGATCTTGGAAAATCATCTGCGCTTTTTGACGGTAGTTTTTAAGCTCACTACCTTTTAGCGCATGGATATTATCCCCATCGAAATACATCGTTCCACTTGTAGGTTTATTAAAGCGCATAGCAATTCGGCATAGAGTTGATTTACCGCAACCAGACTCTCCGACAACCGCTAACGATTCCCCTGCATAAAGCTCAAACGAGATATCGTTTAAAGCACGCAGTTTTTTACTCTTTGATAGAATGCTTTTTCCGCTAACATCAAAGTCCATCGTGAGATTTTCTGCTTTGAATATAACTTTTTTATTGTTTTCCATTTTGCACCTCGCTATCACTCGTTGCTAAAGGATTATGGCAATAGAAGAAATTACCATCTTTTTCGCCACTTCTCTTCGGTTCTTCTTTTTTGCAGATATCGCATCTGTTAAAGCATCTCTCTTCAAAACGGCAACCATCTGGAATATTTTTAAGGTCGAGCGGAGTTCCCTCAATTCCCTCCATATATTCGATTTTGCCCTGAAGAGATGGGAAGGAATTTTTAAGTCCGTAAGTATATGGATGGCTTGGATTGTGCAGAATTTTATCAGTTTTCGCTTTCTCGACAATTTTTCCCGCATACATAATAGCAACGCTATCGCAAAACTCCATCATAAGGCTTATATCATGGGTGATAAATAGAATTGAGAAACCAAACTTTGCCTTTAGTGCATATATTCTTTTTAAGATATCGCGCTGAACAACAGTATCGAGCGCTGTTGTTGGCTCATCGAGGATTAGCAGTTTTGGGTTTAGAGCAAGCGCCATTGCGATAACTGCACGTTGGCGCATACCGCCTGAGAATTGGTGCGGATAGTCTGATAATCTCTCTTTTGGTATTCCAACGAGGGATAAAAGCTCTTCTGAACGAACTCTCGCATCTTTTGGATTTTTCGTTATATTGTGATATTTAAAAATCTCAAAAAACTGTTTTTCAAGTGTTGCAACAGGGTTTAAACTGTTCATCGCCGACTGAAAAACCATACTTGTATCTTTCCAGCGAAAATCACGGAGCTTTTTATCTGAATAGTTTAGTATATCTTCTCCATCAAATATTATCTCGCCGCCTGAAATTATAGCCGGTGGGCGATGTAGGCGCATAAGTGAATAGGCGATAGTTGATTTACCACAACCAGACTCACCAGCAAGACCAAGGCTCTGCCCCTCCGCTATACTAAAACTCACATTGTCAACAGCTCGGACATAAGAGCCCCCACCTGTTACATAATCAACACAAAGGTTTTTTACTTCAATTACATTCTTCATATCAATAATCACCCCTTTGCCGCTGATTCGGCTTTTTTAGTTCTTTTTGTTTCAACTTTACGCGCTTTATAGTAGCTTCTCATAATTCTCTGCGCTTTGAGTTTCGGGTTTGAAACTTCATCTATTGCAAAGTTTATAAGTGTTAGTCCCATTCCTATCATAACAAGTATACCGATAGCGCCCGCCACCTCGAAGAAGTATCCGCTGTGGAATGCGCCTGAATTTTGAGCGTTAAATAGGATTGTTCCAAGTGTTACCGAGTTTGGGTTGCCAAATCCGATAAACTCAAGTGTTGCGTGAGCCATAATTGAGTAGATAAGTGTTCCAACAAATGCACTTGAGATAATCGAGAGCATATTCGGCATTATCTCAACGAATAGTATTCTAAATTTGTTCTCTCCGAGCGTTTCCGCTGAGCGGACAAAATCTCGATTTCCAATACTCATCGTCTGCGCTCGAAGCACCCTTGAGTTCCAAGGCCATGAGGTAAGACCTATTATTATGCTTATAAGTAGTGGCGAAACGCCTCCCATCATAGATGCAATTATAAGTAGCAAAACAATAGTTGGTATAACCATCATGATGTTTGTAAGTGTGCTTACGATGCTATCATAAACGCCACCGATATATCCAGCGCTTATTCCGATTAGCATTCCAAGAAGGGTAGTTATCGTCGCTGCAAGCAGTCCTACTAAAATAGACTGTCTGCCGCCATATAGCGACTGGGCAAAGACATCTCGTCCAAGCCTTGTTGTTCCGAGCAGATGCTCTGCCGATGGCGCAGTATGGTACATTCCCTCAAAGCGATGCATTGGGTCGTAGGAGGTAAATAATGGTGCTCCCATTGTTAATACTAAAACTATTAATATTAGCATCATTCCCACTGTGAATTTCGGACTCTCTTTTAAAAAGCGAAAGAAACTTTTAATTCGACTCTTTTTTTGTAACATAATTATTCATTCCTTTCTCATTTACTTACTCGACTGACGTCGGGTTCTTGGATCTAAGAACAAAATAGCAATGTCTGCAAGTAGGTTTGCAGAGAGCATTAGTATTGTTGTCATAAGAAGTATTCCTTGCATTAGCGGATAATCTCGTGCACCAATTGCCGATACCATAACCTGACCGAGTCCTGGGTAGTTGAATATCTGCTCTATAATAATCGAGCCACCGAGCAAGAACCCAACCTGCATTGCAAGCGAGGTTATAACTGGGAGTAGTGAGTTTCTTGCAGCATATGAAAACATAATTTTTCTGTCGGGAAGTCCCTTAGCTATACCCATAACGATATAGTCGTCCCCGAGCTGGTTTATCATATTTGCGCGCATTCCCATAATTCCACCGAGTCCCGATAGCACAATCGCTGTTACCGGCACAAATGCGTGGTAGAGAACATCGAGCACTGCATCAAGTGGAGTTTCTGCTATAAATAGAGGGGTTACCGCATATCCGAGCGGGAAAAGACCTGTGTAGCAGAGTGCGAATAGTAATACTATCGCTGTTACTACCGATGGAACATTCGCTAAAAACTGACCGCCGACTGTCAGCGCTGTATCGAGCTTTGAGCCACGGCGCCATGCAACGAATATTCCGAGTAGGTTGTTTATTATAAACCCGACTATAAGGGCAATTCCCATAAGCAAAACAGTCCATTGGAGACCCCTTGATACCGATTCTAAAACAGTCTGCGGGAAATAGTAGAACGATACCCCCCAGTCACCTGTTAGGATGCTTCCTATGTAGTTAAAATAGCTTATAATTAAAGGCTCTGTGCTATTAAAGCCAAACATCGCTTCGATAGATGCTATTGTTGCGGGGTCTATTCGCCCGCCGCCCTGCGCAAGCTCTGATAGATACATCTGAACAGGGTCACCCGGCATCATTCGTGGCAGAAAGAAGTTGAGAGTTACTGCGCCAAAGAATGCTATTATATAGAACCCGAGTCTTTTTAAAATATACTTCATAAATATAATTCCTTTCAAACCTTAGTAGCAAAAAGTCCCCTACACTATTACTTTTTGCTTTAGTGTAGAAGACTTTTAATAATTTCAAACTATTAAGCTACAGGCTCAAGCTCAAGTAATCTTAGAATTTTAGAGTCGTGCATTGTTAGTGCTGGATATCCTGTTTCATTTGATGTTGACCAACCTGTAAATCTTGCATCGTTGTAAACAAACCAGTTGCCGTTGTATAGAACAGGGATGTTTATCATATTCTCTGCAAAATGCTGCTCTATCTGACCTGTTATAGCTAAAACCTCTTCATCTGTTGCCGCTGTTGGAAGCTGCGCTATAAGTGCATTAACTTCTTCGTTTATATAGTTTGTCTGGCAAACTGACCACCATGTTGATGTTAGCGCTCTGCTTGAGTCACCAATTGTATCCCAATAGAATCTGTAGATATCGCTCGCCTGACCGTTTGCTGTATAGAGCATATCCCAGTCGCCTGTTTCCCAAACCTGTGTTACCATTGAAAGCTCAATCGGTGTTGATGTTGCGTTTACGCCGATAGCCTGCATACCCTCTGAAGATATCTGAG
>CAYJGN010000013.1:0-46255 GCA_964369635.1 uncultured Oscillospiraceae bacterium
CCGGAGTTATGACGCAGGGTGATACCCAGCTTGTCTTTATAGATACCCCAGGGCATCATAAAGCGAGAACAAAGCTTGGAACTGAAATGGTTAAAGCTGTATCGCAGTCGATTTTTGATGTTGACTGTGCAGTGCTTGTAGTAGATGCAAAACAGCGCAGAGATGAGCAGCTTTTATCGCTTATTGAGAATGTTCGCAAAGCGGATATACCTCTTTACCTCGCGATAAATAAAATAGATTTGTTTAAAAACAAAGAAGAGATTTTAGAAGTTATCCAAAATTATAAAGACTTATATCCTTTTGAGAGGGTAGTGCCTATTAGTGCGCTATCAGGCGATGGGGTTGATGTTTTAGTAGATATTCTAAAAGATAGCGCTGATGAGTCGCCGCATTTTTTCCCAGAAGATACCCTAACAGACCAACCAGAGAAGGTTATAGTTGCCGAAATGGTGCGCGAGAAGATACTAAACCTTATGGAAAAGGAAGTGCCGCATGGTGTTGCGGTTGTTGTTGAGAGCCAAAAAGAGCGAGCTAATGGAATACTCGATATAGATGTTTTAATCCTATGTGAGAAAAAGAATCACAAGGGGATGATAATAGGTAAAAACGGGGCGATGCTTAAAAAAATCGCATCTCAGGCGAGAATTGAAGCCGAGAGCTTTTTTGAAACTAAAATCAATATGAAATGCTGGGTTAAAGTTAAAGAAGACTGGCGAAATAAAGAAGGACTGATAACCCAGTTTGGTCTTTCAAACAATTAAACTAAAAAGCTAAGAAAACTTATAAAAATTATTTTTTTCTATTTTTTTCCGATAATATTCTACTCAAAAAAGCGTTACAATAACTAAAAGAGGTGGATATTATGAAAAATATGGACAGTTATCTTAAATTTTTAAGTGATGGTAAAATAGGCAGTTATCTTGAGTATTTAAGGCTTGAGAATCTGCTTTCGGGAGACGATAATGCACCGAACGCTGAAGGGGATAGTGATCGGGAGGAAAGAGATATCAGGAGATCTGATATTAACTATCCTGACTGAGTCGAAAGAGACTATTAAAGCATATTTTAAGAATGCAAAGACAGTCAAAGGGAGAGCTCAAACGAGCTCTTTGCTGCTCTGCTATTCTACCTTTGAACTCTTCTATTATAAAGGCAGGTATACGGTGAATGATGCCTATGTTTTAGAGGAGTTTAAAGCGCTTCGCTATGATGTTTTAAATTTGGCGCTTGGCAGTTATTTTGCCTCTCTCGCTTCGCAATTTTCAAAGGGTGAGCGGAGTGGTGAACTTTTAAGATTATTGCTAAACTGCCTTTATTTTTTATGTAGCGGAAAAGATCCTAAAATAATAAAATCTATTTTTGAGCTTCGAAGTGCTTCTGCTGCTGGATTTATGCCGAATATGGTATCTTGCGGGAGCTGCTCAAAGTTTGAGGATACAGAGTATTATTTTGATTTTGAGAGCAGCTCTTTTTTTTGCAAAAACTGTTGCGAAAAAGAGGGGAATATATCAAAAAACGTTATAGATACTGTGCGATTCATACTATATAGCGACCTTAAATCGACACTGGCTATAAAATGCAGCGAGGAGCTTCGAGATGCGCTTGCGGCTTTTTCAGAGAGCCTTATTGTCCGTATTGACGGACTGCACTATGAACAACTAACCTACTATCACAACTTACGGAGGACAACCGATGAATTTTTACTTAAAAAACCTTGAGTTTCCTAAGGTTTTAGATATACTTGCAACATTTGCTGTTTTGAAAAAAACAAAAGAAGATATAACTAAAATAGCACCGAGTGGGGATTTTTACAGAGCAGAGCAAGAGCTTGCTAAGACAAAAGAAGCTTTTGTAAGTCTTCTGAAATTTGGAAGCCCGAAACTGCGCGCAGTTGAAGATATAACCCCTATTATGCAGAGAGCTAATTTAAATGGTATCCTCTCACTTGGTGAGCTTTTAATTACCGCTTCGTTTATATCGGTTATGCGGGATTTAAATAGATATTCAAATGATTTTGGGGAGACCGAATATCTGCAAAATTATTTTAACCTACTCTATACAGATACTTATCTTATGCAAAAAATCCAAACGGCTATAATTTCAGAGGAAGAAGTTTCTGATAGTGCAAGTGATACCCTCTTTACGATTAGACGAAAGATAAAGGGAATTGAGGGGAAAATTCGCGAGCGACTAAACTATTATATAACTTCAAGTACCTTATCAAAGTACCTACAAGAGAATATTATAACTATGCGAAATGGGCGGTTTGTTATACCTATTAAGGCTGAATATCGCTCGTCAGTTAAAGGAATAGTGCACGACTCTTCGGGCAGTGGAGCGACTGTTTTCATAGAACCCGATGAAATAGTTTCGGTAAATAACGATATCCGAGAGCTCAAAGGAGCAGAGGCTGAGGAGATCGAGAGAATAGTGCGCCAGCTATCAGGAGAGGTTGCGTCTATTAGCCGTCAGTTAGTTGATGGATATGGTGCGGTAGTCTCAATTGATATGGTGTTTTCAAAAGCAAAATATGCAGTTGCGATAGATGGATACCCTCCGATACTTAATAATGAGGGAATAATAGATCTTAAACAGGCAAGACATCCGCTTTTGAAAAAGAATGAGGTCGTAGCTATTGATATAAGGGTTGGCGGAGATTTTAAAACCCTTGTTATAACAGGGCCGAATACCGGCGGAAAAACCGTTTCGCTTAAAACGCTTGGTCTTCATTCAATTATGGCGGGGTGCGGGATGTATCTTCCGGCAGGTGAGGGGAGCAGAGTTTGTATATTTCAAAATATTCTCTCAGATATCGGGGACGAGCAGTCGATAGAGCAGAGCCTTTCAACCTTCTCAGGACATATGAAAGGGATAATTGAGATACTTAAAATAGCGGACAGCAACTCGCTTGTACTGCTTGATGAGCTTGGTGCTGGAACCGACCCTGCAGAGGGTGCTGCGATTGCAGTGGAGCTACTTGAGACTCTTGCGAAACGAGGTTGTTTAGTTGCGGCAACGACCCATTATGCCGAGATAAAACTATATGCGCTTGAGCGCGATTATGTTGAGAATGCAAGCTGTGAGTTTGATTTAAAAACGCTCGCGCCAACCTATAAGCTGCTAATCGGGGTCCCTGGAAAGAGCAATGCGTTTGCCATTTCAAGAAGACTTGGACTACCAGAAGAGATAATTAAAGCGGCAGAGGGGCATATTGGTTCTGATGATAAGCGATTTGAAACGGTTATATCGGAGCTTCACCGAAAGCAAGGTGTTTTAGAGCGCGAGATACTAAACTCAAAATCGCTAAAAGAAGAGGTTAAGAGGGTTCGGGCGCAGGCTGAGCGCGAGGTGAGTAAAATACGAAATGCCTCTGAAATTGAGCTTAAAAGAGCGAAGGCAGAAGCTGAAAAAATCGTTTTGAATGCAACGAAGCAGGCGGAAGAGCTTCTCCAAGAGATAAATGATATTAGAAAGATAAAAGAGGCGGGTGGTCTCTCAAACAAAGGACTATCGGCGAGGAGCTCAATTAAATCAAAGCTTAAAAAGCTTGATGATACCCTAAATCCTGTTGCTGAGAATATCGAGGAAGATGATGATTATATTTTGCCTCGTCCGCTAAAAGTTGGCGATATAGTTTTTATTGCGGCGTTTAAGAGCAAAGGTGAGGTTGTTGCAGTAGGCAAAGATTCAGTTGAGGTGCTTGCTGGAAATATGAAGACAAAGGTCTCAATTAAAGGTCTTCGACTGCTTGAAGAGAAAAAACAAAGACAAAAGTCGGTTGTTAAAAGCCAGGTTAAAAAAATAAACCGCGATGCAACAAGCTCGGTTGATGTCCGCGGACTATCAGCTGAAGAGGCGCTGATGGAAGTTGATAGCTTTATAGATAACTGCGTTCTATCCCACCTTGAAACGGTAACGATAATCCATGGGGTCGGGACGGGAGTTTTAAAAACCGCCATTAGGAACCACCTTCGTCGCCATAAGTCGGTAAAAAACCATAGAAGAGGGCTCTATGGAGAGGGCGAGGACGGGGTTACTATAGTCGAGATAAAATAATATAAATCGAGAGGAACAGAGGGTCTTTAATACCGCTTTTAAAGATTTTATCGCGAGGATGCGAAGTGGAGATAGAGGAGGATTATGGCAATTAATTTAACAGAAGGTAATCCGGCAAAGCAGATAGTTAGATTTGCAATTCCAATGCTTATTGGAAATATTTTTCAGCAGCTCTATAATATGGTTGATAGCATAATCGTTGGAAGATTTGCAGGTGCCGATGCACTTGCAGCAGTCGGAAGTGCTTTTCCAACATTTTTTCTTATGCTCTCGATAGCGATAGGTCTATCTATAGGAATTTCAATCATACTCTCGCAGTATTTCGGGGCGAAAAAACTTGTAGAGTTAAGAGCTTCATTTGCAAATTCTATAATTTTAATAGCGGTAGTTTCAGTTGGAGTTACCATCATAGGACTTTTAGTTGTCGACCCATTATTAACAGCTACAAATACCCCGGCAGAGACGTTTGAAATGTCGAAACAGTATCTTTCGGTAATGTTTGGTGGAATGATATTCACCTTCTATTTCAATGCATTCTCATCGGTGCTTCGCGCAATAGGAGATAGCAAAACACCGCTTTACTTCCTTATGATTGCAACGGTTATAAATATAATTCTTGATATTGTCTTTGTTCGAAATTTTGGGCTTGCAGCTATGGGTGTTGCTATTGCTACGATAATCGCACAGGCGGTATCTGCTATTCTATGCATAATCTATATATACCTAAAAGTGCCGGTTCTCAGACCGCAAAAAGGGGATTTTAAAATCCGCAAAGATGAAATCGCAAAGATGCTAAAATATGGTATCCCAACAGCGATACAGCAGTCGTTTGTATCGGTTGGTATGATATTAATTCAAGGGCTTGTTAATAGCTTTGGAACGGTATTTATGGCTTCATATACGGCGGCGACAAAAGTTGATGCCTTTGCAATGATGCCGCTACTAAATATAAGCCTTGCTATGAGTACCTTTACAGGGCAAAATATCGGAGTTGGAAATATAAAAAGGATAACAAAAGCCGTCAAAACTATAATGCTTGGTGTTTTAGCCTTTACGGTTGTGATGGGTGCTCTTATCGTAATGTTTGGACCATACCTAATAACTATATTTATCGACCCAGCAGACCCAAATGCAGCGCAGATAATATCTTACGGAACAGAGTTTTTGCAGACGGTTGCATTCATGTATATTATATTTGGTGTAAGTCAAACGTTACTCGGAGTCCTTCGAGGAGCAGGAGATGTTAATTTCACCTTTTTATCCTCTGCGACGGTAATTTTTGTGAGGGCACCTGCTGCTTATATACTTGCGGCAACTGCACTTGATTACAGAGGTGTTTTCTATTCAATAGGAATAGGTTGGCTTGCAGCGGCTGCTCTTCATTTCTTTAGATATAAGAGCGGAGCTTGGAAAACGAAATCTGTTTTTGGGAAGAATGTTATAAAGGATAAAGAAAAGGAAATTGTCCAGAGTGAATAATAAAATGGGAGTGGATTAATCCACTCCCATTTATTAGTTATGAAAGGTAAACAGAATAGCTGTTTTTACCTGCTTTTTTAACGGTGTACATAGCATCTCTCGCCATTTCAAGCAGTTTTTCGCAATCTGATTTATCATCTGAGAATGCAATTCCAACACTTGCAGATATAGCAACTGTTTGCATCCCTTCTGTGTAGATAAGATTCAGTTTTTTGCATATCTCATCTGCTTTTGAGAGAAGCCTATCTCTGCTTATTATGTCTTTGGTGAGTATGCAGAAGGTATCTCCAGATAATCTGCCGATAATATCAGAATGCCTAAATGACTTCTTTATAATATCGGAAACAGATGCAAGTACGTTATCGCCATAATCTCTTCCAAATGTGCTATTTACCCGCTCAAAATCATCGAGATCTAAAAGGATTATACCGTGGAGTTTGCCTTTGTTTTTTATCTCATAAAGAAAGTTGTTTACCTCCCTTTGAAATATCTCTTTTTTATAAAGGCCTGTCAACAGATCCCTCTCATCGCCATATTTAAAGATAATTTCTGCTTCTAAATCATAATGCTTGTCCTCAAAAGAAATAAAACCGCGGACTTCGAAGCTCTGCTGATCGAGATAGGTAAATATCTTGCAATTTTGCCACCTGTATTTACCACCCGGGAAATACTGCCTGAAATTGCAACTATGACTGTGTTTGCGGTGGGAAAAATCAAATAGTATATTTTTTTGATTAAATATATCAAGAAATGCAACCATGTCCTCAGGTAGGATATGCTTTTTGGTAAACTCAAGAAGCATTTCGCTATAGCTTCCCGATGGTGAAATATCATGTGTTAAAAACCAGTTTTCATCTATATTTGTAAACTTATCTTTTGTGAAATTAATCTCATGTGCAACTACTGATGGATTGTTTTTTGCGTTTTTATATTGCTCGTGAACATATTGAGCTTCATCGCTTAGTAAAACAAGCTCAGAAACATCTCGATTATAGATTTGAATATAAAGGTCTGAATTTTTAAAATCTTTAAAAATCTGAACGGTTGATTCTAACCACTGGGTGTGTGCGCAGGATTTATCGGTGCAACCTTTAAATCTAAATGAAAACCTTCGAATATCGCTATTATAAAGTTTTTCAATATTTAGTCTTTCTAAGTTATCCGAAACTGTTTTAGTATGCTCTGGAGCAGAGGTGTTTTTCGCAAGCTCCAAAGCGAAGTTTTTAAATGATGAGCCGCACTCAAAGGTTATATCTAAAATATTTTTTGCATGGATTATTTTATCAGCTGTTATATTCGCTTCGCATATTAGCTCTCTATCTATAATAAGGCTTCTTGCATATTCATTTTCACGAAGAGCCCAAAACCATCCATTTTCATCGGTCAGAGTGCCTATAGAATAGATAGGCATGCCATGGATATCAAAGATATTAACAAGATAAATATTTATAGCCGTGGATTTTCCATCAATTATACCTGTTAAATTTTGTTCAACTAAAGGTTCTCCATTTTCTATCCTCTCAAATATAGAGAGAAATATTGACGAGTCTGCTTTATCTATTATTCCAGTTTCTATAAATGCATGAGGGCCTGCTCTTATAACATCAGGAAGTTGATATTTTACTGCAAGATTCCCGTGCAGTCTTATTTGTTTTGTGTTTGGGTCATATTCAAAGACGTTTGCACGAGTTATATCAAGAGTTATATTAAAAACTTTATCAAAATAGGCGAGTTTTTCCTCTGTTGTTAGTTGTTTAAATCCATTCGCGTTCATGCAACACCTCATCTCTAATTGGTAATATATATTTAATAGTAACATAAAGAAAAATTATATGCAATGAAGATTTTGTGTCAAATTGTAAATTTTTGACGATAGCTGTCGAAGATAAACTGACGGAATTATATTAAAAAAGCAAAAAAAACAAGACCACAGGCGGTATTACCTGCGGTCTTGTTTATTAAGTTTTATTTATCGAAGCTCAACCCTTCTTATCTTTCCGCTGATAGTTTTTGGAAGTTCATCACGGAATTCAACAATACGAGGGTATTTATAAGGGGCTGTATGCTCTTTAACATACTGCTGAATCTCGGTTTTTAGCTCTTCTGTTTTAGTGGTACCTGCGACAAGAACCACAGTCGCCTTAACAACGTTTCCACGAACAGGATCAGGAACACCAGTTACTGCGCACTCTAAAACATAAGGAAGCTCCATTATAACGCTCTCGATTTCAAAAGGCCCTATCCTATATCCAGAGCTCTTTATCAGGTCATCGGTTCTGCCGACATACCAAAGAAATCCATCTTCATCAGCCCAAGCGGTGTCGCCTGTGTGGTAGTAGCCGTCGTACCAAGCTTCGTTTGTCTTCTCTTCGTTTTTATAGTATCCGCGATAAAGACCAATTGGATTTCCTTCTTTTGTGTTTATGCAGAGCTCACCAACCTCACCAGGAGGGCATTTTTTGCCATCTGCATCAAGAAGGGCTATTTTATATTGCGGGCTTGGTTTACCCATAGAGCCGGGCTTTGGTTCGGTGCCGACAAAAGTAGCTATCATTAAAGTTGTTTCTGTTTGGCCAAATCCCTCCATGAGTTTTAAGCCAGTTGCTTCATAGAATTTGTTATAAACTTCGGGGTTAAGCGCTTCGCCAGCTGTTGTTGCATGCTCAAGTGATGATAAATCATATTTCGAGAGATCTTGTTTTATAAAGAATCTATAGATAGTAGGTGGTGCGCAGAAGGTTGTTAGGCGGTGTTTTTCGATAAGAGAGAGCAGCTCATCTGCATTAAACTTATCAAAATCAAAGGTGAATATAGCCGCTTCACAGAGCCATTGGCCATAGAGCTTGCCCCAAGCCGCTTTCCCCCAACCGGTATCGGAAACGGTGAAATGAATACCATTTGGATTAACATTATGCCAAAATCTTGCAGTCATTATATGTCCGATAGCATAGCTGAAATCATGACATGCAATTTTTGGATAACCAGTCGTTCCACTTGTGAAATACATAAGCATGCTGTCAGTTACCTTGTGGTCAGCTCTTCTTTGGTAAACATCAGAAGAAGCAGCACACCCGCTATCGAAATTTAACCAGCCCTCTTTATCATCGCCAACTTTAAAGGTTTTAACAGGGTTTGCCACTTCACTATTTGCCTCTTCAACATATGAGCAGACGTTATCATCGGCTGTGCAGATAATCGCGCGAACATCAGCTGCCTCAAAACGATAAACATAGTCTTTAGTGGTAAGCTGATTTGTTGCAGGAATTGCAACGGCACCGAGCTTATGAAGAGCTAAGATAGCAACCCAGAACTGATAATGGCGCTTTAGAACAAGCATAACAGAGTCGCCTTTCGAAACGCCGTTTGCAGCAAGAAAGTTTGCCGCTTTGTTGCTCTCTTTTGAAAGGTCATCAAAGGTAAAACGGCGGGTGTCGCTCATATCGCTTGAAACCCAAAGCATTGCAAGCTTTTCACTATCTTGCTCAGCTATTGCATCGACAACATCGTGAGCGAAGTTAAAGTCATCTGGACAGTTAAATGAAACGTCTTTTATAACACCATTTTCATCAAGCGTTTCAGTTAAGTATTTTTTATAAAGCATATTATTCTCCTATTCTGCCGCTGTTGCCGGCATAAATTTTTATTTTTCGCCTGCATCATCTAAAACAACAGCTAAAAACTCACATGGCTCACCGCCAACAGCTATCATTCCATGGGGATGACCTGAATCATAATAAACGCTGTCCCCAGCCTCTAAAATCTCGGTATGTGTTCCAAGGGTAATTTTAAGCTTGCCTTTTAGAACCATATCAAATTCATGTCCCGCATGGCTTGAGAGGGGGATAGGAGCGTTTTGCTCTTCTTCGATATATGGAGCTGTAACGACAAAAGGCTCAGCTGAACGATTTTTAATATAAGCAGCTTTATGAAGATACTTAAACCCAGCTCGACGCTTAATATCCATACCCTCATCTTTTCGAACTATCGTATAGAATGAGAGTTTTGGCATCTCACCTATAATAAGCTCAGAAATATCGAGTCCAAGTTTGTTTGCGCATTTGTAGATAAAGGTGAAACCAAAATCAACATTGCCGCTCTCATATTCAAGATATTCATCTACCGTAACGTCGGCCGCCGCCGCCATCTCTTCAGGGGTATATCCTTCCAAAATTCGTGTGCCTTTTAGTCGTTGTGCTATTTGCATAACTTGATTTTCCATAATGTTCCCTCCGTTTTTTAAAATAAAAAAAGCCCTCACCCAATCAAAATTGGGACGAAAGCTAACGTTTCCGCGGTACCACCCATATTGCTCAAAAGAGCCACTTTGCAGATGTCTGACAACATCTTCTCCATTAACGGTGAGTACCGTCAACCCTTAAATATTCGGGGTTGCCGCTTAGAGGTGATTTAAAATAATCTATCAGACCGTCTTGCACCAGACGACGGCTCTCTGAACTGAAATAAGAATATTTTCTGTCCTCATCATAGCGTTTGCTTAACAATAAAATAACACATCAAAAAAACATTGTCAACAGTTATTTAATATTTTTTTATTTTATGCTATAATCAGCATAAACGTGTAGTCTATAAAATAATAAGGAGTAAAGCTATGAACTATCTAAAAACTGCGGAAAATTTATTTGAGTATACAAAAGAGATAAGAAGGTATCTGCATCAAAATGCAGAGATAGGCTTTAATCTGCCGAAAACAACTGAGTATGTTAAAGCGAAGCTTTCAGAGCTGTCGCTCTCTGCGGTTGATGTTTGTGAGTGCGGTTTCTATGTTGACATCATAGGCGATAATCCAGGCAAAACTCTGCTAATAAGAGCTGATATGGATGCTCTGCCGATGCCTGAAGAGAACGACCTTGAATTTAAAAGTATAACTGAAAACGCTCATGCTTGCGGCCATGATTTGCATACGGCAATCCTTATTGCTTTAGCAAAAATACTAAATGAAAATAAATCAGAAATATTTGGGCGTGTCCGTTTGATGTTTCAACCGGCAGAAGAGATTATCGACGGTGCCGCTCTGATGATTAAAAACGGCATACTCGATGGCGTCGATACCGTTTTAGGATACCATACCGAACTTGCAAAGGGGAATAAAACCGGTATTATCGAGATATCAAAAGGCCCATTTTTAGCAAGCAGTGACCATTGGGATATAATTGTTCGAGGTAAGGGTGGTCATGGTTCGGCACCTGAGCTCTCAGTGGACGTTATTCATATTGCATGCCAAATCCATACAGCGCTCTCAGAGATTATAAGCCGCGAGGTAGCGGCGCAAGACCCAGTTGTTTTAACTGTTGGTAAGCTTAATGCAGGAACAGCTGCAAACATTCTGCCTGAAATCGCAACACTTGAGGGAACGGTGCGAACACTAAACCATCAAACGAGGGATTTTGTTCTAAAGAGGATGGAAGAGGTAGCAAAAGGAGTTGCGAAAACCTTTAGAGGGGAAGCCCAGTTTATAAAACAAAGTGGAACACCGCCAACGATAAACGACCCAGAGCTTGCGGCGAAGTTTTTAGAGTATGCGAAGATGGCAGTCGGAGAAGAGATGACGATAACCGATGCAAAACCAGCGATGGCTTCCGATGATTTTGCATATCTATCGAATGAGCGGCCTGGAGTTATGTATCATATTTCATTTGGTTGCGAGGAAGAGGGATATGTTAATGGCGTTCATAATCCTAAAGCTATATTTAACGAAGAGGGAATAATCAATGGCTTAGCTTCGCTCGCTGCTATAACTATTGAGCATCTAAAGGAGTGCAAAGATGAGTAAAAAATTAGCTATATTAGCATCACTATGTTGTGATATAACTGTTTTGGCAAATGAAGAATTTACTATGCATGAGAAAAATCCAAACAACCGTTTCGTACTCTCTCCCGGCGGAGTTGGGCTTAATATGGCGGCTGACCTTAAAGGGGCTGGGTATGAAGCTTCGCTATTCTCTATTATCGGAAATGATGTTTTCGGGGACATTTTTATCGCAGAATGCGCAAAGATAGGTGTTGATACGAGTTTCGTTGAGCGAAATGAAGACTGCAGTACAGGAACATTTATTGCAGTTACCGATAAGGATGGTGGAACATTTTTAGGGCTTGGGAATCTTTCAACAAGAGCTGAAAATATTCCATATGAATACCACAAGAGAATTCTACCTATTCTTGAAGAGTATGACATTATTTTTATAGGGACCACTCTCGGAGAAAAAGTTTTAGAGCTTTTAAAGCCGATAATGGAGAGAAAGATGGTAATAGCTGACACTGAAGCCGCTTGCTTTGCAGATAGATTTCTGCCTGTTTTACCATATATAGATAGGTTAAAGGTGAATGAAGTTGAGCTTATTGCCCTTGCAGGGGCTCTTGGATGCAGTGATGGTGATACCGAGCAGATGGCAAGAGTTATTTTAGAAAACAAAGTATCTGAGATTTTCGTAACGCTTGGAGAGCGCGGTCTTTACTATTCAAACGGCGAAAAAAGCTTTTTTAGAGATACTATTAAAATTGACAAAATAGCAAGTACAAACGGCTCAGGAGATGCTTTCTCGGCAGGTTTATGTTATGCGGCAGCAAACGATTGCGATTTAGACGATACAATCCTAATATCCCAGCTCTTCTCAAAAGAAGTCTTGCAAAAAGAGAGTGGATTTTTTAATGAAGTTTTGGAGCCAGAGCTATTAGAAATTTTGGATAAATAAAAGCTTTAAAGGTACAGATAAAGGTTTTTAGCAGGTTAAATTAATTTTAATAATAAAAAGTGATGAGGTGTGCTCATCACTTTTTTAATGCAAAATTACTATATAAATTTTTTAGAAAAAATCTAATTTAACGAGTAGATAGCTATTATTTCCTTAGCAGTTTCTTATAGTTTTTGTCAATTAAAATTGCTCCAAGCGGTGCTGTTAGAATAATTGAAATAACTGCGGCGGTAAGGATAATTTCACCGCCAGCGATACCAGCAGATAGCGGAATAGAGCCTATTGCCGCTTGAACAGTAGCTTTTGGGAGGTATGCGAAAACGCAAAAAATTCGCTCTTTCGCATTTAATGGTGAGCCGAGTAGCGAAAACAAAACACCGAGTGAACGTGCGAGCAAAACAACTATCAGAAGGATAATAATACCTATACCAGCGCTCTGGGCATAGCTTATATTAACCGTTGCGCCAACAAGAACAAACAATAAAATTTCAGCACCATACCATATTTTAGAGCATTTTATCGAAAGCCTATCGGTTACCTTCTTTTTAACTCTCTGCATTGAAATCCCGATAAATATAACGGCGATAAGGGCTGAAAAGGGGATGGGAATAAGGTCTTCAATTCCAACAAGGAAAAAAGAGGCGCCGAAAAATATAACTATTTTAGCGGTATCTCTAATATGGAAATGCGAAAAAATAGTTATGAGAACAAACCCTATGCCAAATCCGACGGCAATACCGAAAAGAATGGATATTGGAATATCTGCGAGAAAAGCAAGGTTTAGGGTATCAGTTTCATTTAAAGAGAGGAAGGTTGAAAATATGATTATAACAAACACATCATCAATAGAAGCGCCAGCTAAAATAAGTTGAGGAATGCTCTTTTTAACACCATAACCTTCTTCGATAACAACAAGCATTTTCGGCACAATAACAGCAGGAGAAACAGCGGCTATAACTGCCGCTAAAAGCGCTGCTTGCATATAGGTTATACCCAAAAGAATCGGTGCTAATATAATGGTTGCCGCCATCTCAAATATTGCAGGGAGAAAGCAGATTAGCAGAGCAGGGCGCCCGACCGACTTTAAGTCTGCAATGTTTAGCGATAATCCAACCCTTGCAAGAACAACTATCAAAGCTATTACGCGAAGGTCACCGGAAATTGCGATTATTGTTTCATCCAAAAGATTTAATGCATACGGGCCTATTAAAATACCAACAGCAAGCATACCTATCAAAGGTGGCAGAGATAGCTTTTTGCAGAGAAAACCAGCTAAAAGCCCGAGTAAAAGTATTAGAGATAAACTAAGAATCATAAAATGCTCCTTGTGGATTTGTCGTCTATTTGATTGCGCGCAAATGAGCAGAAGAAAGGATGATATAAATGAGTCATTTGACCGCATGCTGCGCAGAGGCGAAGACAAGGGATAAAACAAGCTAAAAAATTCAAATTGAATTATTTATATTATACTTTCAAACTGAGAAAATAACAATTTTTATTTTTTAACTCGAATATGGTATAATATATAAACAGGGGGTGGTGGTATCAATAAAAATATTGAAAAATTAAATAAAAAAACTAAAGATCTGCCAAAATCTCCAGGTGTCTATATTATGAAGGATAAAAAGGGCGAGATAATATATATCGGAAAAGCTAAAAGCCTTCGCAACAGAGTTTCAAGCTATTTTAGAATTGTCTCAAAGCTCTATGGGAAAACAAGGAAGATGGTAGATGCAGTCGAGGATTTTGAATATATTGTTGTAAACTCTGAAAAAGAGGCTTTAATACTCGAATGCTCAATGATAAAGAGACATAAACCAAAATACAACATCCTATTAAAAGACGATAAGGGATATTCATATATAAAAATCTCAGCAGACTTGTTTCCGCGGATAACAGGTGAGCTTCAAAAGGTCGGTGAGGGTGAATTTATTGGGCCTTTTATGTCTGCTTTTATAACTAGACAAACAGCAGAAGAGGTTAATAAAGCATTTAAGCTGAGAAGCTGCAAAAGGATTTTTCCAAGGGATTTCAATAAAGAACGTCCTTGTTTAAATTATTTTATAAAGCGGTGTGTTGGTGTTTGTAAAGGCGATGTTTCAGTGGAAGAATACAGCCAGGCTATTGAACAGGCAAAAATCTATATGAAAATGGGAGCCAAAGAGAGCGTTGAATATCTGCGAAGCCAGATGGAGAGTGCGGCTGAAAACTTAGAGTTTGAGCGGGCGGCGAAAATTCGCGATAGAATTTCTGCGATAGAGAAGAGCAATGAGCGACAGAGCGTTTTTTGCAAGAGTCACCCGAATGCAGATTTTATTGGGATTGTTTCCGACAAAACAAGATTGAATGTATCGGTGCTGAAGTTTCGCGGTGGTGCATTGTCTGATAAGGTTGATTTTTCATTTGGCAGTGATGAGAGCGACTTTGAAGAAACTGCAACTGAATTTTTAGAACGCTACTATATTGATTCAACCGATATTCCAAAAGAGATCTTTATAAATAGAGAACTGCCGCTCTTTTCGCTTTTATCGGAGGTTTTATCTGAAAAATCGGGAAGACGGGTTGTTATATCAACTCCATCGAGAGGAGAACTCAAAGAACTTGTTGACATGGCAACTAAAAACGCGGCGGCGGCATTATCGCATGCAACAACAAAAAGAGGCGATAAAGAAATAGCGGCTCTTGATGAGTTGAAAATGGCAGCTGGATTATCGCGAACACCTGCTTATATTGAGAGTTATGATATAAGTAATCTTGGCGATAGCTCGATAGTTGCTGGAATGATAGTTTTTAAAGATGGAAAACCATATAAGCGAAATTATAAGAAGTTTAAAATTCGTGATACGAAAACAGCGGACGACTATGCTTCAATGCGTGAGGTTATAAGGCGCAGATTCACAAGATATAAAGAAGGGGATAAGGACGAGGGTTTTGCAACTCTGCCAGATCTTCTGCTAATTGACGGTGGAAAAACACACCTTGCTGTTGTTAAAGATGAGCTTCGTAGTTTAGGGCTTGATATTGAAGCGTACGGTATGGTTAAGGACTCAAAGCATAGGACTCGAGGACTTGTAGGGGAGAGGGGTGAGCTGTCACTCACCAAAAGCAAAAGAGCTTTCAATCTTCTAAATGAGATACAAAATGAGGTCCATAGGTTTGCTATTACCTATCAGCGGAGTACGAGAAATAAATACCTAAAGTCGAGCATTACTGAGGTTTCGGGTATTGGTGAGAAGCGTGCACGGGCTCTTTTCCTCAAGTTCAAAACGATAAAAGCTATGAAGGAAGCAACGATTGAAGAGTTATCGAATGCTCCGGGGATGGATAAAAAGTCGGCAGAGAGATTATTCAATTTTTTTAAAGAAGAAAATGCTTAGCATCTTAAAATGAATGGTTTTTATAAATATAATTGTTTCTATGGAAACAAAACTGTTATTTGCTTTTTATTTGAATTTATGATTGATTTATAAAAAAAGCAAAATTAAAAGGTTATCTGCTATTTTATAGTGATTTTAATGAAGTTTTCAGTTGAAATGCTTTAATAGTTAGAAAAAATTATGGGAGGTTTTATGAGAGTTATAACGGGTTCTGCTAAAGGAATTTCGCTTGTAGCACCTGCTGGAAGCGCTGTTCGGCCTACATCGCAAAGGGTTAAAGAAGGTATTTTCTCTGCTGTTCAGTTTATAGTTTCTGGGGCATCTGTTCTTGATTTGTTCTCAGGAAGTGGGCAGATTGGAATTGAGGCTCTTAGCAGAGGTGCAGCAGCTGCTTTATTTGTTGAAAGCGGAAAAGCGAGTATTAATTCGATAAAGACTAACTTAAAAGCGACAAATCTCGGTGATAACGCGAGGATTTTAGAGGGTGATGTCGATAAATTTGTCGCAGGATGCAAGGAGAAATTCGATATAATTTTTCTTGATCCGCCGTATTTTTACAAAAATACTGAAACTATTTTAATTAATAGTGGAAATTTGGTATCAAATAGTGGTATAATTATTTGCGAAACAGATAGTACAGAAATATTGCCGCAAAAACTTTCGAATAATTTTAAAATGTATCGGCAGTATAAACACGGCAGAGTTTTAATAACAAGCTATAAGAGTGAGGAAGATGAAATATGAAAGCGGTTTGTCCCGGAAGTTTTGACCCTATAACGGTCGGTCATTTAGATATTATAAAGAGAGCGGCGAGGATGTTTTCGCAGGTTATTGTGGTAGTGCTTCTAAATCCCAAAAAACAAGGGCTCTTTACCATTGCAGAGCGAGTTGAGCTTGTAAATACAGTTATAAAAAACGAGGGACTTGATAATGTTGTAGTTGATAGCTATAACGGCCTTCTTGCAGAATATATGGAGCAGAAGGATGCAAAGGTAATAGTTAAGGGGCTTCGTGCGCTTAGTGATTTTGAATATGAATTTCAGATGGCGCTTGTGAACAAAAAGCTGAACCCTGATATCGAGACGGTTTTCATAACGACAGCACTTAGAAATATGTACTTAAGTTCGAGTATTGTTAAAGAGCTATCAGAGTTTGACTGTGATATATCGGAGTTTGTTCCGAAAGTTATAAGCGAGAGAATAAAAATAAAACTTAACAAAAAAGGAGAATAATTATGACAATCGAAGAAATTTTAGACAGACTTGATGATACCCTTGATGATGCTTGGTCGCTGCCTTTATCGGGTGGACGTATTGTTATCGACGTCGATAAAATTCGTGAATACCTCGATGATGTTCGCTTGAATCTTCCAACAGAGATAAAACAAGCGAAAGCTATCGTTGCAGATAGAAGTGATATTATAACTGCTGCAAGAAGAGAAGCTGACGGGATTGTTGAGAAAGCTGAGCAAAGAGCGCAAAGGCTTATTGATAACGAGGAGATAGTGAAGCAGGCAACCCTTAAAGCGAATGAAATAGTCCTTGCTGCAACGACGAAAGCGCGCGAGATTAAGCAAGCTTCGGTTGAATATAGCGAGAATGCAATGAAAAGAGCTGAAGATGTTTTGCTCTCAAGCTATAATGATATAAAATCAATAAGAATAGCTCTTCGCAAAAAGCCGACCGAGGGCGAGGGTCAGTAGATAACCTCTATAATCTTCTGAGGTGTCCTTGACTTGTAAGAAAATATAAGCTGTGCCAGTTCATTTTGGCACAGCTTTTGTTATTTAATAGAATTATTTTATTCGTGATTTTCTGTTTGGTTTGCTGCAAATAAACTGCTCATTTTGTAAACACTATTGCTTAAATGTGTCCAAACAGAATAGGTGACCATCAGGGGCGAACATAACCATTGATGTATCAAAAAATGCATAGTAGCGTAAAGTTATCTAAAATTTTATTTTCACTATTTTAGTGTGAATATTAGCTTGAAGGTTATTTACCTTTAGCAGTAAAAATCCACCGGCTTCGACGGTGGATTTTTATTTTCTACAAACCAAAACTTTGATATTAACTATTAAACGTTTATAAATGCTGATTTATAAACGTTTCGATATCTTCAATAACCTCCTCTGAAACAACTCCCTTTATTTCATATTCGCTTATATCCTGTTTGCCGTTTGTCTCCATCATCAGGTGATTTAGCCCGTCATATAGGTGAAGAGTTGCGTTAGAGCGACCTTCGAGTGCTTTTTCCCACAGAGTATAGTCTGTATCTGCGAAAACTTGAAAATCTTCAGTTCCTTGAAGAATTAAAATAGGAATATCAATATCATTTATGAAATTCTCGCCAGCAAATTCTTTTATTGATTTTTGGTATCCCGCATGAAGCCCCATTAAAATTTGCTCATCTGGTATATCGCTTATATCAGAGCGGAGGGTTATGATATCAAGCTCGACCTGCTCCATTTGTGATTTTAATGTAGCGATGGTCAAATCATCGTAGTCGCCGTTTAGGATTTCCTCTTCTATCGCTTTATTCTGGTCATATGATAACTCGTATAGTGGTCGAAGGGTGCCTGCCATTGATATTATCCCTTTGACGTTATCATTTACCGATGCAATATACGGAGTGAGTCCACCGCCCAGTGAATGGCCCAAGAGGAAAATGTTGGAAGTATCTATCCTTGTTTCCTTGGATAATAAATCTATAGCGTGCATAACATCATCTAAAACTTCATCTTCAAGCGTTACCTCTGCGCCGAGTTCATACGAAACCTCAAAATAGGTATTGTATCTTTTGTTGTATCGAAGAGTTGCGATTCCTTGTGCTGCAAGCCCGTTTGCTATGTCTTTATAAGGGGTATTTGCATAAATCGTTCCGTCTTTATCAATTGGGCCAGAGCCATGCACTATTAAAACAACTGGTGGGTTTTCGGTGTTTTTTGGGAGGGTCAGAATTCCATCAAGAGGATATTCATCGCCTATAGTTACGGAAATTTCCTCGAATGTTTCGTTGGAAACAAGATTGTTTTCGATAGTTGTATAGCTTAAAAAAATTCCAGCTATCTTATTGTCTGTATCATAAGTTATTGTTATCAAAAGGGCGCTCAGCTCATATTCTTCCACTATTGTAACAATAAAATGATCATCTGTAACTTCGCCTGTGGCAGAATGGCGTTTAATATGCTCGCCAATCGAGGCGACGGTGCTATCCCATGCGGATTTTAGTCCATCTTCATCGAGTTGCTTTGCAATAGTCTCGTTAAAACTATCAGCAGTTGATTTAAAATTGCCGTTTAGCATATCGTCTGTTTGCGTTTTTGCAAGTTCGATAAGGGTTGGTTCGTCAAATGAAACGGTTTCGTTTTTGTTGTCATTGCATGCATATAGCGAAACTGCTATAAAAACGACTGTTAAAAGAGCGGCTATCTTTTTCATTTTGTTCACTCCCATAGTTTAATTTTTCAGTAAGCTGTTTGGTTTATTCTGTATATTACTAATGTTTTAGTGCTTTTGGTATCTTGAAATTTGCAGATAGTTTTTTAATTGTTTTTGCTATAAATATTATATCACTCGCTTTTGTTTTTAACAACTTCAAAGATAAATTAATCCGATAAAAACATAAAAAAATACCTCGAAATTTATCTATAAAAACAGCTGAAAAACTATTGATTTTTTTGCTTTTTTGCTTTATAATATAAAGAAAGTGGCACAAAGTGGCACGAAGTGGATGAAAATGGCATTTTAAGTGAAGGGGGCGGGCAGATGCTTTTCGGTGAGTACACACATAACATTGACCAAAAAGGCAGGATGATTTTTCCCGCCAAACTTCGTGAAGAACTTGGGGAGACCTTTGTTGTAGTTAAGGGATTTGAGAGCAGATGCTTATATGCCTATTCACTTGCTGAGTGGCAAAGGGTTGAGGCGGCAATAAAAGAGATGCCAAGAGCAAAAGCATCTCCGATCCAGCGTTTTCTTTTTTCAACAGCGGCGGTCGTAACACCTGATAAACAGGGCAGGATAGTGCTTCCTTCAAACCTTCGTGAATTTGCGAAGCTTTCAAAAGACGTAATGGTTATTGGGGCGTCTGTACGGGTTGAGATTTGGGATAAAGAGCTATGGGGCGAGGCGACAGAGAAATTCACCCCTGAATTTGTTCTTGCAGCTATGGAGGAATTATCATTCTAATGAACGAATTTTCTCATATAACGGTAATGCTTGAAGAGAGCGTTTTAGCTCTTGATATAAAAGAAGATGGTATTTATATAGACGGAACAGCAGGCGGCGGTGGACATAGTGAGCTTATCGCGAAAAAGCTTGCTCAAGGAAAGCTTCTATCTATTGATATAGACCCTGAGGCGGTTAAAGCTGCTGGAGAGCGACTGGCTTCATACCCGAATGCAAAGGTGGTTCTTGGGAGCTATAGCGATGTTTGCATGATTGCAAAGGAAAATGGCATAGAAGAGATAGATGGGTTTTTGATAGATGTTGGAGTCTCATCATTTCAGCTGGATGCCGCTGGGCGCGGATTTTCATATCATGTTGATGAGCCGCTCGATATGCGAATGGGTCAAACTGAAAAAACAGCAGTTGATGTTGTGAATGAATATAGCGAAAAAGAGCTTGCAGATTTGTTTTTTAAGTATGGCGATGAGAAATATAGCTTTAAGATAGCGGCGGCTATCGTAAGGTACAGAAAAGATAACGAGATTAAAACAACAAAAGAGCTTAGCGATATAATAAGTGATGCGGTTCCTGCTGCATACAGAAGAAAAGGTCATCCGTCAAGAAAGGTTTTTCAGGCGATAAGGATAGAGGTAAATCAAGAGTTTGAAAATATTAAGCGCGGAATTGAGGGTGCGTTTGAGCTTCTAAAAAAAGGTGGACGTCTTTGCGTTATATCCTTTCATAGCAAAGAGGATGCGGTTGTTAAAAACACCTTTAAGCAGTACTTTAAAGGCTGCGAATGTCCATCGGATTTTCCTGTTTGCGTTTGTGGCAAAAAACCAAGAGCTAAAAAAATAAGCAAAAGAGGAATTGAGCCAAGCTTGCAAGAAGTTGAGGAGAACAGAAGAAGCCGAAGCGCAAGACTTCGAGTGATAGAAAAAATTTAAGGAGGATAAAGTGGACAAGGCATATAATTTTGCGATGTTTGAAGAGACAAAAGAAAAAGAAGAAAAACCAAAGCTTTCGGTAGTTAAAAAGAATGCCGCAACAAACAAAAAAGCTTACAGAACAAAAATTATAAAACGAGTTTTAGTATGGTCACTTATGCTATTTGTCTCAGTCCTCACCCTGACGCTAAAGGTGCAATACACCGAACTTAACGATCAGGTACTAAAAGCAGGAGATGAGCTTCGAATTCTTGAGAGTGAAGCAACAAGGCTGTCGCTTTACATTGAGAGCAATGTATCTCTTCGTGTTGTTGAAGAGGTTGCACAGTATGAGCTTGGACTTGTTAAAGCTGAGAGCCATCAGACTCATTTTATAGACTTTGGAGAGAACGATACTGTTGTTGTGAATAGCGAAGATAGCTCACTGCTTCAAAGTATAGCTGATCAAGCAACATCGTTTTACGATAGAGCGCGAGCATATTTAGGATACTAAACAAATAATAATGTAGAGGAGGTATGGGTTAAGTTTATCTTAATCCATATTGTCTTGAAGAGGGAGGTAAGTGCTATGAAACCTACAATAAAATTAAAGAGAAGAGCGTTTGTGACTCTTGTGTTGATATCACTTATCGGGTTTGGGGTAATAGTTGGAAGGCTGTTTCTTTTGCAGGTAATTAGCGGCGAAGAGTATCAGGAGATGGCGATAAATCAGCAACTTCGCGATACCGAGATAGCCCCCTCAAAAGGAACTATTTACGATAGAAATATGAAAACTTTAGCGGCTTCTGCAACTGTTTGGACGGTTATTATCTCTCCAAATGATATAGATGATGATGACCGCGAACTTATAGCAAAAGGTCTGTCAGAGATTTTAGATATGGATTATCAGGAAATACTCGATGATACATATAAAGAAAACTACTATGAGATAATTAAAAGGAAGGTAGAGCTTCCGATAGCTGATGAAATTCGTGCGTTTGCCCTTGAAAATAAAATATACTCAATAACCCTTGCGGAAGATAGCAAAAGATATTATCCGTACGGAAATTTTGCGGCGGCAATCATTGGGTTTACGGGGACCGATTCGCAAGGTCTCTCAGGGCTTGAGAGCTATTATGATGAAACACTAACCGGAACCGCGGGTAGAGTAGTTTCAGCGCGAACTGCTTGGGGGGATAATATGCCCTTTTCATATGAGCAGGTTTTCGAGGCTGAAGATGGCAACAGTTTGGTATTAACTATAGATGAAACATTGCAGCATTTCTTAGAAAAGCATTTAGAGACTGCTGTTATCGAGCATAATGTTCAAAACGGAGCGGCTGGAATAGCGATAAATCCAAAAACCGGTGAAATTCTTGCGATGGCGGTAAAGCCGGACTACGACCCAAATGACCCATTCTCTCTAAGTGAAGAGATGATGGCGGCAATAAACGAAATGCCGGAAGATGTCAGATCAGATGCGATAGTTGCAGCGCAAAATGCCCAGTGGCGAAACAAAATTATAAGCGATTTATATGAGCCGGGAAGCGTTTTCAAGATAGTAACAGCATCGGCGGCGCTTGAAGAGAACGTTGCAGAAACAACCGATAGCTTTTATTGTTCTGGTTCTGCCGTGGTCGGGCCTGAAACGATGAGATGCCATAAACTTGAAGGACATGGTAATCAGAGCTTTGTAGAGGCTGTTTTTCACTCATGTAACCCAGCGTTTATAGAGCTTGGCTCAAGGCTTGGAAGCGATGATTTCTATAAATATTTCGAGGCATTTGGCTTTACCGAGCGAACTGGTATAACCCTTCCTGGTGAGGCATATTCGATATTCTATACTGCTGATAATATGGGGCCGGTTGAGCTTGCTTCCTCATCGTTTGGACAGAGCAACAAGGTAACCCCGCTTCAGATGATAATGGCGGCGGCAGCGGCTGTTAATGGTGGGTATCTAATGGAGCCATATATAGTTAGCCGTGAGCTTGATAGCGAGGGTAATATAGTTAGTAGCACAGAGCCAACAGTTGTTCGAAGCGTTATATCGAGTGAGACAAGTGAGACAATTGCCGAAATTTTAGAATTAAACGTTTCTGAGGGCGGCGGTAAAAACTCATATATTCCAGGTTATAGCATTGGCGGCAAGAGCGGAACATCCCAAAAGCTCGACTCGGAAAACGAAGATGCTCGTATAGCGTCGTTTCTATCTTTTGCCCCAGCAGATGACCCTGAAATTATGGTGCTTATCTATCTTGATGAGCCAAATAGCTATACTTCATACGGTTCAACGATAACAGCGCCTGTTGTCCGTGCATTTTTAGAAGATGCACTGCCATACCTTGGAATACAACCGCAATATACCGAAGAGGAAGCGGCACTGCTCGATCAAATCTGCCCATCTCTAATCGGTCGAGAGCTATCTTCTGCGAAAATAACCCTTAACAGTTCAGGATTTACCTATACAGTTGAAGGAAATGGCGATGAAGTTTTAAATCAAATTCCAGCGGCAGGACAGAGTTTACCGCGCGGTAGCAATATAGTGCTTTATACCGAAGAGGTAGAGGCGCAGACTGCAACAGTACCAAATCTAATAGGCATGAGTGCTGCTCAGGCAAATAGCGCACTTGTTGCAGCAGGATTTAATATAAGAGTTGAGGGTAATACAGATGACAATAATGCGTTTGTAACCTCTCAGGACTATGCAGCGGATGTTATCCTTGAAAAAGGCTCTATTATAACTGTAACTCTGGTAACCCAAATCGAAGAATAAGGAGATACTTATGAAAGTTTCAAAGCTTATAAATAATATAGAGACTGTAAATAAGATAAGTTCTGCAGATAAAAACAAAGAAATATATGCGGTGGCGTGTGACTCAAGACAGGTAGACGCTCAAACAATATTCGTAGCTATTAAAGGTGGTAAGAGTGATGGACACGACTATGCGAAAACAGCAGCGGATAAGGGTGCGGTTATAGTATGTGAGCGGGATGTTGGGGTTGATAATCAGATTATCGTATCAAATTCGAGAGAGGTTTATGCTATATTATCCGCAAATTTAAATGGCAATCCAGCGAAAGAGCTTAAAATAATAGGCGTTACTGGAACAAACGGCAAAACAACAGTAAGCACGATAATAAAACAGGTGCTCGAGCGGTGCGGCAAGAAGGTCGGACTTATCGGTACTGTTGCAAATGAGATAGGTGAGCTTCGTGTCCCCGCAAGATACACAACCCCAGACGCTGCAGAGCTTCATCTGCTACTGAGAAAGATGCGAGATGCCGGGTGTGAGTACCTTGTTATGGAGGTGAGTAGCCATGCGCTCGACCAACAAAGACTTTATGGAATAGAGTTTCACTGCGGTGTTTTCACAAACCTCACACAAGATCACCTCGACTATCACCATACGATGGAAGAATATTTCGCCGCAAAAGCAAAACTTATGGAAATGTCGAAGTTTAAGGTGATAAATATAGATGATAGCTATGGAAAAACACTTGCAAGCAGATATAAAGATGATGCAACAACAATAGCAATAGATAATTCAAAAGGAGATTTTCTTGCAAAAAATATAAAAACATATCCAAACAGGGTGCAGTTTGAATTGCTAACACGCGAGGGAATATCAAGGTGCATTCTAAAGATGCCAGGTAAATTTTCGGTTTATAACGCGCTATGTTCGGCGGCGGCACTAAGTTGCTGTGAGCTTGACATTGCTGATATTTTAATGGCGATGAAAGAATGCAGTGGAGTTAAAGGGAGAGCGCAAGTTATAGAGACATCAAAAGACTTCACAGTTATCTGCGATTATGCCCATACTCCCGATGGTCTGCAAAAAATCCTCGATACAATAAACGATTATAAAGGCGATAGCCGAGTTATAACTGTTTTTGGTTGCGCAGGTGAGCGGGATGGAAGCAAGAGGGCTGAAATGGGAAATATCGTATCTATGCGAAGTGATTTATCGGTTGTAACAAGTGATAATCCGCGGAGTGAAAACCCTGATAGTATTATTGAAGAGGTGGTAAAAGGTATTACTAAAGGGCGGGAATACAAAGCCATCGCCGATAGATACAAAGCTATTGAATTTGCTTTGAAATCGGCGCAAAGCGGTGATATAATATTACTTGCAGGCAAGGGGCATGAAGAGTATCAGGCACTTGCAGGTTGTACTATCTATTTTGATGAAGAAGTGGTAGTAAAAGAGATAATTGAGAGGATGTAGCCGTTTTGGAGAGTATGAGGCTTTTTGATATTGCAAGGGTTTTAGGTGGAGACTGTAAAGAAGATTGTTTGATAGAAGAGGTTGTAACCGATTCGCGTCTTGCGCGAAGAAATACCCTTTTTATAGCTATTGCGGGAGAGCGTTTCGACGGACACGATTTTTGTGAGCAAGTTTTAGAAAAAGGCTGCACTGCGGTTGTTGTTGAGCGAGATATGGGTTTTGAGCGTCAGATAATCGTTGAGAGCAGTATTGATGCTTTAATGCAAATTTCAAAGCTATATCGCGAAGAGCGAGAAGCAAAAATTATAGGAATAACAGGAAGCGTTGGTAAAACTACGACGAAAGATATTATTGCCGCTGTTTTAAGCTCAAAATTCGAAACTATAAAAACACCTGAAAATCAAAATAATGAAATCGGTCTGCCAAAGACGATATTTATGATTGAAGATACCACAGAGACGGCCGTTTTAGAGATGGGGGCTTGCGATATAGGTGAAATAGAGCCGCTATCAAAAGTTTCAGCGCCAGATTTTGCGGTTGTTACCAATATCGGGGTATCGCATATTGAGATGTTTAAAACAAGAGAGAATATAAGAGCGGAAAAGCTCTCGATATCAAAAGGGGTTCGTGATGGGGGAATGCTTTTTCTAAACGGTGATGATAACTATCTAAAAACCGCTACAAAAGAAGAAGTCGGTTGTGACATTCTCTTTTATGGAACAGGGGAAAGCTGCGATATAGTAGCGAAAGATATATTTTACGACAATAATTTTTCATATTTTACTATAAGCTATAAAGGTGATGAAAACTCATTTAAAATTCCAGCGGTCGGGTTGCATATAGTTTTAAATGCGGCGGCGGCGTATGCAGTAGCAATAGAGCTTGGACTTCGAGAAGAAGAGATAGCTAGGGGTTTTGAGAGTTATATTTCATCAGGAATGCGTCAAAAAACATATAATCACAATGGTATAACGATAATTGAAGACTGCTATAATGCAAGTCCTGATTCGATGAATGCGGCGCTATCCATGCTAAAAAGTCTTGAGTGCGATGGGCGAAAGATTGCGGTACTCGGTGATATGCTCGAGCTTGGCGAGATAGCAAAAGAAGCGCACAGCGAGGTTTACAAAAATGCTTTGCAGTCGGCTGATATTTTAGTAGTTACAGGAGAATATAGATCCTTAGCGCCAGAATTTGCAATTAAATGCGAAGATAATGAAAATGCGGCAAAATATCTGCTGGAAAATGCAAAAAAAGATGATATTATACTTTTTAAAGCGAGCAGAGGTGTAAAACTTGAAGAAGTTGTCAATATTTTTAAAGGTGGGGTAAAATGATGATAGGGTATGCATATCTTTTGGCGGCAGGACTTGCGGTCGCTATAACATTTGTTTTAATGCTTATTCTAATACCGATACTGCGCCGAATAAAATATGGCCAGCATATAAATGAAATCGGACCTGCTTGGCATCAAAATAAAGAGGGAACTCCAACCATGGGGGGTATTGCATTTATTATTGCAATAGTCGCTGCAACAGTTGCGGCGCTTTTATTCTACCTATTGCCAAATAGCGAAAATCTCTCACCGGTATTCACGAGGTATAGCTCGGTAAAACTCTATATGGGGATACTAACGGCTTTGGCTTTTGGATTTATTGGTTTTATTGATGATTTTGTAAAAGTTGTTAAAAAAAGGAACCTCGGCCTTACAGAAAAACAAAAATTGCTACTTCAGTTTTTTGTTGCGGCAGTTTTTCTTCTATCCCAATATATCGCAGGGGATAGAGCAACGCATATTTATATTCCATATATAGCAACTATTGAACTCGGTATATTCTACTATCCATTGATGATGTTTTTTATCGTAGGTTTTGTCAATGCTGTTAATTTAACAGATGGAATAGATGGGCTTTGCGGCTCGGTAACTTTCGTCGTAGCGCTTGGATTTATGGTGATATCAACGCTTACTATCTCAAATGAAATGGGAATACTCGCGGCAGCGACCGCTGGTGGTATGATTGGATATTTGATATTTAACGCTCACCCAGCAAAGGTATTTATGGGGGATACTGGCTCTATGTTCCTCGGTGGAATTGTTGTTGTGTTTGCATTTTCAACAGGTACACCATTTATTCTTCTTCTTGCTGGAATAGTTTATCTACTTGAAGCTCTCTCGGTTATTTTACAGGTGCTATCTGTGAAGATAAGAAAGAAAAGAATATTTAAAATGAGCCCTATCCACCACCACTTTGAGATGACGGGTTGGTCGGAGCAGAAAATCGTATTGATATTCAGTGGTGTTACTCTTTTGGGTGTTATAGCCGCAATATATAATATTTACTCTCTATATATAATCTAATAACGGAGGCAAAATGGCAACTGCAGTTTCCAAAAAAACTACAACTAAAACCAAAAGAAAGCCAGGGCTTTTAACTGCGCGCGGCAGAATAGATAGAACATTTCTATTTTTGGTATTAGCACTCAATATAATAGGGCTTATGATGCTTTACTCAGCGAGCCATGCATATGCCTATTATCGCTTTGACGATAGCTTTTATTATATCGGAGACCAGATGATGTTTGCGGCGGTTGGTGTTGTTGGTATGCTTTTTATCGCCTATTTCATCGAATATAAGCTTATTAAAAATCTTACTTTTATAATATATGGCACTGCTATTGTTATGCTTGCGCTCACCCTTGTGATGCCAGCCTATAACAATTCCCACAGATGGATAACGGTAGGTGGTATAACATTTCAGTCCTCTGAGTTTGCAAAGTTTGCAGTAGTTGTTATATTTGCATATTTTATAGAAAAATATCAGTCGCAGATAAAAACATTCAAATATGGTGTTTTGCCGTTTGCATTAACGGTGGGACCTGTGCTTGGTATAATGGTTTTACAGCCGCATCTTAGCGGAATAATTATAGTTTTCTTAATAGCTGTAACACTTATGTTTATAGGTGGGACTGATTTGCGATGGTTTATGCTGGGTATTACGCTTGTGGCACTCACTCTCCTCTATATAGTATTTTTCACCGACCTTATAAGCTATGCAACAGAGAGGATAAACACCTGGATCGACCCATTCTCCGACCCCTCTGATTCCGGCTGGCAGACTATCCAGTCGCTATTATCAATCGGTAGCGGCGGGCTTATGGGACTTGGATATGGAAACTCAAGGCAGAAGCATATGTATGTTTCTGAACCGCAAAACGACTTTATCTTTGCAATAGTCTGCGAAGAGCTTGGATTTATAGGAGCAACTATTATAATCCTTCTCTTTGCAATGCTTGTTTGGCGCGGGTTTGCAATAGCTTTCAACTGTAAAGACAAATTTTCAGCGATGTTGGTTATAGGACTTACTTTGCAACTTGGTTATCAGGTTATACTAAATATCGGCGTGGTAACAAATACCATACCAAACACCGGAATAGGCCTACCCTTCTTCTCAGCAGGAGGCACAGCGCTTTTAATGCAACTTTTCCAGATGGGGGTTATACTCTCGGTTTCAAAACATGCAACCCTTAAAAAAGAGTGATAGTTTGAAGAATTGCGCTATAAATTGCTTAAATGGCGTACCGTCACAGTTGGCAGATGGCTATTAATCTCCACTTTGTACGGAGATTATTCAAAGCTGTTTGTGCTGTGCACAGAATGGAGATTAAAATGAGAGTTCTACTTGCGGCAGGTGGCACTGCTGGACATATAAATCCAGCGCTTGCGATAGCTGACAGATTAAAAGAAATAGAAAAAGACTGCGAAATTCTCTTTGTTGGCAATGAGAGCGGAATGGAGAGCAGACTTGTGCGAGCGGCTGGATATAACTTTGCGCCTATTCGCGTTAAAGGGTTTTATCGAAGCTTTTCGCCAACTGCTATTCTACATAATATTCAGGCGGCAACTCTTTCTGTAACTTCGCAGTTTCAAAGCAAAAAAATACTACGCGAGTGGAAACCAGATATCTGCATTGGTACTGGTGGATACGTTAGTGGGCCTATAATCCTTCAAGCGGCGAAGGCTGGTATAAAAACGCTTATCCATGAGCAGAATGCATTTCCCGGTATGACAACTAAGATACTTGCAAAATCGGTGGACAGAGTGCTTTTTGGCACAAAAAGAGGGGCAGAGATTATAAATATGCCGTTGAAAACTGCGGTTGTTGGAAATCCTGTGAACTCGAAAATATTAACAACTGATAGAGCGAGTGCACGAGCAGAACTTACACTTCAAGAAGATGATATATTTATCCTCTCATTTGGCGGAAGCCTTGGTGCTTGGCCTGTTTCTTTAGAAATTTTATCGGTATTTGAAAAACTATCAAGCAGAGAAAATATAAAATTTAGTCATGCAACTGGCAGAGGTGACTATCAAAAGTTTAAAGAAGAGATGAAAAATCGGAATTTGAGTGGGCAAAAAAATATTGAAGTGCGCGAGTATTTCGATAATATGCCAACACTGCTCGCGGCCGCAGATCTTGTTATCTGCAGAGCAGGCGCTATGACGCTTAGCGAGCTCGAAGCGGCGGGTAGAGCATCTATTTTAATTCCCTCGCCATATGTTGCGGAAAATCATCAATACCACAATGCAAAGGTGCTATCAGATAACGGTGCCGCTATATTAATAGAACAAAAGGAGCTTGATGGAGATATTTTATCAAGGGAGATAGAGGCTATAATAGACGAGCCACTAAAACTTGCGAATATGGGCGCGAATGCAAAAAAAGAGAGCATTTTATATAGCGTTGATTTAATTGTTGATGAAATACAAAAAACACTAAAATAGCAAAGAGATAAACTTTCGCATAATATAGCACATTAAAGTTATGCGGAGGTGTCGGATGTCTTTGTTTGAAATAGTGGGTAGAAACCCGCTTTTTGGAGAGATAAAAGTTCAAGGGGCAAAAAACAGCATTCTGCCTATTTTGGCGGCATCTGTTTTAGTGGATGGGCAGACGATAATAAAAAACTGTCCTAATATAAGTGATGTTTATTCGGCTATAAAAATACTTCGATATCTCGGTTGTGATGTTTTATTTGAGGATAATACTGTTGTGATTGATTCGGTTAATGCACACAGAAGTGAAATATCAAACGACCTTATGTGTGAAATGCGCTCATCAATATTCTTTTTAGGGAGCATAATATCGCGGTTTCATCGAGCTAAGATGTCATCCCCTGGAGGATGTGAGCTTGGGCCAAGACCAGTTGACTTACATATATTAGCCCTTAAAAAACTCGGATGCACCGTTGATGAGCGGCATGGATTTATCGATTGCACAGTTAAAGACAGACTTTTCGGTGCAGAGATTAATCTTGCATTTCCATCAGTTGGGGCGACTGAAAATATAATCCTTGCGGCGGTTAAAGCAAAGGGTCGAACGATTATAACAAATCCAGCACGAGAGCCTGAGATAATCGACCTTGCAAATTTTTTAAACCAGTGCGGCGCTAAAGTTTATGGTGCTGGGGATAGCAAGATAGTTATTGATGGTGTTGCGAGGCTACATGGGATTGAATACGATGTCTGCCCAGATAGGATAGTTGCTGCAACATATATGTCGGCAGTTTCAATGACGGGTGGAGACTTGCACCTTATAGGAAATCTTCAGGATTCGCTTGTTGGGGTGAGCTCGATTTTTGAATATATGGGATGCGCAGTAACGAAATATAACGATAGCGTTCAAATAAAAAGCAATGGTAGGCTAAAAAGCGCTGGAATAATTAAAACCCAACCATTCCCAGGTTTCCCAACAGATGCGCAAGCGCCACTTATGGCGGCAACAACTTTATGCGATGGTGTTTCGGTATTTGTTGAGAATATTTTCGAGAGCAGATATAAGCATGTACCAGAGCTTATAAAGATGGGGGCAAATATTGCGGTTGAGGGAAAGGTAGCGGTTGTGAGTGGGGTTCGCGAGCTTTATTTTTCAAATGTTGCGGCTTATGATTTGCGCGGAGGGGCGGCACTCGTCTGTGCGGCACTTGCGGCAGAGGGAACGACAACTATTTCAAATATACATCATATAGAGCGCGGATATGAAGCGATAGAGCAGGTGCTTAGTAGTGTTGGCGGTAAGATAATAAGGATTTAGAATATGGCAAAGAGCAAGAATAAGAAAAAGAAACTTGTTAAAAACAACAGTATAAAGATGCAAAGGCGTAGAAAACGATTTTTCCTCGCCTTTTTGGCTATATTTTCCCTTTCGGTTTTCACGACCCTATCGCTAACTGTTTTCTTTAATGTTGAAGAGGTTATCGTTACAAATGCAACTATATATACAGAAGAGGAGATAATAGCGGCGAGCGGGATAAATATTGGGGACAACCTATTTTTAATAGATACAGATAAAGTCCGTGAAAATCTGACAAACCAGTTTGTCTTAATAGAAGATAGCATGGTTCAAAGGGTGCTCTCGGGTAGAGCTGAGATAACTATAAGAGAAGCAACTCCGAAGTATGTTTTTAGAACGGGAGCCCAGTTTGCGGTGGTGAGTGAGCAGCTAAAGGTGCTCTCAACGACCGAGCTGCTTTCAGGTATAACTATTTATGGGGTTGATATATCTCATCTTTCTGAATTCGACTATTTTGATATTACAGATAATGAAGCGGCAGAGATAGCTATTCGGATAATTGAAGAATACAGCGAAAACGGCGTCTTTGAGATAAGTTATATAGATTTATCAAATATACTTGATATTAAAGTTTATTTCGATGGCAGGGTTATGGTATCACTTGGTGGGCAGAGCAGTCTTGATAGCAAAATAAAGCTATCAGCGCATGTTTTGCTCAATGAAGTGGCGGAAAATGAACGAGGAGAGCTCGATGCAACTACCGAAGGGACTGTGCGGTTTATACCGAATGGGTAAAATATTTTTTTTAGACTAATTTCTATTGTATTTTTCATTTTTTTCTGATAAAATTAAAAAGGTTATAGTTATATCATAAAGGAGAGTTTTTTATGGAATTTATGTTGGATAATGACAACTCAACTGTTGTTTGTATAAAAGTTATAGGTGTTGGCGGTGGCGGTTGTAATGCTGTTAATAGAATGGTAACAAGCGGAATTCGCGATGTCGAGTTTATTGCGGCAAATACCGATATCCAAGCGCTCTCTGCTACAAAGGCAGAGCGTACTATTCAGCTCGGGGACAAGCTTACCCGTGGAATGGGTGTTGGTGGAAAACCTGAAATCGGCGGTCGAGCAGCTGAAGAGAGCCGAGATGAAATAGCGGCGGTGCTTCGTGGTGCGCATATGGTTTTCGTTGCGTGCGGAATGGGCGGCGGAACTGGTACTGGTGCAGCGCCTGTTGTTGCGAAGATTGCAAAAGAGATGGGCATTTTAACTATCGGTATCTGTACAAAACCATTCTCATTCGAGGGAAAAGTGCGTATGGCGCAAGCTGAAGCTGGTATCGAAGCTTTAAGAGAGAGCGTTGATGCGCTAATAGTTATACCAAATGAGAGATTAAAATCTATAAGCGAAAAGATAACTCTTGCAAATGCATTCAGCGAGGCAGATGAGATATTAAAGCAGGGTGTTCAGAGTATATCTGATTTAATTAATAAGTTTGGATTCATTAACCTCGATTTCCAAGATGTCACAACTATTATGAAAGAAGCTGGATATGCTCATATGGGTGTTGGACGAGCAGCAGGACCCGATAAGGCTAAAGAGGCGGCACTTGCGGCTATTTCAAGTCCATTGCTTGAAACATCTATCGACGGAGCGAATGGCGTTATAATTAATATACTTGCTTCAAACGATATAACTATGGAAGATGTCAATATAGCATCAGAGCTTATAACAAACTCTGCAAGCCCAAATGCAAACGTTATATGGGGTGCGGCTTTTGATGAGAGCTTTAATGACGAACTTCAGATAACTGTTATTGCAACAGGTTTTGAAAATAGCGAGAAAGAAAAGCAAGAAGATAGTATCTACGGAAAGATGGAAGATATCTTTGGAACAAAAAGCACTCCAGCAGTAGAAGATAAATCAGATGCTTCATCAACTATAGATATTGATATAAGCGACATGATAGAGTTTGATGATATCAGCAGACTATTCAAAAAATAAAACTTAAATTTTGAACCGAGAGGGAAAACCTCTCGGTTTTCTTTTGCATGCATTTAGTTGAAAACACAGATGAAACTATAATATATTGTTTTTGCAATGCGTTTATGATAATATATTTTAGTAAGATATATTAAAATTTTGTTTCAAAGTCAAATATAAAAATGTTTTTAAACGAGAGGAGCAAAAGTTATGAAAAAAATTATTTCAGCATTACTAATAGTTTCTATATTACTATCCCTTGCTGCTTGCAAAGATGCAGGCGGCGGCGCGGAAGGTAATCAAAGCGGTGGGCAAGAGAGTCAATCCGAGCAGATGGAATCCAATAACTCAGAGGATATTTCATCAGAAGAGGGAGCCGGCAACGAAAGCGAGCTATCAGAAAACGCAAACGATAAAAAAGAATTTACTATAAGCGATTTTGACGGCAGTTGGCAGTCGGAAGATGGAGAAATCTTCACTATTGAATACATCGATGACAGTACCTTAGTGGTATCGTATGGTGAAGTATCGGAAACTGTTTATCTCGATAATAGTAACGCTGGGTATCTCTTTATAAACAGCGACAGAGGCAACACAATAAAAGATGACAATATGTACCGTATGCAAATTTTAGTTAATACTGGTGAGCTTAGTTTAGATATGCAAGTTATGGGTGAATATTCAATCCCGATTAACAAATTTACTAAAAAATATGCAAGGATTTAGTAGGGGAGAACAGTTTGGAAAACAGTACTCAGAAATCAGATGCCAGATGTAGGGGCGACTTGTGGTCGTTTGTCAAAATAAAGCAGCTGAAAGTATTTTGAATAAGAAAGGTAACGTTTACTATGAAAAAGTTTTTATCAGTTATACTTGCAATTTGTATCGTCTTATCGCTTGCCGCTTGTGGGAGTGCAGTTGGTAGCCAGAGCGAAGATATGGGGTCAAATTCAGGTGATGAAAATGGCAGTGGAGGAGAAGATAATCAAAGCTCTATCCAGTCAGAATCGGAAGATGATGGAATTGCAAGGCTAAATTTTGTCCAGTCGTTTGCACTGGGTGAAGATGCAGCTTATCTACAAATGCTAATAGATAAGTTTAACACTATTGACCCTGCTGTTCAGGTAAGTCTTATAAGTATTCCCGAAGATGAGATGGTAGATTATATATTAGATGAAAATAACAAAGCGGATATTTTCACACTCGAGCCATACCATACTATGGACCTCTATAATGCTGATAAACTAACTTCTCTTGAAAGTTATCTTGCAGATGCTCTTTCGTCAGACCGGCCGATGAATGAGTTAAATGAACTCTATCTTGAGACCGAAGAGTTTGATAATCTTGAGTACTATATAACCGACTTCAGAGAAGATGCATTTACTGAAATTGATGGTATTACCTATAGTTTGCCTCTTTTTTCCGATACCTCAGTTCTCTTTTATAGCTATAAAGAAATCGGGGCAACAGGCAGTACAACAATGATAACAAACTATCCAGGGTTAATTGAGATTGCCGAGTGGGGAACAAATCCAGATTTAGACTACTATGGAATATCGCTTTTACTCACAAATAAAGAGCCTATCAAAAGCGCAACTGAAACGATACTGCCTATTCTATACGGAAACAACGGTAGTTTAATGCAAGGAGATGTTTTCACAGTAGATACACCAGAAATGCAAGCGACAATGCAGTTTATCGAAACGCTCGGTACAAATGGGTATCTAATGCCGGACACATCGCAAAAAACAGAGGAAGAAATTTTAGAGGATTTCTCTAATGAAGAAACTATACTCTTAATATCTTCATATGAAAATTACCATATTGCAAGTGCTATGAATGAAGTGTATCCAGAGCATGTCTATACACACAATCTAAATAAAGATTATTCAAATACCATGATAGATAACAGCACTAATATTGCGATTTCAGAAGGGTGTAGCGATAAAGATGCCGCCTTTGAGTTTGTCAAGTTTATCGCCTTTTTGAATAGGATTATGGCTGTAGAGCTTGATTTATTTGCATCAATCGCATCGGAAAGTACATATGTGCGAGTTTCTGAAACAAAGCTCCTTCCAAACGCTGAAGAGTGCCTTGCTGAGCTTACAAAAGCAGGAGTAGCGGTGCTTGATGGCGAGAAGACTCCAGAAGAGGCGATTGCCGATTGTCAGGCGGAGTGGGATAGAATTTTGTTGAGCGAATGACCGCCTTTCGGCATAGCGATGATAGAATAGATGTTAAACATCTGGGTGAATTTTATATTTGACGTTGAATTAGCTGCTTTAAGAAATTGATTGATAGCGGGTAATGAGCGCTTGATGCGAATACTGCCTGTCGGTATAGAGAATAGATGATAGGCAGGAGCTTGCGCCCGCAGAGGCGATTTGAGAAATCGCCTCTGTCGCATTTATGCGACAAAACGCACAAAGTGCGTTTTCTGCGGGCGGTGACGAGAATGATAAGAATATGCAACCTAAGCTAAAACGATATATTGCACGATATGTTTAAATTCAACATATCGTGTATTTTTTTGTTGTAAATTGTATGTAGATTTGCTATAATAAATACATACTAATCAGATATATTTAGTAATGATATCTTTTATCATTTTGAGGATTGAATATGAAATACGACTTTGATTTAATCGTAATAGGTGGTGGCAGTGCTGGACTTGTGGCGGCGTCTGCTGGAGCTGGAATGGGTGCTTCTGTTATGCTATGTGAGAGCTCTCTTATGGGTGGTGACTGCTTAAACTATGGCTGCGTCCCATCAAAGACCTTTTTGCGCTCAGCGCATCTTGCGCGAGAGATTAGCGAGAGCGATAAATTTGGAATAAATGCGAGCTTTAGCGCAGACCTTGCCGCTGTGAGCGGGCGTGTATCGAAGATTATTTCAGATATAGCACCACACGACTCAAAAGAGCGTTTTGAGGGAATGGGTGTTTGCGTTATCATCGGTGCGGGAGTTGTTACCGGTAGGCGAGAGGTCACGGTCAATGGAAAAAAACATACTGCCAGAAGAATTATTATCGCCGCTGGCTCTGAGCCGTTTCTACCGCCAATTCAAGGACTTTCTGAAACCCCATACTATACAAACAAAACAATTTTTTCACTAAAGGAAAAACCCAAGCATCTTATAACAATAGGAGGCGGGCCGATAGGGCTTGAGCTGTCGCAAGGTTTTGCAAATCTTGGCTGTTCTGTTTCGGTAATTGATACAAACGACCATCTATTTAAAAAAGATGAGCCTGAGGTAGCACCGATTATCGAGAGGGTTTTTGAAGATGATGGAGTTTCTCTTTATATGAACTCAACCGTTATATCTGTATCGGGAGTAGAGGGGGATATTTCGGTTAAGATAAAGCAAGGCGATACCGAAAAGGTCTTAAAAGGAGATGCGCTCCTTGTTGCAACGGGGCGAGCTCCTGCAACTGATAAGCTTATTTCAGATGATGTTTTGATAAAGAGAGATAAGCGCGGATTTATTGAAGTTGACAGCTATTTAATGACATCAATCCCTGGTATTTATGCCTGTGGGGACGTTATCGGAGGATATATGTTCACCCATGCGGCGGGGTATGAAGCATCAGTTGCTGTTCGGAATGCCTTGGTGTTTAAGATGTTTAAAGCAAATTATAGCAATATAGCGTGGACTACCTATACTGCGCCGGCAGTTGCGAGAGTTGGATTATCGGAAGCGCAGGCGCGTGAAAAGGGCAAGTTTGGCAGTTTTGAAATGGTATCTATAGCTGAAAACGACAGAGGACGAGCCGAGGGGGAAGAGGTAGGTTTTTTAAAGGTTATTCTCGATAAAAAAGGAGTGGTCATTGGTGCTACTATTCTATCGAAACATGCAGATGAGATGCTCCCAGCGCTATCGCTTATGGTGTCGCAGAAAATAAAGCTATCAGCGGCGATGAGCGTTATCTATCAATATCCAATTATCGGTGAAGTCTTAAAGACTGCCGCGTTACAAAGCTTTAAGCGCGGAGTGAAGGATTGGCAAAAGAATTTGCTTCTAAAAATTATTAAACTAAAAGGGTGATAGAAATGGTTGATACAAATGTGCGTCGATATCTTCAAGGTGGATTTGATGTTGTTGCGAAAGGGTCGGGACTTGTCCGCTTAAGCCCGAATGTAATAACGGTGATGGCGTTTATCTTAGGCGGTGCTGCAGCGGTGGCATTAGCATTTGGGTTTAAGCTAATATCGCTCTCTCTATTATGGGTATCGGGTCTTTTGGATGTTCTCGATGGAACGGTAGCGCGGCTGACAAACAAAAGCTCGAAACTCGGCGGATATCTCGACCTTGTTTTTGATAGGCTGGTTGAGGCTTTTATGATTATTGCATTTTTTATTTTGATGCCAGGGAATACTATCCACTACCTAATATTTCTAACAGGGGTGATTTTCAACTTTTCAACATTTATGCTTGCGGCCTCGCTTTTTGAAAACAAAGGGGTTAAATCCGCTCATTATGATATTGGAATTGTTGAGCGAACAGAAACGTTTATCCTATTTTCGTTGATGATTTTATTTAGTGGCATTGCTTTTGTTTTTATCGCTATATTCAATATATTGATGTTTCTAACAGGGATTATCAGAATGATAAGGATAGTTAAACACGAAATGAGCAGATAAGCTCTGGAGAATTTTTATGGTAAAGAAAATAATAATTGCGATTGTCGTTGTAGCATTGGTTTTGCTTGGAAGACAGTATATTGATGTTGATGAATTTTTAATGTTTATTGAAGGAATACGAACAAATCCATTAGCTCCGATTCTTTTTGTGATAGCATATGGAGTTTTCGTAACCTTTGCAATACCGGCATCAGCTTTTACTCTGTTATCAGGTAGTATTTTTGGTCTGCCGCTTGGACTTCTACTCACGATTTTAGGATCAAATCTCGGTTGTCACCTTTCTTATTTCCTATCTAAAGTTGTTGGAAAAGATGCGATATTAAAGAGGATAAAGAGCGGATCATTTTTGGAAAATGCACAGAAAAGAGCTTCGGATAATGGGCTTTTGTTTATGTTTTATGTGAGGTTAATTCCGCTGTTTCCCTTTGCCGCAGTAAATTATCTTTCGGGGATGATAGGTATAAAATACAGAGACTATACGATAGGAACAGTTCTCGGAATGCTTCCAGCTTCAGCTGTTTATACATACATTGGCTTCTCGGCTGTGAATATCGCTGATAACCCATGGCTTATAGTATCGGCTGTTTTGCTACTTGCTATTTTAACGGCTGTTATTTATCTTGTGAAAAAGAAAAAACCAAAAGATGAAGAAATGAATTTTGATGAGGCAAAACAAGGCTTATAAACCGGCGATTGATAAAACTGCTGCAATATAGTTGTGGCAGTTTTTTTGTTGTGCATTTTTGATGTTTTTGGAGTTTGGGTTTTGGTGTGGTGCGCCCGCGAAAACGCACAGAGGTGCGTTTTGTCGCATAAAATGCGACAGCGACGAAGCTTTAAGTTCGTCGCCGCGGGCGCGCCCACCAGAGAGTGGAGGGTATTGTTTTTATGGGAGTGCGATTAAAAGTCTTTTTAAAACTCAAAATAAAAGCTTATTATTTCAATGTCAAAAATTGCCGCAACCTCATAAAATAATAAGAGGTGAACAGCGATGAGCAAAATATTAATACAACTTAAATCCTTTACCTATGCCGCTCGTGCGAGTAGGCTTTGTGATATGTCGGGGATAAAAAGCAAAGTTATAAAAACACCAAAAAAACTTACAAAATCAGGGTGTGGATATAGTTTGCAAATAGATAATAACGATAGTGAGAGGGTTTTAGAGATACTAAAATCAAACAAGATAGTAATAGTTGAAGTAAACATTATAGAGGAGAACCGATGATTTATTTAGATAATGCGGCAACAAGCTACCCGAAGCCTGACGCTGTGAAGAGAGCGGTAATAAGAGCTATGGATGAATATGGAGGAAATCCTGGCCGCTCGGGGCATGAGCTCAGTATGAAAACTGGGTTTATGGTGCATGAGACGCGGGAAAAGTTAGCGGCTTTATTTCTTTCCGACCCTGAAGATGTAATATTTACAAAAAACTGCACCGAAGCGCTTAATATAGCGATATTCGGAACTATTAATGAAGGGTCACATGTTATAACAACCGTACATGAGCATAACTCGGTACTTCGTCCGCTCTACCATCTAAAGAAATTAGGGAAGATAGCGTTATCTATAATTTCAGGCGAAGGGGATAAACTAATAGATAACCTTCGAAATGCGATAAATTTTGCAACAAAAACTCTGGTTATAACTGCCGCGTCAAATTCTTTTGGGATAATGCCGCCTACCGAAAAGATGCTTTTGGTTGCAAAGGAAAACGGAATTACCTCGATAGTCGATATGGCTCAAGCTGCAGGCACTGTTGATATTAAAGGGGGAGATATTCTCTGTATGCCGGGACATAAAGGACTTTTAGGTATATCGGGAACAGGTGTTTTAATAAACAGGACAAAGAAAAATATAAGGCCATTTAGTTTTGGTGGAACAGGGAGCTTGTCTGCTGAAGTTGCAATGCCAAAATTCTCGCCTGATAAATTAGAAGCTGGAACAGTCAATACGATAGGAATAGCCGCTCTATCAGCAGGGGTTGACTATATTTTAAAGCGAGGCATAGCAGAGGTTTATGAAGAAGAGATAGCAAAACTTGAAGCTCTTTATAATAAAATAGCCGATGTAAACCATTTAAAGCTCTATACCGGATGTCCAAAGAAGGGAGTATGTGCTGCTATAATGACGCTGAACCATAAAAAATACCACAGTGAGCAATTTGCTGAGATGTTATCATCAAACAAAATAGCTACGAGGGGAGGACTTCATTGCGCTCCACTATCACACAGATATTTTGGAACTCTGGAGAGTGGTGCTGTGCGAATTTCCCCATCGATTTTCACAACGTCCGCCGATATAGATAGGGTAGCTGTGACCTTATCAAAAATTAAATAAACCCCTTTATTTAATTAGCTTGTTGTTGTATAATATAAAGAGTAAAGGTGGGTGATGCTTTAGTGGGTACCATAATGGGTGTTTTTTCAGATGTTTATGCTGTTTTATCGACGATTAGAATCAGCGATCTGCTCGATATAGCTTTAGTTGCGCTTGTTGTCTACTATGGCATTAAATTCCTTCGCCAGACGATGTTCAGCCAGCTATTAGTTGGGGTTTTGTTGCTGGTTGTTGTTTATATGCTATCTTTTGCGCTGTCACTAACGGCTATAAACTTTATGCTTGAATATATCTTTAATTTTGGTATTATTTTGATAATAATAGTTTTCCAGCCTGAAATAAGAAAGGCACTTGCAACATTTGGAACTACTAATATCTCATTTTTCTCCCATCTCTTATCAGGGTCTAATAGTGAGGAAGAGGTTGAGGAGCGAAAAAGTGTTGTCAATAATATTGTTGCGGCGGCAATGTCTTTAGCATCATCTAAAACAGGTGCGCTAATAGTTATTGAAAAAGGTATTTCACTTGGAGATATTTGCGCGACAGGAACAGCGATTGATAGTAAAGTTATGTCGGCGCTTCTTGAGAGTATGTTCTTTCCGAATTCTCCCCTGCACGATGGTGCTGTTATAATCCGCGATACTCAAATTGCGGCGGCAGGATGCTTTTTGCCGCTAAGTGAAACTTCAAGTATTAGTAAAACTCTTGGAACGAGGCATCGAGCGGCAGTTGGTGTTTCTGAGATGAGTGATGCGGTAGTTGTAACTGTCTCTGAAGAGACGGGGACTATTTCGTTTGCAAGAGCGGGAGAGCTGACAAGATTTTTAGATGAGGACAAGTTGCGCAAAGTTTTAACCATTGAGATAGTAAACCCTGTGATAGAAAAAAGCGGTGCAGATAAAGGTTTTTTCAGAAAGGGCAAAGGCGATGCGAAAAAAAGATAGTGGTAAAGGAAAAAATAAACTAACATTTAAAAGCGAATGGCTTATGCGATTCGCGGCAATTTCTATTGCCTTTTTGGTATGGTTGGTTGTTAATATAACTATTTCGCCAAACACCACTTTTGTTATAAACAATGTGCCGGTATCTATTGATACCTTCGGTACAGCAACTGCAGAGCTCGGACTTGATGTTATCTCTGCAGATACCCAGTATGTTAGTATAACAGTCAATGGCAATAGGCAGGTTGTCGGTGGGCTTACTGCTGAAGATATAGAAGTCCATACTGTTCTCAATAATGTTGTTGCATCGGGCACTCATGAAGTTGGCCTTTATGCAGAGCCGCTGAGTGGGCTTGGTGAATTTGAGATAATCAATATAAATCCATCGGTGCTTTATGTTAAGTTCGATAGGATAGTTTCGAGAACATTTACCATCGAATCAAATATATCGGGTGTCTCGGTGCCTGAGGGGTATATAGTTAAAAGTCCAGTTCTTGATAACAGTGAGATAACTATAACGGGACCTGAAGGTGAGGTTAATAAAATAGATAAAGTTCTGATAGAGGCTTCATTTACAGGTGAATTTACATCTTCAGCAACATCATCTGCGCCAATAGTTCTTTTGGACAACCTTGGAAATGAAATAGCGCAAGATGATTTCACCTTATCGGTTTCAGAGGTTTCGCTAACAGTTCCAATTCTTCAAAAGGCATTTTTAAATCTTGAGGTATCTTATAACAACATCCCAAGCTCTATCAATTTAGAAGAACTTCCTATAACATTGAGCGCAACGACGATTGAAGTTGCAGGACCTTCGGAGTCGATAGCGCAAACTGATAGTATCAATATCGGATATATTGATATGTCTAAAGTTTCGGGCGGTGAGAGCTTTACCTTTGAAGTTCTATTACCATCTGGATATGATAATATTTCAAATGTTTCGCAAGTAACGGCATCTGTTTCAACGAATCTTTATTCCGAGAGTTTTAGGGTGACGAATATTAATGTTATAAACAGGCCGACAAATAAAGAGATAACCACTTTAACAAACTCTATTTCTAATGTTGTAATAGTGGGTCCTGAGGAGATTATCGAGAATATAGAGGCTGGAGATATAGTTGCAGAAGTTGATTTATCAGAGATAACGCTTGCTTCAGGTGAAAATATTGTTGCTGCGAAGATTATGATAAACGGGTATGACAATGTCTGGTATAACGGTGAGTATACCGTAAATATTAGAGTTTCGGAGTAGTTATGATTATAATTCACAATATTATTTATGGGTTTTTTGAAAAGGGGGAAGAAGGCCTTTTTAGAAAGCTCTATAAATGCGGGATAAATAAAGGCGAAATAGAGAGCTTTAAAATTATTAAGACTTCTGTAGATGCAAGGCGCAGAAATGATATAAAGATGATAAGCTCATACGCAGTTTCTCTTAGAGACGCGGGAAGCGAAGAGCTGATTGCAAGCAGAAATAATCTTTTATATAAAGATGAGAGCAAGAGGTTTGTCGTCCCGAATATCGAGAATTACAAGGGGCAAAGACCTGTGATTGTGGGATTTGGGCCAGCAGGAATGTTTGCGGCCGTAGTTCTTGCAAAAGCAGGGCTTCGCCCTGTTGTTGTAGAACAGGGTGAAGATATAGAGAGCAGAGTGAAAAAAGTTTCAAGTTTTTTTGCTGGAGATGGACTTGATGAGAAGAGCAATATCCAATTTGGCGAGGGTGGTGCTGGAACTTTTTCAGATGGAAAACTAACAACTCGAACAAAAGATATCTGTCATGATTTCATATTGAGGATGTTTGTTTCTCATGGTGCAAACCCTGATATCCTTCATCTTGCAAAACCGCATATAGGAACTGATGTTATGCGGCGGGTGGTTTTGGGTATTCGAGAGGAGATAATATCTCTTGGTGGGAGCGTTATATTTGGCAATGAATTTAGAGGCTTTAAAACAGATAAAAACGGCGCTGTTGTAGCGGCAGTTTGCGATAGCGGCGAGATAGAGACTAATGATATTATTTTAGCGCCAGGTCATAGTGCGCGAGAGCTCTTTAAAAGACTTTTGGATAAAGATGTTGCTATCTCTGCAAAACCATTTTCGGTTGGGTTTCGAATAGAGCATCTTCAATCGGATATCGACAAAGCGCTCTACCACGACTATGCAGGTCACGAGAGTTTGAAGAGTGGTGAGTATGCTCTCTCGCTTCGCTTAAGCGATGACGCAGTATATACCTTTTGCATGTGCCCTGGTGGATATGTTGTTGCGGCGGCAAGCGAAGAGGGTGGAATTGTTACAAACGGAATGAGTTTTAGCGATAGAGGATATAAAAATGCAAACAGTGCTGTTGTGGCGTCAGTTAGCAGTAGCGATTATGGGAGCGGGCCTCTTTCTGGTATTGAGTTTGCACGAGCTATTGAGAAGAATGCCTATAAGATAGCGGGTGAAAACTATTTTGCACCATATCAGTCTGCAAAAAGCTTTCTTTCGGGAACTGTCGATAGCGGCAGTGTGGCTCCGACCTATCGACCGGGGGTTATAAAAGCTGATGTTTCATCGCTCTTTTCAGCTCGTATAAATAATATGCTAAGAAAAGGTGTTGCGAATTTCGATAGCAAAATCCGCGGATTTGCATCAAAGGGCGCTGTTATAACAGCACCTGAAACAAGAACATCTTCACCTGTTCGTATTCTGCGCAATGAGATGCGAGAGAGTATTGGTACTCGGGGATTATACCCTTGTGGTGAGGGAGCGGGTTATGCTGGAGGGATTATGTCGGCGGCGGCAGATGGTGTTAATACTGCGCAAGCAATAATTGAGAAGTACAAAAGTTTATTATAGTTGGTGAGAGATGTATAAGAGGTTTACGGTAAAAGAATCGGCAAAAACAGAGGTAACTGCCGATATCTCAAACAGCCTAAAAAGAATACTGTCAAGCAGAGGAATAGATACCGATGAGAAACTTTTAAAGTTTATAGATGGAGATAGTATCTCAATTGGACCCGAAGTATTTAAAGATATGGAAATTGCGGTGAGCCGCACCTTTAAAGCGATAGAAGAAGGAGAGCGGATAGGGATTTTTGGCGATTATGATGCTGATGGTGTTTGTGCTACCGCTATTTTGTACAGATACTTAAATGAAATTGGCGCCGATGTTGTTGTTAAAATACCGAGCAGAGAAGAAGGATATGGGATTACCAAAGCGGGAATTGATGAGCTAATAGCGGCTGATGTTTCGCTTATTATAACGGTTGATAACGGTATAGTTGCTTTCGATGAAGCATTATATGCAAAAAAATGCGGTGTTGATATAATCATAACCGACCACCATAAACCAAGAGAAAATCTCCCAGAGGCTTTAGCGATTATAAACCCGCAGTGCACCGAGCAGGATTTTTTAGAGTATAGCGGCGGTTTTGTAGCACTTTTATTTGCAGCGGCTCTCGAGGGAGATTTCGAAACTGTCTTCTCGCAATATGGCTATCTTGCAGCTATAACAACTATTGCAGATGTTATGCCGATTGTGGGAGATAACAGGGTTATAGTTAAAAAGGGACTTATGCAGATGTCAGATGAGGAAATACCATCGATAGATGAGCTATTAAACCTTTTCAATATAAAAAAAGAAGATATAAACTGCGAGACGATAGGATATAAAATCGCGCCCGCAATAAATAGCGCTGGGAGAATAGGCGACCCTGTTGATGCTTTTGTATTACTTGCAACCGATGATAGCGAAGAGGCGGCGGAGTATGCGAGTTTGCTTGTAAACTGCAATGAAAAGCGCCGAGAAATTGAAGCGCAGACGGTTTCAAATATAGAAGAAGATGAAAAATCAGCGGTTTTTGGAGCTGATTGCATAGTTGTTTATGATGAAAACCTGCCGGAAGGTGTTATAGGTATAATTGCGGCGAGGTTTTTGGAGAGATATAAGAAAACAACTATTGTTATGACAAAAAGTGGTGAGGAGATTAAAGGCAGTGTGCGAGCTTTGCAGAGCTTTGGTATCCTTGAATGTCTAACTTCAGTCGAGGGGTTGCTGTTAAAATACGGGGGACATAGTGCGGCGGCAGGTTTTTCAATGGCAGCTATCAATCTTGAAGAGTTTAGAAGGGCGGTTTTAGCGCATAAACCGATTTGTGATGCAGAGGCCTTTGTATCAGTTGAAGCGGATGCGGCAGTTCGAGCGGATGAGTTATCGCTCTCTTTTGCTAAAAGTCTTGAGATTTTAGAGCCATATGGCAGAGAAAACGAAGAGCCTGTTTTTTTGATTGAAAATGCAACAATTAAAGGGATTTCGCCATTATCGGGCGGCAAATTTGTGAAAATTTCTCTTGAAGTTTCAGATGTTTTAGTTGATGCGGTTTCTTTTGGGTATAGCTTCGATAGCTTTCCTTATCCGCAAAATACGACAGTTGGTATCACGGCGAGCATTTCAGTAAATAGATATAACGAGCGAGAATATCTCTCGGTTAAAATCATAGATATATCGCAAAATGAGCCAAGTAAAGAGGATATAGGATATATAAATGCTCTAAAAAACGGCGAGAATAAAGCATTTCCGCAGATAACCAGAGAAGATTTTGCTGCCGTTTATAGATTTATTTCGGCAAAGAAATCATGCGAATATGATGTTTATGATATATCTATTGCTGCATTTAATAAACCGAATATATTTATTACATATGCAGCAGTTGAGATTTTTAAAGAAGCCGGTTTGGTAACCGAGGGCAAAGTCTGCGGAAAAGATATATTAGAGGTTGCAAAGGATGCGAAAAAAGCAGATTTAACGGCGACTAAATTATATAAAAGACTATATAATCGGACAGGAGATATAAATTGAACGGCATAAATGAATTAATAGATAAGATAAAATTAAGCGATAAAGCTTATGATATTGCAATGATAGAAAAAGCCTATCAATTTGCAAAAGAGGCGCATAGCTCGCAGGTTCGCAAAAGCGGAGAGCCTTATATAATCCATCCTGTTGCAGTAGCCAAGATTTTAGTTGAGATTGGTATGGATAGCGAAACGATAACAGCGGCACTTCTGCATGATGTTATAGAGGATACGCAGTATACATTTGAGGATATATCAAGAGAGTTTTCAGCAACTGTTGCCCTGCTTGTTAATGGAGTTACGAAGCTTGGGCGAGTCCAATTTAGCACCCATGAAGAGGAGCAGAATGAGAATGTTCGAAAGCTTCTGCTTGCAATGAGCGAGGATATTAGAGTTATCATAATAAAACTTGCAGATAGACTGCATAATATGAGAACTCTGCATTTTATGCCAGACCAAAAAAGAAGAGATACTGCAAAAGAAACTCTTGAAGTCTATG
>CAYJGN010000014.1:0-44052 GCA_964369635.1 uncultured Oscillospiraceae bacterium
TTTGTCTTCCTCCTTCTACTTTTTAATCTTCGATGTGACAACCGCTACCATGCTGCGACCTTCCATCTTCGACGGTTTATCGCTTGTTCCAAACTCAGATATTGCATCTAAAAATCTGCCCATAAGCTCAACGCCGATTTCAGGGTGCGCCATCTGACGACCGCGAAAACGAATAGAAACCTTAACTTTATCACCGACTTTTAAAAACTTCAAAGCATTTTTAACCTTAATGTTAAAGTCGTTTACATCTATACCTGGAGATAACCTAATCTCTTTGAGCTCAATTATCTTCTGGTTTTTCCTTGCCTCTTTTTCCTTTTTCGCTTGCTCAAATCTGTATTTACCATAGTCCATGATTCTGCATACTGGTGGCGCCGCATTCGGAGCAATCATAACAAGGTCAGTCCCTGCCTGCGAAGCTAAATCCATAGCCATAGACAGCGATACAACCCCACGTTGCTCTCCAGCAGCATCAATTAAACGGACTTCCTTTACACGAATTTGTTCGTTGATGAGCATATCTTTTGTAGCGATAGTTAAACACCTCCATAGATTTTTAATAAAAAACGCGGACAGCAATAGCCGTCCGCGAAAACTTTACTTAAAGAAACGCATATTGACCGAGAGCTTAAAATGCCCTTTGGTGAGAACGGCTGTTCTGCTTTGTTTACTCTGGTATTTTATCATAAATATTATATGCTGTCAACCTCTGTTTGATATTTTTCCCAAAGTTCCATCGTTTTTGCTATTTCACCCTTAACTTCTTCGAGCTCTAAGCAGAGTTCTGCCTGTTTCTTAAAATCGAATATACTGTTTATCTCGCTCGAAAGTTCGCCCTCACGCCCTTCAAGCTCTTCTATTCTCTCTTCGCACTCTTTTATAAGTAGGCGCAGTTTTGCCTTTCTCTTTCGCACCTCTTTTTTATCGACCTGTTTTTCGATTGTTTCGCTTTCTGCCAAAGCTGACGGTTCCGCTCTCGACCGCTGCGCTGTGCCCTTTGTTTTATATCTATCCTCAAAGCTCTCAAAGCTTTTATAAATCTCAAAACCTGTTGGGGTTAAGACGGCGATTTTAGAGGGTACTCGCGATAGAGTATACCTATCGTGCGATACCATAAGAATGCTCCCTGAAAAAATTTGAAGCGCTTCATCGAGCATCTCTTTCGATTGCAAGTCGAGATGGTTCGTCGGCTCGTCAAACAGCAGAAGATTTCCACGGCCAAGCATAGCTATGCAAAACTTAAGCCTTGCTTTCTCGCCGCCTGATAGCGTTCCTACCGATGCAAAAACATCTTCGCCGCGAATGCCGACAAGTGCTAAGGCATCACGCCGCTCTTTATCGGTCAATGATAAAAAATTATCTGCAATTTCGCCAAGCACCGAATTTTGCGAGTTTAGCGCTGTGTCCTCCTGCTCAAAATAGGCAGTTTTAACCCCTTCGCCAAATCGAACTCTTGCATCTGCCGCTATGATAGCCTTTAAAAAGGTCGTCTTCCCAACACCATTCGCCCCAACAACTGCTATCTTCTCACCACGAAGCAAACCAAGGTCGATGTCCTTTGAAAGAAGCCTCTCGCCTCCATAAAGCGATAGCCCTTTAACCTGCAAAACATTCTCAAAAGGTTCTCTGTCATATTTAAAAGAGAGCTTTAATGGGCGCAAAAATTTGCGCGGCTTTTTAACCTCTTCGAGTTTATCAAGCTCTTTTTGTCTGCTTTGTGCCATCTTTGCCGTTGATGCCCGCACTCTATTTCGCGCTATATAGTCTTCGAGTTTCGCCGTTTTCTGCTCATAGTCAAGGTAGAGCTTTTCCTGTCTTTTTAGCCGCTCTTCCTTTTTTTCTACAAATTCATTATAGCCGCCGTTATACTCATAGATTTTTCCATCTTCAAGCTCCCATATTTTTTTAATGGTGCGGTTTAGAAAATATCTATCATGAGAAACGGTTATAAGCGCTCCGCGAAAACTGCTTAAATGGTCTTCGAGCCAATAGAGCATATTGAAATCAAGATGGTTTGTCGGCTCGTCCAAAATAAGCAGATCCGGGTTTTGCAGAAGAATTTTCGCAAGGGCAAGTCTTGTCTTCTCACCGCCCGATAAACTGCCAACTCTCCGCTCTAAATCCTCTTTAGAGAAACCCATTCCGTATATTACTGATTGTATTTTTATGTCGATATTATACCCTTCGTTGCTGTCGTAAAATGTTTGAAGTGCAGATAATCGCTCGATCAAATCGGTATTGTGCGGATTTTGCTCTATTTCTGTATTTAATTTTTTAAGCTCATCCTTTGCATCTAAAACATCTTTAAACGCAAGACGAAGCTCTTGATAAAGGCTATTTTCAGCAGATACACCGTGCTGCTGACGAAGATATCCTATACGGGTGCTTTGCGGTAGGTTCACAACGCCCGACTGCGGATAAATTTCACCTGTCAAAATATTGAGAAGGGTTGATTTACCTGCACCATTTATACCGACAAGTCCTATCTTATCCCCTTTGTTTATCGAAAAGGAGAGATCTTTTAAAATATCGGTATCTAAAAAACCGTGGGTTATTCCCTCTGCCCGCACTAACAATTCATTACACCTCTAAAATTTCATTTTTATAAACAGAAACTATATATTTCTTTAAAACTGGTTGCTCAAAATGGCGCTCTATCGCCTCTGCATAAAGGTCGAGTTGCTTTTGATATCTCTCTTGAAGGATCGAAACATCCAAAACTCTGTCGGTTTTATAGTCGATTATATATATTCCATCCTCCGCTAAAACCAGCGCATCAACAACCCCTTGAAGCATCGATTTATCGCCAAACTCCTGCAATGTTGTTGACAAAAACCGAAACTCACGTAGCAGTTTTCCTTTTTTGATTATATCCGAAAACTCACCTTTAATCAACTTGTTTATCTCTTCTATGCTGATAAGCTCTTTCTGCTCAGCGCTTAGAATCCCCTCATCGTAAAGCCTTTCCACTTCACTGAAAACATCTCTCTCAAAATCAATAAACTGCAAAAGCTTATGAACGGCATTTCCCCTATCAGCCGCATGCTCTCCCATTTCAAACATCGGGATTTTTGCAAACTCAAAGCCATCCTCCTTATGGACAAGCTCTGTTACCGAGAGTTTTAGCGGAGTTTTAGTGCTTTTTAAATATTTATATTCATAGTCAATTTTTTCAAAAACCAAATCAGATATCACGGTTTTTTCATCTTCGCCTCCTTGCATCTCCGTTTCATCTTCATCGCCAAGGATAGGCTCGCGCTCGAGCGCTCCACTAACGTTTTTAATAAAACTCAAAAAGCTGCTTGCCCCCGCAATTTCGTGCGGGTCGCAATCTACCGGCTCAAGATCTGATATCTCGCCCTCTTCTATTGGCAAAAACAATTTCTGCTCCGCCCTCGTTAGCGCTACATATAAAAGCCTTAGAAATTCTTTTACCGTATCATTTTGTTTTTTATGCCTTATAGTTTTAAATGCTAAGGTATTCGTATATATATCACCACCCGGCAAAATTCTTTTAAATCCACTGCCGAGCTTTTGGTCGTAGAAAAAGCGAGCGGTATTTTCATAATTAATTCTATGGCGCAAATCGCAAACAAAACAGATTTTAAATTCAAGGCCTTTGCTGACGTGCACCGACATAATACTCACTTTATCCCCCTTCGAGGGAACTGCCGCCGTCTTTGGGTTTATATTATTCCTTTTCATATTATTAAACTCAAAGACAACAGACGATAGATAGACGCATCCTCTCTGTTGCATCTCACCGAGTATCTCAAAGAATAATCTTATATTCTGGGTGACTTCTGATTTTTTATAGCGGTTTTTCATAGTCTGGCTGTATCCATATTTTGAAACCACAGACTTTAAAAAATCCAAAACAGGCATCGTTGCGCACTGCTCGCGCATCTCTTGCAGACTATCGCGAAACTCTTTTATATCCCTCTCATCTGATAGAAAAACCGTCTCGCTAAATGATTTTTTGATTTTTGTTTTCATAGAAACAAGTCTGTTCGTATCAAAATCGAAAAACGGCGATAGCATAGTTGCAAGAAGGGGGATATCGAGGGTTGGATTATGCAGCGCTCTCAAAAAGGATATAAGTAGCGATATTTCAGGCTCATCAAAAAGCGGCTTCTCTCCTCGTACAACAGATGATATTCCCTGCTCTTTTAGCGCATCGTGAAAGATATTATCAACCTTTTTGCAAACTCTGAGCAGTATTGCAAAGTCGCCATATCGGCAGGGGCGCAAACTCCCGCCATCCATAACGGTAACACCGCTATCAACCATATTGCGTATCCTTTTCGCAACTGCCTTTGCCTCGCTCTCTACCTCTTTTTCTCCGCCGTTTTTTGTAAAAGTTAAAAGTTTTGCTTCACCTTCTATACTCAAAGGCGATGAGCAGACAAGTTGCTCTTTTTTATAGTCTATTGAGGAGAAAACCTCTTCCATATTATGTAGAAAAACTTTGTTTACAAAATCAACGACCTTCTTCGCACTTCGAAAGTTGTTTTGCAGACGGACAAGCTCACCCTTGTCACCCTTTTCAAAACTCGACTGCTTATCTATAAATATATCGGGTTCTGCTCCTCGAAAACTATAAATACTTTGCTTAACATCACCGACAACAAATATATTTTCCTCATCTCTTGAAACAGCTCTATAAATCATATCTTGAATTTCGTTTGCATCTTGAAACTCATCAACATAAACCTCATCATAATGCTCTCTTAAAAATTTTGCCCTCTCGCTCGGCTCACCGTTTTCATAAAGCAGCTTTACCGCTAAAAGCTCAAGGTCGGTATAATCGAGCAGTCCTTTTTCATTTTTGCTCTCGTTATAAAGCGCAATATAACTTTTCGTTACCGAAAAAAGATCGGTTGCAATCATTTTGTTATATGCAAAGTCCTCTTTGAAATCCCCATTTTCCACAAGCTTTACGCATTTTTCTATCGCTTTTTTGGCTGCTGTATGAAGCTCTTTTCCGGCATTTGCATCTTCAGCATTTTTAGCCGTTGCCTTTCCTTCAAGATTTAAAACCTTGCAGCTCGAAACGATATCAAAAAGCTCAAAGCTATCTTTTTGCATACTCTCTAAAACTCTATCTGTCATCTTGATATTTTGCAAAAGCCCCTCTATTCGAACTGAAAGAGTATCTTCGCAATATAAAAGCGCGCTCTCAAAGCAGCTTTTTGCATAACTAAATGAATCCTTGATATATTCTCTCAAAAACTGACTGCAGTTTTCTTCGGTCTTTTCTATATCGCTATAAAAAAGCCGTTCACCATCAAATCTGGTGCGAATTTTCTTGGCAAATTCTATAACTACCTTTTCAAAACCATTATCGTTTCTCCCGCTGCATATAGCCATAGCAAGCTGCGCCGCTCTATTTTCATCCTCTTCATAGAACTGCTCTATTGCACGGGTAGCCGCTTCAATTTCAAGTGAGTCTATGGCGCTATCATCACCCACCCTTGAATCGGGAGGGACATCAAGCACTGCGAAGTTATTTTTTATTAGCTCACTGCAAAATGCATGTGTCGTTCCAATATCTGCTGTTTGAAGAAGCAGCTGTTGGCGTTTTAGGTTTTTGTTGTTTGGATCTTTTAGCATAAGCTCAGAGAGGCGTCTGCTTATCTTGAGTTTCATATCTGCTGCCGCCGCTTTCGTGAAGGTTACGATAAGCAGCCTATCGATATCAACGGGGTTATCGCCTGTTATCCGCCGCATAATCCTCTCGACTAAAACAGCAGTTTTACCGCTGCCCGCTGCCGCTGAAACCACAACTGAGTGACCACTGCTCTCAATAGCCCTCTTTTGACTTTCGGTGAAACTAATAGCCATCGTAAAACTCCTCCCTGTCATACTCAATATATTCGCGCACCTCTTCATCATCTCGGCGTTTGCAAACAGCGTTGTATTCGCAATAGGTGCAATTTATCTTGCTCTTTGATGAGAGCGGCAGTGGCGGAAACTCTCCTCTGACTATCTTTTTACCCATATCACCAATGCTCTCGGTTATTATCCGCTCAACCTTCCCTATCTCTTCAAGGGTTGCAAGGCTTTTTGGCGTTTTCGATTTACTCAAGTCTTTCGCCGTTACCGGTATAAATATCCCCTCTCGATTTCTCTCCATTCCGACAAGGGAGGTTTCATCACTGAGAAGAAGCCCATCTTTTGTAAGGCTTTTTTTGATTGTTTTTATATCCTCTTCATTCAAAACTTTTGATTGAACATCAGCAAAAGATGGCTGATATAGCGCACCTGCCGGGATAAAATCTTTATACTTCCCATCTTTTATAAGGGCGAAAAGGTAGATAAAAAGCTGCAAATTTATGCCATTTTTAAGGTCCGACAGCTTAAAAACCTTATCCCCGCTCTTATAGTCTATAACACGCAGAAAATCCCCATTTTCGCTCTTATAACAGTCAACTCTATCAACATACCCTCGAAGACTTAGTTTATACCCATCCCCAATATCTATAATATAAGGCTTTGTCTCACCATCGCCAATTGATATTTCAAGCTCCGCCACCCTGAAACTGCTCTCTCTATACTCATCAATAAGATAGCTTATAACTTTAAATAAGCTTTTTCGAATTCTTCGTATATTGCTTTTAAATCTCTTTTCACCAAAAACAAACTCTGAGAATTCTCTTTTTAAATATCTATCTATCATTTCGTCGATAAAGCTGTAGATATCTCTTTCATCAAGGGATAAGAGCGCTTTTTCATCAAAACGACTTAACAGCTGTTCAAGGCAATAATGGATTATTCGACCAGCACTCGGAAGCGATAATTCTTCTGTCATCAAAGCTCTTGCTGAGAGGACATATCGGCAAAGGTAGCTAAATGGGCAGTTTGCATACTGCTCTATCGTTGTTGGGTAAACATATAACTCTTTGTCAATCGCATCACCTATAATATCTTTTGATATGCTAAAATCAAATGGTTTATCGCTAAAGAGCTCCTCTAATACTTTATTATTTGAAAGGGTTGCCTCACCGGTTGCAATTATCTCACGAAGATCGCCTTTTGAATTTATATAATATTCTGCATCCTCTTGCGGGACGATTATATCGCTATTTGCCATAACCGAGCAAGCTCTTATAACAAATGAAGATACCAAAAGCTCTTCCCCTAAAAGAGTTTGTTTTGGATAGCTAATATAGAGCTTTTCTGTTGCAAGCTTTAGCGCACTATAAATATTATAAATATCAAAGCGGTAGTTATAGAGAGCATTATCAAGCACCGAAATCCCCTCTTTGCCGAGCAGACGACGCTCAAATGATGAAAAAACCGAATTTTCTTTCACTGCAAGAGGATAGACTCCCTCGTTTGCCCCGATAATAAATACCGTTTTCTTCTCGGTTCTTGGTATCGTTGATAGATTAGTTATTAAAACTTCATCTATCATCCTCTCAACACTTCCGTATTCGTGGGCAGTTAATACCCTTGTTATAAGCTCGTAGTATTCTTTGTTTGAAAGGTCTGTATTTTCAGTTGCCGCATAGATTTCATCGACCGCTCCGATAAGCTCATCATACTGTCGGCGAAGCTCTCTTATGTAATAGCTATCTTTATTTTTCGAGTATTCTTTTAGATTTTGCTGGTAGTCCACCCTTTGCAAAAGTTTCCAAATCGCCTTTGTTTTGTTCTCTTTTGAAAAGTCTTTTTTAAACTGGGTGAGTGGCGTTATTATTTTTTTACGAACCTCTTCAACTTTTATAAGCTCTATCTTTGCATGGGTTGCGGTAAAGCTTTTCTTAAGCTGTCTGCCCTTTATATTAAATATCTCTAAGTAGCTTAGAAAGTCTTTAAAATCATTATCATCTATCTTTAAGAGCGCTGTTTTTGCAAAATCGATAGCATCGCTCACAGCTCCGCCAAAAATGCAGTATCTCAGCGCAAAAAGACATACCGCCGCAGGTGATGAGGTTATAAGGGAAGTTTTTTTATCGGCATAATAAGGGATTTCTGCCCTTCCAAACAGCTCAGATATCGGATTTTCATACTCACCAATATCCCTTGCAATTAGCAGAAAATCGCTATATCTCGCACCACCCTGAAATATCTCATTTTTGATTATCGCCGCAATTTGCGCTATCTCATCATACCTGTTATCAGAAGGAATAACACGCACAGAATCACCCTCTATCGCCTCATCGCTGTTTTTAAAAAGAGCGGTCGCGAATTTCGATAAGGGGCTTTTTTCATCTTCGTTTATAAATATAGTCTCGGCCACTGCTCCAAAGTCTTTTGCCTGCCTTTCAATGCTATGTATAACATCGCGAATTATTAAAAAGCTCTCATCATCTAAATTATCTGCAAGGAAGGAAAATGATATATCACATCCATTTAAAATAAGCGACTTAATAAGCTCTGATTGCGGCTCCTTAAACCCTGAATAGCCATGAAAATAAATATCTCTCCCTTTTAGATAATCTATAGCATTATCACTTGTCGAAACGGTTTTTATATCTTCGTTTATATCATAAAATCTTTTCTCGCATTCCTCGCGATATATTTTGAGCAGAATTGATAGGTCGTGCAGTTTATCGCAAAGACTCCCGTTTTGCTCACCCTCTGATATATTCTCAATAGTTTCAAGCGAAACTCCACCGTTTATAAACTCATTATTAACAGCAATAAGCTTCGAAACAAAGGCAAATTTCGCATTTTTCCCTTTAAAAAACCGTAGTTTATCTTCATTTTCTATTATTATCCGACGAAGCAAAACTTCTGCCGCCGCCGAAGTTAGGGCGGGGCGCTCATATAGATTTTTGCAAAGCTCTCGGACAAGCTTTGATATTGTTGTTATCTCGATATTTTGGCGAATTTCCAAACTATAATTTAGCGCAAGCTCACCCTCACCCTCAAAGGAATACTGCTCAGGTAAAATAATCAGCGCACCTGCTTCTTTTTTGCAGTTAGCCGCTCTTTTAAAGATTTCATCTGTCAGTCTTTTATGTCCGCTCCCTAAAATAAAAGTTATCATAAAATCACCTCGTCTATTTAATTATAACAACTCTTTAATCCTTTTTAAAGCACTTTCTAAAAAATCAACTATCGCAAACCGCACCTCTACCTCTCCATCCTCTAAAACCTTTAGTTCGTCCTCTGAAAACACCTCATCTGCACTCGTTGAGATAGAGCTGCAAAGGGCAGGAAAGGCAATGCACCAGTAGTTTCGCCCAGCACCCTCCCCAAGCGTTACGACAAACGCGGTATAATCACCCTGTGGCAGAGTTATATCAGAGTAAACTCTGCTCTCAAAATACTCATTCTTTATCTCAATTTCCGCCTTATAATCGCAGATATCCTCTAAGTAGTTGTTTATTTCATCCTCTAAATACTCTATATTGCTATCTGCTATTAAAACCGCCTCTTCTTTTGTTGCAGCGCCGCAGAAAAGCTCTTCTGTTTTAGTTAAAACAATATCACGAACCTCCATCTTAATCTCGATATCACGCAGACTATTTGAATTTGCCATAAAATGAAACCGCAAAATATCATCGGTTAAACTTTGTTTTTCGACCGCCGCCATGGTAACTGGGGATAGGATAAGCGCTATTAAAAGGGATAAAAGCAGTTTGTAAAAATTTTTGTTTTCCATAATAAAAAACCTCCGTGTGGTAAATATTGGTAACACGGAGATTTTTATTCAGTTATATTTCTTTTAGCCCTTTTTTTGCAAAATCCGCACTGTAAACTAAATAATCAGCTTTTAGCGTATTTGCCGCTCGGTCTCTGGTTTCAATATCTCGAAAAACCCCAAAAACAGCGCTCCCACTGCCAGATAACAACGAAAAAATAGCGCCGCTTTTTTCAAGGCTATTTTTAATTTTCATTATCTCTTCGCGCTCGGTACAAAGCCGCTCGAAGATATTAAAAGCATAATCTTTGCATTCTTCTATGCCAATTTTCAGATTATCTGAAAACTCATCGCCCGAAAACCCGCTTTTCTCACCGTCATACCGCGCAAAAGCCTCTTTGGTGCTTATCCCAAACGGCGGCTTTATTATAACAATCGGCACATCCTCCACCTTAAAGCTCTCGCTAAACTGCTCACCGATACCACCAGCTCTTTTGCACCCACCAACAAGGCAAAACGGAACATCTGCCCCGAGCTTTGCCGCAAGGGATAGTAGCTCTTCCTCGCTATAAGGTCGCTTATATATCTGATTTAGAGCGTATAGCACCGCCGCACAGTCGGCACTGCCGCCACCAAGACCTGCTTCTATTGGGATACTCTTAAAAAGCGATATCTTCGCTCCGCCCTCTATTTTTTTCTCCTCAAAAAAAAGCTTTGCCGCTTTCACGCAGAGATTATCTTCACCCTCAAGCTCTTTTTTATCGCAGTGAAATATAATTTCTTCGCTTTTTTCAACTATAAGCTCATCTGATAGCGATACCGATTGCATAACCGTATCGAGGGTATGATATCCATCAGTGCGTTTACCCACTATATCCAAAAAAAGATTTATCTTCGCAAAAGCGCGTACCCTCATCGAAACAGCCCCTTCTTTACTGAAATTTCAGAAACAGGACATATCTCATGGCAGCAGTAGCATCTGATGCATTTTTTATAGTTTATCTGCGCTTTACCGGTAAAGGTGATAGCATCAGCAGGACAGATACCGGCGCACTGCTTGCAGTTTATACACCCATCTTTTACATATGGCCTCTTCTTTATGATAAAGCTTTTAATTGAAGCTATAAAGCCAATAGCTCGAAGTTTGCTCGCATTATCATGCGCTGTTCGCGGCAGTATAAACTGGGTTTTAATAAATCTATCGCTCTCGCCCAAAATATTATATTCCCCGACAAGCTCGCCGCTCGCCATAACGGTGAGCGCCTGCTCTCTTCGCATTCCGATAAGATCGCAGATAGCACTATCAAGGGTATATGGGTCGGTGGAAGCGAGGATTAAACCAAGCTCGCTTGCACTACCAGCTGATGGGCCATCTCCCTCCATTGCAGTTATCCCATCAACGATACTAAGAGTTGGCGCGACCGCTTTGCAGAGATTAACTATATGCCTTGAAAAATTTTCAAGACTTCCCGCTTCATAATGCAGTCTGCTCTTGCGAAGCCCCGGAACAACCCCAAATATATTCTTAACAGCACCCGAGAGCCCTGTCAGAGTATGGGTTTTTAGTTTTGGCAGATTTATTATTATATCGCTTTTAACTGCACTGCTCACCTCGAAAACGCAACCATCGCTTTGAGTTGTAAATGTTTCATCGGGATAGTAGAGATAATCTCCCACCTCTTCTAACATCCCAGTTGTTTTATAGACGTTTTTTATAAGCGCTTTGCTATGCGGGCCGCCTGGGCAGTCGAAAACCTTTATATCGGTAATACCCCTTTTTAAAAGCGCACGAACAACCCCTCCGACAATTAGCGGGTGGGTTGTTGTAAATTTATCGCTTGTTCGCGCCATCAAGAGATTTGGTTTTATAGCAGCTGTTTGCACTCTCACAAAGTCTATCTTGCAGTTGCAAAAAATCTCTTCAATCACTGCATCTATTCGCTCTTTGCTATAGTCTGCACTGTAAATAAATATATCGCTCAAAACTCTCTCCTATTTCTTAATACCTTCTATAAACTTTGAAAGTCGCTCGAGAGCTGTTTTAATATGCTTTATCGAGTAGCAGTATGAAACTCTTATAAACCCTTCTCCGCAGTCGCCAAATGCATTCCCCGGAATAACAGCAACCCTCTCGCTATATAGTAGTTTCTCACAAAACTCATTGCTACTCATCCCAAACTGAGATATTTGCGGGAAGATATAAAAAGCACCTTCCGGCTCAAAACATGGACATCCAAGGTCTCGAAACCCTTTAACGATAACCCTTCTTCGAATATCATACTCTTCTTTCATCTCCTCGATATCGACATCGCTATTTCGAAGAGCTTCAATAGCCGCATACTGGCTGGTTGATGGGGCGCACATTATAGCATACTGATGGATTTTATAGAGCTGCTCTATAATCTCCATTGGCGCACAGACATACCCCATTCTCCACCCTGTCATCGAATAGGCTTTTGAGAAGCCATTTACCAAAACAGTTCTCTCACGCATTCCCTCAATAGAAGCTATCGAGCAGTGCTTTCCTCCAAAGGTGAGCTCTGCATATATTTCATCCGAGAGAACGATTATATCGGTTTCTCTTAAAATTTCTGATATCCCCTCTAAATCTTCTTTTGTCATTATTGCCCCTGTCGGGTTATTCGGGTAGGCTAAAATGAGCATTTTAGTTTTATCGGTTATCGCTTCGCTTAATAGCTTTGGAGTTACTTTAAAATTATCCTCTGCCTTTGTTTCAAGCGGCACGACCTTTGCTCCAATAAGACTTGCTATCGGCGCGTAGCTCACAAAACAAGGCTCCGGCACTATAATTTCATCCCCTGGGTTCAGAAAGGCTCTGAGCGCTATATCAATCCCTTCGCTGCCACCAACGGTAACTATCGTTTCATCTTTTGTATAAGAAAGCCCAAATCTGCGCTTTAAATAGATGCAAATTTCCTCTCGAAGCTCTGCCATACCTGCGTTTGCGGTATACCAAGTTTTACCATCTTCAAGGCTTTGTATTCCAGCCTCTCTTATATTTCTGGGGGTTTTGAAATCAGGCTGTCCAACACTTAGCGAGATAACATCATCCATCTCATTTGCAAGGTCAAAGAACTTTCTTATCTTCGAGGGTGTTAGCTCATATGCGTTTTTCGCAAACAGCTTTTCATAGTTTATCACAATGAAGCAAGCCCCCTCTCATCGACCTCCTCGATATCAAAAACAAGACCTCTATCTTTATATTTTTTCATCATAAAGTGGGTCGCTGTTGAAACAACTCCATCGAGAGGAGAGAGTTTTCTCGCAACAAAATCCGATATCTCTTTAAAGGTTCGCCCGGTAACTATTGCCGCTAAATCATAGCTGCTACCGCTCATAAGATAAACGCTATCAACCTCTTCAAACTGCGCTATGGTATCGGCTGTCTCTTCAAATCCGCTATCTCTTTTTGGCGTTACTTTTATCTCAATAAGCGATGAAACAAGCTCTCGCTCGGTTCTATCCCAGTCGATAATTGCTTGATACCCTTTTATAATTCCCTTATTTTCAAATTCAGCTATCTTCTCTAAAACCTCATTCTCAGATAACCCTGTCATTGTTGCGAGTTCTGATAGCTCATACCTTGCATTCTCATTTAATAGTTTTAGCAGTCTGTCCATTTTTATCCTCCTTTTAGAGCTTATAGCTCTTTATCTCTCTGTTGACAAAATAGTGCCCATCGGTAAAGGAAATTGATTTTAACATCTCGCGGGCATCATCAATTCCAGCGTATAAGTCTGATGCTATATGGCTGTCCGCTCCAAGGGTTATAAGACTTCCCCCAACGTCGCGGTAGAGCAGGAATAGCTCTTTGTTTGGGAATGTTTCACCTATTGCCTGGCGCAGTCCTGAAGTATTGCATTCAAGCGCTGTTCCATTTTCTATAATAACTCTATACATCTCCCGTATAGCCTCTTTATACCTATCAATATTATAGCTTATTCCATTCATATAATAATATCTAAGCGGGTAGGTTATATGGGCTATTGTGTCCCCTATATTCTGCTTTGCAATCTCGATAAGCTCATTATAATAGCTATCAAGCAACTTATCGGTATCAAACTCACCGCTATTATAATCGAGCATTCCAAAATCATGATATCCTTTTGAGTTATGAAGCGATGCTATTATAAAATGATAGTCATACATATTTGCAAGTTTTTCTGCAAGAGCTAAATCCCGCGTTAATTGACCGAGCTCAACGCCAAAAAGAAGCTGTGTTTTGCAGCTACCCTGCGCCGCCGCAACGCTACCATTTGAAAGCTCCATCCCAGTATCGCATTTAAAGCGGTAATAGGTATCTACTTCGCAGTGGTCGGTTATCGTTATCATATCAAGGGCGAGTTCATCGGCTCGCTTTAGAATGTTTTCAAGTTTTTCTTTGCAGTCGCCACTACCCTCTGTGTGAATATGAGTATCTACGCGATATTTTCCCATAAGATATCCTCCCAAATTTATAATACTCTTAGTTTAACATACTTCCCCTTATTTTTCATCTGTTTTTTTGCTGTTTTTTATGGTATAATTCCATTATTACAATGTTAGGAGAAGATACTATGAAAGCAGTTATAACCGTTATTGGTAAAGATATGGTTGGTATCCTTGCAAAAGTTTCCGCCGTTTGCAGTGATAAAAATGCTAATGTCCTCGACGTTACCCAAACGATTATGGAGGATTTATTTGCTATGATTATGATGATTGATGCCGGAAAATTGAATGTTGAATTCCGAGATTTTGGTGATGAGCTTAAAGCACTTGGCGAAAATATGGGACTTTCAATAAATGTTATGCATGAAGATATCTTCAACAGTATGCACAAGATATAGGGGTGAGAAATTTTGATTAATCCAAAAGATATACTTGAAACGATAAGGATGATCGAGGATGAGCACCTTGATGTTCGAACGATAACTATGGGAATTTCCCTTCTCGACTGTGCAGATTCTGATATTAATAAGAGCTGTGAGAAGGTTTATAATAAAATAGTTCGATTGGCTGGAAAACTCGTTGAAACAGGCGAAGATATCGAGGCGCAGTATGGGATACCGATAATTAATAAGCGCGTTTCGGTAACTCCTATTGCAATTTTAGCGGGCGTCTCTGGTGGCGACCCTGTTTTATATGCGAAAACTCTCGAGCGCGCCGCAAGGGAGATTGGCGTTAATTTTATAGGTGGATATTCAGCGCTTGTTTCAAAGGGGTTTTCACCGGGCGATTTATCCCTTATAAATTCTATCCCAGAAGCTCTATCTGTGACCGATCATATCTGCTCAAGCGTTAATCTTGGTTCAACTAAAGCAGGCATTAATATGGATGCTGTAAAACTTATGGGCGAAATTATCAAAGAAACCGCTAATAAAACGGCAGATAGGGACTGCATTGGTTGCGCAAAGCTCGTTGTTTTCTGCAACGCGCCCGAGGATAACCCATTTATGGCTGGTGCTTTTCACGGGGTAACAGAGCCTGATTGTGTTATAAACGTCGGCGTTTCAGGACCTGGTGTTGTCAGAGCGGCTCTCGCGAAGATGCCGGCTGATGCTTCAATTTCAAAAATAGCTGAAAAGGTTAAGAAAACTGCCTTTAAGATAACTCGAATGGGTCAGCTTGTTGCAAACCTTGCCTCAAAAAGGCTTAATGTACCGTTTGGTATAGTTGATCTATCGCTTGCACCAACTCCTGCAGTTGGAGATAGCGTTGCTTATATCCTTGAAGAGATGGGACTTGAGAAATGCGGCGCACCTGGTACAACAGCCGCCCTTGCAATTCTTAACGACGCCGTTAAAAAAGGCGGCGTTATGGCTTCTTCTCATATCGGCGGACTTTCAGGTGCATTTATCCCTGTTTCAGAAGATGCAGGTATGATTGCCGCTGTTCGGGCAGGAGCGCTCTCTCTTGAAAAGCTTGAAGCTATGACCTCTGTCTGCTCTGTCGGCCTTGATATGATAGTTGTCCCAGGAGAGACAACTGCCGCTACTCTATCCGGAATAATCGCCGATGAAGCGGCTATTGGCATGGTCAACTCAAAGACCACCGCCGTCCGCGTTATCCCTGCTATTGGTAAAAAGATGGGGGACACTTTGGTATTTGGCGGACTGCTTGGCGAAGGACCTGTTATGCCTGTTAATAACTTCTCACCGCAGAAGTTTATAAATCGCGGCGGAAGGCTTCCAGCACCTATGCAGAGCCTTAAAAACTAATGTATAATAACTGTTTTAACGGGGTATACTAACTTTGAAAAGGAGAGGTTAGTATGCTTGATAAAATAGCACTTTGTCTTGTTATAATAGGTGCTTTGAATTGGGGCAGTATCGGTCTGTTTGGTTTTGACCTTGTCGCTACTCTGTTTGGCGGTCAGGACGCAGTTATAAGCCGAATTATCTTCGGACTTGTAGGACTTGCCGGTATTTGGTGTATTTCATTGCTCTTTAAGAAAAGCTCTAATGAATAACAAAACGATAAAACAATAAAAAACGCACCGAATTTGGTGCGTTTTATCTTTTATAAGTTTCACTATTATTCAGATAAACTATAAAAAACAGCCTTCTCGCCTGTTATTATAGAGAGTAAATAAATCAGAATATCTATAAATTTACTTATGATAACTACTTCCCTCTTCAATAGTCATCGCTCTATATAGCTGTTCGATTAATATAACCCGCATAAGACGGTGCGGATAGGTCATTTTGCCAAACGATAGTTTGAAATTCGCTCTATCAATAACCTCTTTTGAAAGACCGTGCGAGCTTCCAATGCAGAAAACAAAAGAGGAAACACCGCTGTTTTTTCGCCAAACAAACATCTCTGTCAATTCTTCACTCGATATATTCTTACCCTCTATGCAAAGCGGGATAAAATAGTCGCCACTCTGCAGCTTTGAGAGGATAGCTCTCCCCTCTTTTATCAGTATCTGCTCTATATCGCGCGGACTTTGATTTTTCCGCGGTTTCTCTTCTGCTACCTCTATTATTTCAAAGTTGCAATACCCTTGCAATCTTTTTTTATATTCTTCAATAGCGTCCTTGAAATATTTTTCCTTTATTGCTCCAACCGCTAAAATCTTTATCTTCATTTTATACCGCCTTTAATAGATTATAGCATCGGTTATCTCTGCTCTTCTCGCTGTTTTTAATAGATAATCTTTATTTTCTGCCATTCCATACTCGAGCAGTTTATTAACGCTCTCCATACGCGCTATCGGCGGGGTATTGTTTTGGCTGCTTAGATGAGCGATCAATATTTTGTCGCACCCGGACTCTATAACAGATGGCAAAAATGCGGCGCAATCTTCATTTGATAGATGCCCAATATCGCTCTTTATTCGCCGCTTTAGATAATACGGATAGCTTCCAAAATCAAGCATCCCCTTATCATAATTCGATTCAATAACAACAACATCACTGCCGCATATAGCCCTCTCTGCTTCTTTTGTTATAAAACCAAGATCGGTTGCAACTGCTATCTTTTTATCATTATGTAAGACCGAAAAACCGCAACAATCAACGCTATCGTGGGAAGTTTTAAAAGCAGATATCAAAAAATCTCCCAAGTTTATCTCTTTATCAATAGCTAAAATGCGAACAGAGCTATCAATATGCCCTGATTCAATTAGCTTATTTGCTGTTAGCTCTTTTGTGAAAACTGGTATTTTATGCTTTTTTGAGAATACCCGAAGTCCAGCTATATGGTCACTATGCTCATGGGTTATAAATATCCCCATAACGGCAGAGGGCTCTATCTGCGCATCTAAGAGAGCAAGCTCTGTCTGCTTACAGTTCTTACCTATATCTATCAAAATACCTGCCTTCTTATCCCCTATGTAGGTGCAGTTACCACTGCTACCACTATAAAGTGATACTACTCTACCCAAATAAAATCCCCCTAATATAAAAACGAAGCGACGATTTCTCGACGCTTTGTTGTTATTTTCAAATTATATAACCGAGCGAACAGTGCTCCCCGGAACATTGGTCTTTTTAATATCAGCACCGAGCATACGAAGTTTCTCTTCAAGCTCTTCATAGCCGCGCTCGATATGATAGATATCCTCTATCTCTGTTTTACCATCGGCAATAAGACCGGCTATAAGCATAGCTGCACCAGCCCTGAGGTCAGTCGCTTTTACCGGTGCGCCTATAAGCTTATCAACACCCTCAATAACAGCAACCTTGCCATCTACCTGCGCATTTGCACCCATTCGGCGAAGCTCATCTATATATCTATATCTGTTATCCCAAACGCCCTCGGTGACTATCGAAGTTCCCTGCGCAACTGAAAGCATAACTGCGAACTGCGGCTGCATATCTGTTGGGAAACCTGGATGCGGCATAGTTTTTATGTTTGTCTTTTGCATCGGGTTCTCTCGGCGAACACGAATAGAATCATCAAATATCTCAACGATAGCTCCAACACTCTCGATTTTCGCGATAATCGACTCTAAATGCTTTGGAATAAAATTCTTTATAAGAACATTTCCACCGGTAGCCGCTGCGGCCACCATATATGTTCCAGCCTCTATTTGATCAGGGATTATGCTATAAGTTGTTCCGTGCAGCTTTTGCACCCCACGAATTTTTATAACATCTGTACCAGCACCCCTGATATCTGCCCCCATAGAGTTTAAAAAGTTTGCAAGGTCAACTATATGCGGCTCTTTTGCGCAGTTTTCAAGAATGGTTGTCCCCTCTGCTGAAACTGCGGCAAGCATAACGTTCATAGTCGCCCCAACAGAGACAACATCGAAAAACACCTGATTTCCAATAAGTTTCTCCGCCTTTGCGTAGACAATTCCCTTATCTATAGAAACTTCGCTTCCAATAGCTTTAAAGCCTTTTATATGCTGATCAATCGGTCTGTCGCCAAAATAACATCCGCCTGGAAGGGCAACATTCGCCTCAGAAAAACGACATAGCATAGCACCTAAAAAGTAGTAACTTGCACGAAGTGAGCGCGCCATTTCATACGGCACACCATTCTCGCTTATATAAGAGGTATCTATCTCAACAGTTGTTTTATCTATATATTTAATCTGCGCTCCCATTTCATTTAAAATGCGAAGCATTATCGAAACATCGCTTATATTCGGTACATTCTCTATGATGCATTTATCTCTCGCTATTAAAGTGGCGGGAATTATAGCTACTGCTGCATTTTTTGCCCCGCTCACCGAGACGGTGCCAAACAGCTTTTTCCCACCATTTATCAGATATTTCTCCAAATTATTATCCCCTTTAACTCTCTCGTTTTATCAAAAAGGCGCAAACGCCGAATTTATCTTTTTCACTAAAAGTCATTATATCAAATTTGACGGCAAAAGTAAAATGTTTTTTTATTTAATCTATTATACCCGATATTAACGAAAAATTACCGAGAAAAATAAATAATTTCTTTAAAGATAGACTTAAAAATTTACCAGCTGTTTACCATGCTATTTTGGCATTTGAACAACTAAACAAATACTATAATATCGCTGTAAGCAAACTAAAAAAGATGCAAGTTAAATAACTCACATCTTTTTAAAAGACGATATCCGCAAATTTAGAAATTATTTTTACACCTATTTATAAGAACAACAGCGGGTTTTTCTTAACGCCATTCTCGATAAACTCTATATGCAGATGGGTACCTGTTGAACGACCGGTACTTCCCATCTCACCAATATGCTGACCCTTATCAACAACAGTTCCAACTGGAACATAGATAGCCGACATATGGGCATATAATGTTTGCATGCCGTTTCCATGGTTTATTATAATACAGTTACCATATGAACCGTACCACTGAGCAAGAGTTACAACTCCACCGTCAACCGCATAGATATTCGTACCGTATCCTGAAGCTATGTCAATAGCATAGTGACCGGGGTATCCAAGCCAGCCGTTTGAAATATACCCACTCGCCGTCGGCCAACCATAGCTACCTGTACCAAGTCCACCTGCTACCAAATCTTCTCCGATTTCAGGAGCGAGCGACTTCGTTCCGATTTCAACTATTCTCGTCACCGGCTCGCTTATAACAATAGTGTTTGTTATCTCGCGTCCACTCTCAAAACCGTCAATATAAGTAACAGTTGCATAAACTTCATTAACACCATCAACACCATCTTGCAATGTTCTTGATGTGCCAAGTGCAAGCGAATTGTTTGAACGATTCTCAACGTCATAGTCAACATCGACTGTATAGACAATATCTTTTATAACCTTGACCTGCAAAAAGCTCTGATCCGCTTGAATAGTCAGCTCATATCCTGGTTTTAGGGTATCGAGTAGATCCCCGTTTAGCCTGTCGAGCTCGGTTAGTGATATACCATATTTTGCAGCTATTCCAATAGGAGTATCCCCTGAAACAACCTCATAGATTATCTCCTCTTGAGTTGTTCCGTTTATAAGACCTTCCAAAGCGCTATACTCCGAAACGCTCTCGGTTGGATAAAGCCCATCTATGACTTCAACGTTTTTAACAAAAGCAACCTCTCCATCAGGATGACTAACCGCTGCTTCTTCAAGCTTTGATGAGAGAAGGGTTTTTAGTTCCGCACCCTCAAAACAAGCACCGTAGAAAGCACCATTAACATATAATCCAGAAGCCTCAACAACCTCTTCACTTGAAACTTCAACCATCTTATCTGCAATAACCGCTGGTGAATCGTAGTTCACCTCTCTTGAAGTTACAAGCTCATAAGTCGGTTGAGTATCAACAACTTCATCATCATCGACCGCAACAATCCTCGTTGCAAACATCGCAACAGCATCGCGGTAGTTCTCCTCATTTTGGACTACCCCTATCTCGCCAGTCGAAATACTTGCAGAGAGACCGAAGCTGAGTGTTGAATAATATATAAGTACCGCTGATAGAACACCAATTCCAACCACAGCTACAAGATAATTGAAAGCCCGAAAATATATCTCTTTATTTTTGGTATACCCACGGGACATCTCGCTCTTTACAGCTTCGCCTATCTTCTGCTTATTTTTTGGTGCAAGAAACGCCGCTTTTAAAAGTTTTCCAAAGCCTACAAAAATCCTTCTAATTGCGAAAAAGATATCGCCGACAGTTCGCTTATACCATTTCCTTATCCGCTTTACTCTAAACTTAAACTCTATAGAAATCGCTTTAAAGATTGGCTCTAAAAATCTTTGTATATTTCGCTTTAACCGCTTTATAAAAATAATAATAGTTATTCCTGAAAAAAAGCTTCTCTTGTATACAAACTCAACTTCTTTTTCGTGTTTATCTAAAAAATTATTAATAGACTCGGATATTCGGGCAAATATGCCTTTTTTCTCCAAATAAACTCCTCCGTTCTTACCGTTTTGTAATAGTTACAAAATAGTTACAAAACCATTATACGTCAGGAGGGAAGAAAAAGCAACCCCTAAATCAATTTTTAACAAAAAATTACAATTTGGTTACAAATACTCTTTTGGAAGTTTTGCTATAACTTCTATCCTCTCGCCACTCGTTGGCGATATAAAGGAGAGCTTATAGCAGTGGAGCAGATGAATATCACCATCTTTTCCCTTGCCATAAAGAGCATCGCCTTTTAGCGGATATCCTATATGGGCAAGATGAACCCTTATCTGGTGGGTGCGACCTGTTTCGATAGTGAGAGACAAAATGCTCTTGCCTGCCCCTCTCTTTAAAACCTTAAAGCGGGTCTTTGCGAAAGCTTCCCCCCATCGCACAACCCTCTTGCGCTCCCCCTCTATCTCGCGTCCTATCGGCGCATCTATAATTCCGCTCAAAACGCTCATCTCGCCATCTGCAACAGCGAGATAAACTTTATCAATTTTCCCTGAAACCTTCGAGGCGGCAAGCTGATTTTTCGCGCAGAGCAAAAGTCCTGTTGTATCTTTATCGAGTCTGTTTATCGGGCGAAAGAGGGTGTCTTCCCCCCGCTCGGTCATTATCCTTGCATAGACGTTTCCAAGGGTGTCGTTCGCCTGTTTTCTTGATGGGTGGGTCGGCATATTTGCCGGTTTATCAAATATAACAACATCACTATCTTCATATATAATAGAAACATCGATATCAGATATTAGCAGATCCCCTTTTTTATCGGGAACATTTATAGCTATAATATCCCCCACTGCGACTATCTCGATAGTCTTTGCGTGAATGCCATTTTTCGTTATACCATCTTCAATCTGCTTTTGCTTTATTAGCAGTTTTCTTGAAATCTGCATCTTTTGGCGCAGAATTGTATGAACATTTTGTCCCGCATCTTCCGCTGTGACTATATAGCTAAACGACTTCAATCTGCTCCTCCGCCTTTTCCCGCGCAAGCTCTAAAAGCTCTCGCTCGTGTTCCACTTCAACAGCATAGGGGTGCTTTTCCGCTGCACTATCAAACTTTTGATAAAGCTGTTCTGCTTTTTCTGCATCCTTTTTATATAGGAGATTATATGCATAGAGTATTCTTATAATAGAGGGATTTCCCGACATCTGTTTAATTAAGCTGTTTATCTCTTTTTGGAATATTTTGCTCTCATCTATCTCTTTATCGGTCATTATTTTGCAGAAGAGCAGTTCAAGCACCATCATATATTTATTAAGGCCTGGTACAAGCCCATCTCTTAATATTTCTTCGATAGCCTCTTCTGCCCTCTCAAACTCTTTATCGAAAATAAGCCTGTTTATATATAGAACAGTTGGAAATGATGACATAGCATCTCTCTTGTCTCTCTCGATATAAAACCAATCATCGGGCATATCGGAAAGGGAGTTTCCCTCTGTTATTTTAGAGATGAATGCGAGCTGTATGTATAGCGCTTTTCTTGCTGTTTCGTCCTTTACCACATTTTGCAAGGTCTTGCCATCGTTTTGAACAAACTCTCCGCTAAACGGCACACCGTTTAAAAAGGCGAATAATACAACTGAGATTAAAGCAAAAAGCGATGCAAAAACATAGAGAAAGGCATTTGTTATAAAGGGTAGCGCAGCTATAGCACAAATCCCCGTTATTAAATTTAGCAAAACTCCGCCGAGAAGATAGAATTTAAAAGGTATATCCTTTGAGTAGGGCGGTGGAGTTAAAAGGCATTGACCACCTGTCCCTGCTATATTTTGAAACTTGAGCTTTATTTTTCCATCTATTTTTATAAAAACCATGCTCATAACCCTAAACGATAAAAACTTGTATCCCGATAAAAGCCCCGCAATAAGATGCCCTCCCTCGTGGATTATCGTTGCAAGGTAAATTGCCACCATTGCAGCCGCCGCTATTAAAACCCATATCATTATAAAACTTTGGCTATCAAAATAGGCATCTACTTCGGGTGGTAATGTTGTACCAATTATAAACCCAAACCCTATAAAAACCAAAATCAGTAGAACCCCAAGCAAAATATTTTTAACTTTTTTCATTATTACCTCACATTATTTCATCTATTTCTTCGAAGAATAGCTCTTCGTTGATTACTTCAAATTTTTTGTTTTTATACTCGATTATGTCATAACACTGAGAAACTATTCTGTTAAGCGAGCGGATAGGCGCATCAACCTGTTCTGCAAGCTCTTTTTTTGTGAGCGCTTGAAGGTTGCCGCTCTCATACGCATTTTTAATAGCTATAAAATACCGCTCTTTTATCGTGTGAAAACGCAGAACCGTTCGTTTATCGGTGCTATTAAACCTACCCTCAGCAAGATTTTTGAGCAGAAAAAAGGTGAATTCAAAATCGTTTTTTATTTTATCTATAAACCAGCTCTCGCTAAAAATCGCTATGCGGCAATCTTCGTTTGCAACAACCAAAAGCGGTTCTTTTTCAGGTAAGATTATTTCGCTCTCACCAAAAAAACTACCCTCTCTATGCTTAAAAACTGATATCATCTCACCGCTTATATCCTGATTAGTAACAGTGCAGCTTCCAGAAATAACGATAAAAAAACTGCTGTTTTTATCAAGTGGAGTTAGGATATTATCGCCTTTTTTATATCGCTTTTCAATATACTTCTCACCTTTTAAAATGTTTTCTATTATTTTTTCCATAAAACCACCAATTTGGGTCATATGACCTTTTTTTACTATTATACCACTGATATACTAAGAAAAAAAGGAGGAATTTCAAATGAGAAAAATGATAATAGACACAGACGTAGGTGGAGATGACGCAGTAGCAATAATGCTTGCTGTATTAGCAGATGAGGTTGATGTTATAGGTGTCACAACCGTTTCAGGTAACTGCCATCTTGATCTTGCAACACAAAATGCACTTATGACCCTTGAAGTATGCGGCAGAGATGATATTCCTGTTTACAAAGGCGCTTACAAACCGCTATACAAAACTATTACTTATGCAGTTGATGTTCACGGTAAAGACGGTATGAGCGATCTCGATTTGATTCACCCAAAAAAGAGCGCGCAGGAAATGCACGCAGTTGAATATATTCTCGATACTGTTAAAAACAACCCAGGCGAGATAGAGATTGTTATACTTGGTCCTGCTACAAACATAGCTCTTGCTATTCTAAAAGACCCAGATACTATGAGCAAGGTTAAAAAATATATCTCGATGGGAACACCAGGATATGGCCCTGGAACTGTTACTGCTGTTTCTGAGTTTAATGTTTATTGCGACGCTGAAAGCTATAAGATTATGCTTGATAGCAAAGTACCAACACTAATAGCTGGAATTGACCTCTGCTTTGGCGATGGCGCTTTAAATGAAGATGAAATTAATGCTATTCAGAACAGCAGCAAAGTTGGCGAATTTGCAATGCTTTGCAACCAGAGAACAGCAGAGTTTATGAAAGAAAAAAGAGGCGAGAAGTTCCTCGGTCTTCCAGATGCAGTAACTGTTGCAGCAGGAATTTGGGATGACTGCATTATAAAGAAGAACAATGTTGAGTGTTTCTGCTCTGTTGCTGATGACCCAACATATGGTCAGGTAGTATTCGGCTCTGATATAAACTTTTTAACCCATTCTGAGTCTAAAAATAATTATCACACCGACGTTGTTGAGAAGTTTGATGCAAAGCTTTATAAAAAACGCCTTGCCGAACTCTTAGCAAAAGCTTAATTTAAAAAACTCGAATTTCTAATTAGTTGAAGTGAAAAAAGCGCGAAGTGGCGTACCGTAGTCACTTCGCATCTTTTTGCCATACACCGAATTAAAACAATTGATTTGTCCTTTGATAAGCATTTTTGCCATATAAAACTTATTATTGTGAAATATTTTTATTTAGTGTATAATCTTTAAACGACCTATTTTGGAGTAGGGCAAGATTTACGGTAATTTGATTTAGTTAGATATAGAAGGAAAACGAGGTAACAAATGGATAATATTAGAGAAAACAAAATGGGCACTGCCCCCATACTGCCGCTTATTATTAAAATGTCCGTTCCATCGATGCTTTCGATGATGGTTATGGCGCTTTATAATATCGTCGATAGTATTTACGTCTCACAAATTTCCCCCGACGCACTAACGGCAGTTTCGATAGTTTTACCAGCGCAGTTTTTGATGATTTCGGTAGCTTCAGGTACTGCTGTGGGTGTTAATTCCCTTATATCAAGAAGTCTCGGCGCTAAAAACTTTGATACGGCAAACGGCGCTGCAACTCATGGGTTATTGCTATCGATAATAAGCTGGCTTGTATTTGCGATTTTAGGTGTTCTATTCTCAGATATTTTCGCCTCCGGGTTTACATCATCAGAGAATATTCGTGATATGGGAAGCGTTTATCTTCGAATCGTAACGATTGCTTCTATTGGTGTTATGATGCAGATTGCAGTTGAGAAAATTCTGCAAGCAACAGGTAATATGATTTTGCCAATGCTCTCACAGCTTACCGGTGCAATTATAAACATCATTCTTGATCCAATACTGATTTTCGGTTATTTCGGCCTACCCGAGATGGGAATTGCAGGTGCTGCAACCGCTACTGTTATCTCTCAAATCATCGGTATGATGATAGCCATTCTTGGATTAAAATTGACAAAATCCGAGTTACATATAACATTTCGAAACTTCAAACTTGATAAAAATATCCTTTCTCAGATTTATAAAGTCGGACTCCCATCGATGATAATGCAATCGGTAGGCTCGGTTATGACCGTTGGCCTCAATGCGATTTTAGCTGGATTTTCAGATGCCGCTGTTTCTGTTTTAGGTATTTATTTTAGAGTTCAGTCTTTTATAATGATGCCGGTTTTCGGCATGACCCAAGGACTTATGCCTATAATGGGCTACAACTACGGCGCAAAGAACAAAAAACGACTTATGCAAACATTAAAAATCGGAACGATTATAGCTATGGGAATTATGTGCCTTGGAACATTTGCTTTCATGGTTTTTCCAAGAGCGATACTCGGCTTATTCAACCCAACTGAAGAGATTTTGCTAATCGGCACCTATGCTCTTCGGGCAATCTCTGCTTGCTTCCCGTTTGCCGCTGTTGGAATAATATTTTCAACCTTGTTCCAAGCGGTTGGAAATGGAAAATACAGTATGATCATCTCACTTGTAAGACAGCTTGTATTTATCCTTCCGATAGCTTACTTATTATCATTTTTCGGAGTGCAGTATGTTTGGTTTTCATTCCCACTCGCCGAGATATTTGCGATATTCGCGTCTGTTTACTACCTAAAAAACATCTATAATAAGCAGATAAAACCTATGGAAGATTAATATTGCCATAAAGAAAAAGTTTTTGGCAGTTTTACCTACCCACCTTATTCAATCTTTGAGCAGACTTCTATTAGTATTTTTATAGCCAGACAAAAAGACAGCAAGCAGATTACCACTGCTCGCTGTCCTTTTAATTTTTGCCATATATTATCGCATCAACCTCGAGTTTTAGACGCTCCTCATCAACTATCAAAAACCGTTTATCTTTATATATAACAATCTCGTTATAATGCAAAACGGTTCTGTTTATCGAGCGAGTGCTTGAATCTATCTGCTCCGCAAGCTCTTTTTTTGTGAGCGTTTGCAGGCTGCCATTCTCATAAGCATTTTTAATAGCTACGATATACCGCTCTTTTATCGAATGGAAAACAAGATTCACCCTCTTATTGGAACCGATAAGCATTTTATCAGCAAGACCTTTCATTATTAGAAGGGCAAACTCAAAATCTCTCTTTAGAAGAGCGAAAAATTCATCTTTTGAGAACACCGCAACTTCAAGATACCCATCAGCTACCACAAAAAGCGGATACCGCTTGCTCGAAACGAGCTCGCTCTCACCAAAACATCCTCCCCGTTCATATCGAAATCCAAAAACATCTTTGCCATCAAGACCTCTGGTATAAACAGAGCAACTACCCGATAGCACGATAAAAAAACTGTTGTTTTCATCGAGTGGCGAGAGTATTTCATCACCTTGGTCATAAAATCGAACAGAATAGTTATTCTCATCTAAAATCTTTATAAGTATCTCGTTCATCTTTTCACCTTTACTATAAATCTGCTACCTAACTGATTATATCATCTTTTATATAAATGTAAAAGCGGCATATTTTCTATTAAATTGCACAAAAATAACCGCAGTCTTTCTATAAAAAGAGATGCATTTCGGGACAGCTGTCCTGTTTTTTCACCTTTGTAACTGCTATAATCAGAAAAAAGGAGGAATTGAAATGAGAAAGATAATTATAGATACAGATACAGGAAGCGATGACGCAGTCGGAATAATGCTTGCGGTTTTATCGGGCGAGATTGAGGTTTTAGGGCTTACAACGGTTGCTGGAAACTGCACCCTTGATTATGCCACCAAAAATGCACTTATGACCCTTGAAGTTTGCGGTAGGAGCGATATACCAGTTTATATGGGAGCTTATCGACCACTATATCGAGATACTTTTGACGCAGTTGACGTTCATGGTAAGGACGGAATGGGCGACCTTGACTTAATCCACCCAACAACTAAAGCAAAAGAGCTTCACGCAGTTGAATACATCTTAGATACCGTCCGTCAAAATCCCGGTGAAATCGAGATTATAGCACTCGGACCTGCAACAAACTTAGCTCTCGCTATTATGAAAGATCCAGATACGATGAGCAAGGTAAAGAAGATAATATCTATGGGAACTGCCGGTTATGGCAAGGGGAACTGCACAGTTGTTGCGGAGTTCAACGTCTATGCGGACGCGGAAAGCTATAAAATTATGCTTGAAAGCGGTATTCCGACGGTTATCGCAGGCTTTGATATCTGCCTTGGTGAGGCGGCATTTAACGAGAAGGAAATTGATATGCTGCTCTCGAGCGGCAGAGTTGCAAACTTTGCAATGCGTTGCAACAACACCCTTATTGAATTCAACCGCGACCGCGAGCATAAAGGAACCTTCCTCGACCTGCCCGATGCAGTTGCCGTTGCTGTTGCACTTTGGGATGACGTTATCATAAAAGCGAATAACACCGCTTGTTTTTGCTGCATTGCAAACGACCCTTCGTATGGTCAAGTTATTGTTGGTGCTGAAAAGAATCTTATCACCAATGCAAACTCAAAAATACGACATAGCACCGATGTTGTTGAAACATTTGATGCAAAGCTTTATAAAAAGCGACTTATAGATATTTTGGTTTCTGCGAAATAGGGTTTAAAAACCTTTAGAAATAATTATTATAATCAAAACAAGGTAGAGCGAAATTTGCTCTACCTTGTTTTTTGTTTATAGCTTTGCTTCGTTTATCTATCATAACTGTTTTAGGTTAAAAAACTAAAAACTTATTTTCTCATCGTTTTGTTTATTGTATTCAGTGCCATAAATCCTACCGCAAATGCTCCGAGTGGAATAAGCATTGTGAGCCTATCATCATCGCTCTCGCCTTGATTTTCGTCCGAATTTTCATCATCTGCCGACTGTTCGGATTGTTTATCACTCCCACTTTGCAAGCTACTCGTACTATCGAAATCCTCATCACCATTATTAAATGAAAGGGCATAGAGAAGAGCAACTACCACAAAGACGAGCATCAGCCGATATCTTTTCTTTTTCTGCTCGTTCATAATATCCCTCCTCTTTCTTTTACATTTTTATTTTAGCATAGTTCTTTGTTTGGCGCAATTTCAAAAGAAAGGTTTTGGGATTGCCATTTTGAAAGCAGTTTTTTCTTATTTTTAACTTTGAAGAAAAAAAACCGCCTTACGGCGGTTTTTATTTCTCTGAATTTTCAAAAAAGACTAAACTGTTATCGTCCATTTCTTTGTATCGTCTATCTTACCACTTTGGATACCTGTTATTGTGTCATAAAGTCTTTGAGAAACAGGGCCTATTTCTCCGCCGTTTATCTCCATTACGATATCACCCCATTTAAGGATGCCAACCGGTGAGATAACTGCTGCAGTACCTGTTCCGAATACTTCTTTAAGTTCACCTGCTTTATAAGCATCATAAACTTCATCAATAGAGATTTTTCTCTCTTCAACGGTATATCCCCAGTCAGATAAAAGCTCGATACAGCTCATTCGAGTGATTCCCTCAAGGATAGAGCCGTTTATAGCAGGAGTTACTATCTTATCACCGATTAAGAAAGCAACGTTCATAGTGCCAACTTCTTCGACATATTTCTTCTCAACCCCATCAAGCCACATAACCTGAGCATAACCTTGCTCATGTGCCTCAACTTGAGCTTTGAGCGATGCCGCATAGTTTCCGCCTGTTTTCGCAAAACCAACTCCACCTTTAACGGCGCGAACATAGTTTTTCTCAACATAGATTTTAACAGGATTTAGTCCCGCTGCATAGTAGCTGCCGACTGGCGATAATATTATTATAAATAGATACTCTTTCGATGCCGCAACACCAAGTTTCGCATCTATTCCTATTATAAAAGGTCTTATATAGAGCGAAGTACCAGGGCTTCTTGGCACCCAATCACGCTCAACATCAACAAGCGCTTGAAGTCCCGCCACTGCATCTGCAACATCGATACTCGGAATACAAAGTCTGCCGTTTGAAACATTGAGCCTCTCGAAGTTTTTATCCGGTCTAAAAAGCTTTATATCGTCATTCTCAGTTCTATAGGCTTTAAGTCCCTCAAAAACCTCCTGACCATAATGAAGCACTACAGCAGCCGGGTCAATTGATAGCGGTGCATATGGAACAACCCTTGCATCATACCAGCCTTTTCCCTCTTTATAGTTCATAATAAACATATGGTCTGTAAAATAATTTCCAAACCCGAGTGCTGATTCATCTGTTGGTTTTGTCTTCAAATTCTGCGACTTCTCTATTCTTATATCCATTTTGTCCTCCTGTATTTTAGTAAGCAATTCCCTGTGCTTTCATAGCTTCTGCAACCTTTAAGAAGCCTGCGATATTCGCACCAGCAACAAGATTGCCTGGGGTGCCATAATCATTTGATGCAGTATAAGCACTGTGGAAGATACCTATCATTATATCTTTAAGTTTAGCATCAACTTCCTGCGCTGTCCAGCTATATCTCATCGAGTTTTGGCTCATCTCAAGACCACTTGTCGCAACGCCACCGGCATTTGCAGCTTTTGCAGGTCCAAACATAACGCCAGCTTCAAGGAATGCCTCAACAGCTTCCGGAGTTGAAGGCATATTAGCACCCTCTGCAACAGCGATACAGCCGTTTGCAATAAGTGTTTTTGCCTCTTCGCCATTAAGCTCATTTTGAGTTGCACAAGGTAGAGCTATATCGCATTTAACCGACCAAATTCCTCTGCATCCTTCAAAATATTTAGCTGTTGGAACTCTTTTAGCATACTCGCTTATACGAAGTCTTTCAACCTCTTTAATCTGCTGCATAACTGCAAGGTCAATTCCATTCTCATCAACAACATATCCGCCGCTATCCGACATAGCAATAACGGTTGCACCGAGCTCAGTTGCTTTCTCATGCGCATAAATAGCCACGTTTCCACTACCAGAAACAACTACCTTTTTGCCTGAGAACCCGTCGTTCTTCATAACTTTCATCATCTCTTCAACGAAATAACAAACTCCATAACCTGTTGCTTGAGTTCTGATTAGTGAACCACCATAAGTTAAACCTTTACCGGTAAGTACCCCTGTGAACTCATTGCGAAGACGCTTATACTGGCCATACATAAATCCAATTTCACGAGCTCCAACACCGATATCACCAGCTGGAACGTCTGTATCAGCGCCGATATGCTTTGCAAGCTCTGTCATAAAGCTTTGGCAGAAACGCATAATCTCATTATCGCTCTTGCCTTTAGGGTCAAAGTCGCTACCGCCTTTACCGCCGCCCATAGGAAGACCTGTTAGGCTATTTTTAAATAGCTGCTCAAAGCCGAGGAATTTTATAACCGAACCATTAACTGTTGGGTGGAAGCGAAGACCGCCTTTGTACGGGCCTATTGCAGAGTTAAACTGAACTCTAAATCCTCTGTTCACCTGAACTTTACCCGCATCATCAACCCATGCTACTCTAAACTGAATAAAGCGCTCAGCCTCAATAATTCTATCGAATATTCCAGCGTCAACAAAATCTGCTCTCTGCTCTGCTACTGGCTCAAGTGACTCAAGCACCTCTTTTACCGCCTGAAGAAACTCCTCTTCACCTGGATTTCTCTTCTTTGCAACTTCATAAATACCATTTAGATAACTGTTTTTTATAGCCATAATATCCTCCTAATATAATTTTTTTACACATAATCTATTATATAATAGTTGACTTAAATTTTCAATATTAAAGTTGTAAAATTGCAAATTTTGTCACGAAAACTTAAAAAAACGTTTTAAATGTGTGCGATTTGCAAGTTTTTATTTTTAAAATTTCATCTACTTTTGTGTAAAAGAGTGAAAAATCAGCTTGACTGCTCGGTTTTTTTTAGATATAATTATATGATGAGTGGATTGTACGGCAGCGCGTAAAGTGAGGAAAGTCCGGGCTTTTAGGAACAGGATAGCTGATAACGTCAGCCGAAGGCGACTTTAGGGAAAGTGCAACAGAGATATACCGCCGACTTTTGTCGGTAAGGGTGGAAAGGCGAGGTAAGAGCTCACCGGCGTCTTGGAGACAAGGCGGCCCTGCAAACCCTATCCGAAGCAACACAGAAGATAAAGGGGTCGTTCCTACCCCCTTCGATAAAGTGGCAAAGAGCGATATGGCGACATATCGTCAAGATAGATTGTCGTACACGACAGAACCCGGCTTATAGATCCACTCATTATTTTAATTTTAAAGGGGATAATTAAACTATGGAATTTAAAGAACTCGCAAAAAAAGCAATCGAAGCAAGAGACCTTGCATATAGCCCCTATTCCGACTATTGCGTCGGCGCCGCACTTCTATGCGAAGATGGCGAGATAGTTATGGGGGGAAACATAGAAACAGCAACCTATGACCCAACCACCTGCGCTGAGCGGGTTGCGCTATTTTCGGCAATAGCTCGCGGTAAACGCAAATTTAAAGCTATAGCTGTTTCGGGCGGTAAAAAAGGCGAAGCACCCATTACCCACCAGCTCCCTTGCGGTACCTGCCGTCAGGTATTTTTAGAGTGGTGCGATATGGATTTTAAAATAGTAGCTGTTAAATCAGAGGACGATGTGAAAGTCTTCACCGTTGCAGATCTCCTTCCATACTCGCAAAATTTTTAATCTGAGGTTTTTATGAAAAAGTTTGTAGGTAAATTTTTAAAGTTTACCATTCCCTTCCTTCTGTTTTTTGTTTGGTTTTTAGCATTTGAGCCATACGACTATTTTGGTCTTCGCGGTGGCACTACCTATTCAAATAAGCAGATATATGAGATGCGACGTCTCCTTCGAGAACAACCGACGAATATTATACTCGGTGACTCAAGGATGGCTCACCTTGATGATGATCTTATGTATGAGTATTCTGGGGAAGAATATTTAAATCTCGCTTTTGGCGGCGCCACTATGGGCGAGATTATTGATTTATTTTATTATGCAGATGCACATACAGACCTTGAGCGCGTTTATATCGGAATCAGCTTTTTCACGATTAATTCAACCTACCATACCGACCGGGTGAGTGGGACTATTCCGCTTGTTTTAGACCCTCTTGTCTATCTATCGAGATTTACAAACTACCCCGCAACCTATAACAATATGCATGCAACTATAGATAATTTGACCTACTATATAGATAACGGAGAATGGTATGATGAAACCAAACAACCTCCTCTATCAGAGCGCGATATAACCTATGATGAAAACGGATATCGCTCAGATATATTCGAATTTGCAACCTACCATACCCAATCGCCATTCCCTATGTTTATATTTCAACCTAGCACGACCTACATGGAGAGATTAAAAGAGCTTGCATTATACTGCGAAGAACAAGGCATTGAGATAATCGCTGTTTTCCCACCTGTTCAGCAGGCATATTGGGATATAGTTATAGATGGTATGGGTTATACCGAAGGAGTTGCCGGATATAAAAATGAGCTACTCCAGTATTTCAATGCAATAGATATGGAGTGGCAGAGTGAATTTATAAAAGATGATACCAAATTTTTCGATCCCTTCCATCTCTATGATGAGTGTTACGAGCAAGAGTTTGCGCGAGTTCTTTTCACCGACTATACCCCTGAATATGTAATTCGTCATATAAAAGAGCCTATATTATAAGGGAGCAGATATGCTATTTAACTCGATTTCATACCTATGGTTTCTACCGCTGGTTTTTGCCGGTTATTTTCTGTTGCCAAAAAAACTAAAAAATCCGCTTCTGCTTGTTGCCAGCTATTATTTTTATATGTCTTGGCTGCCGCAGTATGCCGTTTTGATATTCTTCTCAACTATCTCAACCTATCTTTCAGCTTATTTTATCGAAAAAAGCGACACCGAAAAGATGCGAAAGATATCGCTTGGTGTTAATATCGGCCTTAACTTAGCGATACTATTTATCTTTAAGTATTTCAACTTCTTTATAGGTTCAATCAGCGCATTTTTTGGAGTTATCGGCATAACCCTCCCTGAAATAACCTCATCTCTTCTTCTGCCAGTCGGTATCTCTTTCTATACCTTCCAAGCACTCGGCTATTCTATTGATGTTTATCGAGGGAAAATAGCGCATGAGCGAAATTTTTTCACCTATGCCCTCTTCGTTTCATTCTTTCCGCAACTTGTTGCTGGACCTATCGAGCGAAGCACAAATCTTTTGCCGCAGTTTCATGAAGAGCATAAATTCTCATATCCCGATGCGGTTATGGGGGCGCGTGAGATTTTGTTTGGAATGTTTAAAAAGGTGGCTATCGCAGATACTATTGCCATTTATGCAAACAACATTTACGATACAAATAACCTTCGAGGATATGAGGGTCTACCGCTTATCTTAGCAACACTTCTCTTTGCAGTGCAGATATACTGCGACTTCTCAGGGTACTCGGATATCGCAAGAGGTTCTGCAAGACTTCTTGGTTTTCGCCTTATGGAAAACTTTAAAGCACCATATTTCAGCACCTCAATTTCAAAATTCTGGGATAACTGGCATATCTCGCTATCGAGCTGGTTTCGGGACTATCTCTATATCCCGCTCGGCGGAAACAGAAAGGGCGAGCGTCGCCGAATAATAAATATATTTATCGTCTTTGTCGTGAGTGGTCTTTGGCACGGTGCCGCTTTCACCTTTATCATCTGGGGACTTATCCATGCAACACTTCGAGTTTGTGAAGAGCTTATTCATCTAAAGTTTGGGAAACCAAAAGAGCGAGCTGGTCTGCTTGGCGGTGCTATTAATATCGGCAAATGGGCGGTTACAATGCTTTTCGTCGTCTTTGCTTGGATATTCTTTAGGGCCGTTTCTATCTCCGATGCTTTTTATGTTATCGGAAACCTCTTCTCTTCATTTGATTTAGGGGCGTTGAAAAATACTATTGTCGATGCAATGTACCCTATGGCGGGAGTTTTCGCGGTGCAGTTTGGATATATATTTATTGGCGTTGTCGGGATATCTGTCTCGGTGCTTTTTGCAGCAGAGTTCATCTCCCTTCGCCGCGTTCGTGGAAACATCGCCCCACTATTTGATGCAATACCAAAATGGGCGCGATATACCTGCTATTATATTATGGCGATACTCGTTATCGCTTGTTACCTTATCCAGTATGGCGGATTTGGAATGATTGGCGAGTTTATCTATTTTGATTTTTGATATTTATTGCATTAAACAACAAATGCCGCTATAATAAAATTAAATAATATATTCGGAGGATAATTATATGAAAAAATTATCAACTCTTTTTCTCGCAATTATCTTATCTTTATCTTTAATCGGCTGTGGTGGTGATGCTTCATCATCAACACCATCATCATCTTCCTCGCCCGACCCGGTAAACGAGCTTACCCCAGAGAAAATAGTTGGCCTTTGGAGCGATAGCGAACTCGAACTCACCTATGAATTCTTTCTCGACTCCACCTTCAATACATATATAAGCGACATTGGAGGTACTACCGGCGAATACGAGCTTTTAGAAGATAGCATTAAGCTTATTTTTACCGAAGATAGTATCCAAATAGGACGTTTTGATTTTCATTCTGATATTTTCACGGTAGACGATTCTACCGGCAGTTTTCTCCGCGTGACAGGGGACAACAGCGACACCAACGATAACTTAGGCTCTTTCTTTGGAGCTTGGTATTCTAAAGAGGACGGCGTTTCCTATACTTTCAATGCAGATGGTAGCTTTGTTAAAAACAGCTATGACGGCAGTATACTTGCAGGTATATATGATACTGGTGAGCGTGATATTTATATATATGGCGATGATGATAGCGTCTTTACTGGGTATATTTCAGAAGATAAAACCAGACTTGAAATTGGAAATCATATAGGTGTATTCACAAAGGAATTTTACGATATTAATACCCATACTCCGAAAGCGGAGTTTGATATTGAAGCTATTTTCGGCGATTGGAAATATCCCGACAATAGTCTTTATTACACATTTAATAGCGATATGACCCTTGTCTGCCACTATGGCTATAACAGAAGTTACAACGGCCAATTATATTTTGACGGCAGCGAGATTACCTATATCGCCGATAATGGAAACCAAGGAGTTATAACATATTTCCCCGAAAGAGACGAGATAAGATTTAACGGAGTGGTTGAAAGCTTCGTCAGAGGTACTGTTGTTTTTGAAGAAGTTGAAATTGATACAACCGAGCTCAACATCAATTATATCGGTAACTGGAAAGAACCTTCAGATATTGGCGATGGATATCTTGTTATCTCAGATGACAGAACTTTCGAGCTATATACCGCAGAGCTCGGCGTAATTAGCGGCAGCTGCTATACTCACAATTATAAGTTGTATTTAAATAATGGGGATACGCAGTATACTGCAAGTTACGATACAATCGAGGCCAGCCTCAATGTTGATAACGTTGGAAGATTCTTTAAAAGCTAAATCAATGGAGCATTTAACCCGTAAAAACATCAGGCTCACTGAATATGATTATAGCCAAAATGGCAGCTATTTTATCACGATTTGCAGCCATAATAAAGAGTGCATTTTTGGAACAATTTCAGATGAAACCATAAATTTATCGCCTTATGGTCAGATTGCATTTGACGAAATAATAATTACAAATAAAAAGCGGGAAAGCGACAACATTGCTATTGAAAAATTTGTTATTATGCCAAATCATCTGCATATGATTATTTCTATTAATTCAAATTTTTCAAATGCTGAGAAGAGCAATCTTTTTTCAAAACCGATAAAAAATTCGATAGCCACGATAGTTGGCGGTTATAAACCAGCTGTTACCCGAAAAATTAATGAACTTGAATCAGAAAATTTAATCTTGCCGCCTAAAATATGGCAACCGCGATTTTATGAGCATGTTATTCGCAATGAAGAGTCGCACAAAGAAATTTGGCAGTATATTGAAAATAATATTATAAATTGGGAACAAGACAGGTTTTACATTTTGTAAGACCTGTCTTGTTTAATTATTGTTTCTATCTTGCATCTTTTTTAATTTCTCATTATTTTTATCTTTGCTTTTCTTGCTGTTTCGTAGGGTCACGGCTTGCCGTGACCAAAAAGGTTTATACGAATTTGGGCGGACATGGCAAGCCATGTCCCTACGAAAAAACTGATATGTTTTTTTACTTTAAACAAAAATGCCCCTAAATCTAAACATATACTCATTCTGCGTTGTCTACATCTATGATATTTTATTGTAAAATATTGGTAGGTGGTGAATAGGTTTGAAAAAAGACCATTACAATATATATCTAAAAATAGGACTTAATATTTTGCACTGCCGTAAAGAGTGTGGGCTTACACAAAATCAACTGGCAGAGCTTACAGGTTATAGTCGAAATCATATCCAAAGAGTTGAGACAGCAAATACTATTCCAACAATCGCACTGCTCTTTGAAGTATGCAGAGTTTTAAATATTCCAATTAGCAAACTTTTGCCGTAATATATGGTGAAACTATGAAAATTATAAAACCCAAAGATACTTTGCCAGATTACAAATCAAAATATCTTGAGGCGGCGAGGACAATTAAAATCGTGCGAGATATTTTATATTTAGACGAGGATATCTCTGCCGCGCGGTATCTACTGACCGATTGGATAAATCTTCACCATGATTTTTTATCGCAAACTAAAGAGAAAAAATAAAACTCCCTAAATTCAGGGAGTTTTATCTATTTCAATAATTATCTTATGCTTTGCCAACAGAGCCAAATAGCTCCATCTTCTCTTTAACACACTCTTTAATAGCGGTAACGCCTGGTGCTAAGATTTTTCTTGGGTCAAATCCTTTGCCCTCAAGATCTTTGCCTGCTTCGATATATTTGCGAACAGCCGCCGCAAATACAAGCTGACACTCGGTATTAACGTTTATCTTTGAAACGCCAAGCGAGATAGCCTCTTTAACCATCGCATCAGGTATGCCTGTTCCACCGTGGAGAACGAGCGGCATAGAGCCTGTTGCATCTTGGATTTTTGCAAGAACATCAAAGTTTAGTCCCTGCCAGTTATCAGGATATTTACCGTGGATATTTCCGATTCCAGCAGCAAGCATTGTTACGCCAAGGTCTGCAATCATCTTGCACTCAGCAGGATCTGCAACTTCACCAGCACCGACAACACCATCTTCCTCGCCGCCGATTGAACCAACTTCAGCCTCAACTGAAACATTTATTTTATTCGCTCTTGCGATGATATCTTTAGTTTTCTCGATATTCTCATCTATTGAATAGTGCGAACCATCAAACATAACTGACGAGAAACCAGCATCCATGCATTTAATAGCATGCTCATAGCTTCCGTGGTCAAGATGAAGAGCAACTGGAACTGTTATGTTAAGTCCTTTAATAAGGCCATTAACCATACCGACTATCGTATCATAGCCACCCATATATTTTCCAGCACCTTCTGAAACTCCAAGTATTACAGGTGAATTTTGCTCCTGAGCAGTTTGTAAAACAGCCATAGTCCACTCTAAGTTATTGATATTAAACTGACCAACCGCATATCCGCCAGCCCTCGCTTTAGTTAGCATCTCTTTTGTTGAAACAAGCATATTTATCCTCCTTAAAATTCCTTTTAGTTAATTATATAACAATAAGGAGCAAAAAACAATATTATTTAATATTTATCTGCAAATATACGGTATATTTTTTAAAATATCAGTCGGATGAAACTGCAATATTTTCATTTCAACTTTTCCTATATAACTTTTCAGCGAAAAATAGTTGCAGAGCAGATAACATAGCTGCAACTAAAAAGCAGTTTGAGGATATTCTCAAACTGCTTTTATTTTTTATCCCTGATAGTTTTCTTTATCGCAAAGCAAATAAATTCTACTCATCAATCGTAATGTATCCATTCTCAACTAAAAATTCTCTTGCAACGCTCTGCGGATCTTGCTCTAAAACATCAACTTTATAGTTAAGCTCTGCCATAATTTCTTCGGTTAGCTTGTTATCAAGCACCGATAGCACCTCACCAATCTCAGGATACGCTGCTAAAACATCATCGCGAACTATCGGAACTGCATGGTATGGCAAGAAGAAGTTTAAGTCGTCCTCAAGCAATACAAGGTCATACTCATGGACGAGCGAGTCGGTGGTATATGCTATTATCGCATCAACATCTCCATTATGAATAGCTTGATAGCGAAGTCCACCCTCGGTTATAACAACCTCCTCAAACTCCCAACCATAAGCTTCATTAAGCCCTACAAGTCCATCGTTTCTATTCGTAAACTCATTTGGCGAGCCGAGCTTTAATTCTCCTGAAACCGCCGCAAGGTCTGATATCGTCTCAAGGTTATACTGCTCTGCCGTATCCGCTCGCACAGCCAAAGCATAGGTATTATTAAAGCCGAAATCTGCCAAAACGGTTAAGTCGTGCAGCTCATCGTATTCTGAAACAACTATCCGCTCAATCTCCTCCGCGTCTCGTATGAGCTCTGTTTTCCCAAGAACTCCAGCGTACATTGAGCTTGTATACTCAACCATAACCTGAACTTCGTTCTCTTTAAGTGCTGTGAAGCAGATCATCGTGCCACCCAAATTGAGTTTTCTATCAACTTCAAGATCGGTGTTAAACTCTATCAAATCGGCAGCTAATGCACCAAGTAGTGTCTGTTCGGTATAGTTTTTGCTCGCAACGGTGATTACCGGTGGGATATCACTTGCATTCCCATCACTTTCGCCTGTAAGGTCGATATATCCATTTGTTGAAAGGAAATCTCTCGCAACTGCAAGCGGATCTTCTTCCAAAACATCAACTCGATAGTTAAGCTCTGCCATAATTTCTTCGGTTAGCTTGTTATCTAAAACAGATAAAGCTTCGCCAACTTGTGGGTATGCCGCTAAAACATCATCGCGAACTATCGGAACTGCATGGTATGGCAAGAAGAAGTTTAAGTCGTCCTCAAGCAATACAAGGTCATACTCATGGACGAGCGAGTCGGTGGTATATGCTATTATCGCATCAACATCTCCATTATGAATAGCTTGATAGCGAAGTCCACCCTCGGTTATAACAACCTCCTCAAACTCCCAACCATAAGCTTCATTAAGCCCTACAAGTCCATCGTTTCTATTCGTAAACTCATTTGGCGAGCCGAGCTTTAATTCTCCTGAAACCGCCGCAAGGTCTGATATCGTCTCAAGGTTATACTGCTCTGCCGTATCCGCTCGCACAGCCAAAGCATAGGTATTATTAAAGCCGAAATCTGCCAAAACGGTTAAGTCGTGCAGCTCATCGTATTCTGAAACAACTATCCGCTCAATTTCCTCTGCGTCTCGTATGAGCTCTGTTTTCCCAAGAACTCCAGCATACATTGAGCTTGTATACTCAACCATAACTTGAACTTCGTTCGCTTTTAGAGCCTCAAAGCAGATTAGTGTACCACCCATATTTAGCTTTCTATCAACTTCAAGCTCGGTGTTATACTCAATTAAATCAGCAGCCATTGCGCCAAGTAGCGTTTGTTCTGTATAGTTTTTGCTTGTAACGGTGATTACCGGTGGGATATTCGGGTCAACTACCAATCCGCCATTATCATCTTTCGCTCCGCCAAATGGAAGCTTTATATAGTCCCCAACTACTACGAATAAAATAATAACCGACATAACCGCCGCAACGGTTGATAAAAATCTTCTTCGCTGACCTCTTAGCTTAACAAGCCCATCTTTGCTATCGGGAAGTGGTATACCAACGCGAAGCGATATAGGCACAACCGCTTTCTCGATTTTCGAGAATAAAAAGTCGATAAGTAGCGCTAATGCACATGCAGGAATAGCACCCGCCAAAATCATGTTGCTACTAACCATCTGAACGCCCGAATAAATTAGGTAACCAAGACCACCTGCACCGATATATGAAGCAAGCGTTAGAAGGCCTACTGCGGTAACAGCAGAGATGCGAACACCCGCCATTATAACAGGTAGCGCCATTGGAAACTGAACTCGGAAGAGAATCTGCAAATCGGTCATACCAATACCTTTAGCAGCTTCAATAGTCTCTTTGTTTATATTTAGAAGACCTGTTGAGGTATTCTTTATAATTGGCATTATCGCATATAGAACGACGGCAAATATAGCCGGTACAAATCCAATTCCTAAAAATGGGATTAAAAATCCAAGGAGCGCTATACTCGGCACCGCTTGAACAAGGTTTGCAAACCCCATAACGGGTTTGTGCAGCTTTTTATATCTGCTTATCAAAATTCCAATAGGAACACCTATTAGAATAGCAATAGATACTGCAAATGTTGCAAGCTCAATATGTTCGATAAAAAGCTCAACTATCTGCTCTTGTCTATCAGCTAAAAAAGCAAAAAAATCACTAATGCTTTTAAGTATCGAAGACATTATTCCACCTCCATATCAATAAATTGACGACTGAGGGTTGAAACAAGGCTACCTTTTGTTATAAGTCCCATAAACTTGTTTTTATTTGAAACAACAGGAAGGATAGATATATTCTTCTCGTTTACAACTTTCAGCAAATCTATGATGCTCTTATCAGGCGTTACTTTAAAGTCGATTGGTTGCATAATCTCTGAGACTTTTGTCTCGGGACTCATCATTTTATCGAGCTTATTCGCTATAATTATTCCATGTAGCTCTTTTTCTGCATCAACTACTAATATACTATCAACCTTGCTCTTTACCATCTTTTCAACCGCTCTCATGATACCTGTATTTGGTGAACAGGTAACTGCGGTTTCAATCATAATATCGCGAGCCCTTATCATCTGCGGCATACTCCAAATTCTATTGGCACCAACAAACTCCTGGACAAATGAATTGCAAGGATTTTTGAGTATCTCTTCGGGGGTATCAAACTGCAAAATATTCCCCTTATCTAAAATACACATTTTATCGGCAAGCTTTATAGCTTCGTCCATATCATGTGTAACAAAAATTATCGATTTATGCAGTTTTTCCTGAAGCCCTAAAAGCTCATTTTGAAGCTGCTCACGGGTTATCGGGTCAAGAGCTGAAAACGGCTCATCCATAAGTACAATTTCAGGGTCGAGTGCAAATGCTCTTGCAACTCCTATTCGCTGCTGCTGACCTCCTGATAATTGAATTGGGTATCTGTGCAGATATAAAGCGGGGTCAAGTCCTATCATCTCCATAAGCTCGATAACTCTATTTTTTATAGCCTCTTTATCCATTCCTGATAGCTTTGGAACGATGCTTATGTTCTCCTCTACCGTCATATGCGGGAAGAGACCTGTCTGCTGAATGACGTACCCCATCCTTCGACGAAGCGCTGTGGCATCAAATTTCGAAATATCTTCATCCTTGAAAAATATAGTGCCCGCAGATGGTTTTATTAGTCTGTTAATAAGTTTTAAACAGGTAGTTTTACCGCACCCAGAAGGGCCAATTAGAACTGTTATCTCGCCTTCTTTCGACTCAAAATTAATATTATTGAGCACCCTTTGGTCACGATAACTTTTTTCTATTCCGACGAAACGTAGCATTACGCATCTCCTTTCTTATGTAGGATATTTTATTTAATTATATAATTTATATTATAAAATATATTTTTTTGCAAATAAATCGAATTATGTAGAAATTTTATGTATATTGTGTTAATATCTATGTTATAGCTTATCTCAAAAATTCAATGCCGATATAGGCAGATAAGGAGACTATTATGAAGTACAATTTTGATGAAATTATTGACCGCAAAGGCACTAATTCAACTAAATTTGAAGCGGGCAACAGCGTTTATAAAGACCTTGCAGAGGATCATCTACCAATGTGGGTTGCGGATATGGATTTTGCATCTCCAAAACCGATTTTAGATGCCCTTAAAAGCCGTATCGACTGCAAAATTTTAGGATACAGCAACTTTTATGATGAGCGTTACTACAAGGCGGTTATAGACTGGATGGATAGACATTTTGGATACAAAGTTTTAAAAGATGAGATTGTTTTTTCACCGGGCGTAGTCCCTGCTGTTGCAAATCTTATATCTGTTATGACTGAAAAGTCGGACAGTGTTCTTCTCCATACCCCTGCATACTATCCGTTTGAGGCTTGTATAACAAAGAGCGACAGAACTCCAGTTCACTCATCTCTTATCTGCACCGATGGGTACTATACCATAGATTTTGAAAGTTTCGAAGAGCTTTGCGCTAAACCAGAAGTTACCCTTTATATCCTCTGCTCACCTCATAATCCTACCGGCAGAGTTTTTAGTGAAGATGAGCTAACAAAGATATACAATATCTGCAAAAAGCATAACGTTGCTATTATTTCAGATGAAATCCATATGGATTTAACAAGAAACGGCGTTACCCACATACCTCTATCAAAACTTTTTCCCGACGATACATCTATCGTCACCTGTACTGCTCCCTCAAAGACCTTCAACCTCGCTGGCATGTCGCTCTCGAATATCATCATAAAAGACCCTGAGCTTCGAGAGAAATTCAAAGCTGTATCGGGCGGTCATCCAGCCCCCCTCTCGATAGAGGCGCTAATCGCTGCCTATACCGAGTGTGACGACTGGCTTTTCGAGCTTCGCGATTACCTCGATAGCAACTTCAAAATTTTAAAAGAAGAGATAGAAAGCAAACTACCTGGCTCGCATCTTGAGATTTCAGAGGGTACATACCTTGCATGGCTCGACCTTCGTGGGCTTAATATTGCGCATGATGAGCTTATAAGCCGAGTAGTCAAGGGCGGCGTTTTCCCAGATGGCGGCGAGATGTTCCTCGCTGACGGCGAAGGATTTATAAGACTAAACCTCGCCTGCCCAGCTTCGGTAGTCAAAGAAGCAGTTGGGCGTCTTGCAAAAGCATTATCGTAAATCTTTTAATTAGAAAGCAAAAAGCGACGGAGTTATCCGTCGCTTTTTATTTAACCTAAACCCCAATTTATTCCCATTCTATTTCGCCGCCCTCTTCGGTGACGATTTTATAGAGAGTATCCTCATTTTCAATAAGGTCTTCAATAATCTGCGCAAACTTTTCCGCTCTTTCTTTGTTCTCAGGGGTATCGTTATAATAAGCTACATACATTCCAGCTTCAGGGTCTGCTTCCATCTCTTCGAGTATATCGGGCTCATATTTTTCAAGATAATAGTTGAAAAACATCCCCCAGTTATAGCCGTTCATATAGGCTTCTTCGTTTATTTCATTCATCTTCTCGCCAATAGCAAACGGTTTTTCATTTTCGATATAAAAGCAAACGCTTATGATACCTTCATACTCCAATACTGCCAGATAATCCTTATCTTCATCTGCGTTTGCATCTACTGGAGCAGAACTGCTTATTTCCGACGCACTTTCGTCGGGGTTTAAAAAAACAAAAATTCCAATTGCCACCGCTACTACCAATACTGATAACCCAATTACTACCTTTTTCATAATCCTCATCCTCTCTATTGTTTAAACAATCTACCCCTAATTTAATCCCACTCTATTTCGCCACCCTCTTCGGTGACGATTTTATAGAGAGTATCCTCATTTTCAATTAAGTTTTCAATAATCTGCGCAAACTTTTCCGCTCTTTCTTTGTTCTCAGGGGTATCGTTA
>CAYJGN010000015.1:0-43992 GCA_964369635.1 uncultured Oscillospiraceae bacterium
CGCTTCGCTCTATTCGCTTTATCCGCCACAGGCGGCGCTCATTCGCTCGCCCTACGAAATAGCTGAAAGATTTACGAAAACCAAAACCACGCAAAATATAAATAATCTTTATAAATTTGGTAGGTTTGCAAATTGACATAATAAAGCTGTAAGTTATAATTAAATAAAAGAAAGGTGGTAAGGTTATGGATTTTAGAAAACTTGGAAAATCGGATATACAAGCAAGTGTTATAGGTTTTGGTGGCGAGTGGCTCGTTGATAGAACGCAAGAAGATGTAACTGCTATATTTGATGAATGCTTTAAGCACGGCATCAATATTCTCGACCTCTTCCTCCCGCAACCTACCGTTCGCGATATGGTAGGTGTAGCCCTTAAGGGCAGGCGTGAAAAGATGATTATTCAAGGACATATATGTACTGTATTTTCAGATAATCAGTATAAGCGCTCAAGAGTTTTATCTGAAGTGCGAGCATCTTTTGAAGACCAATTAGCTCGTCTTCAAACCGATTATATTGATATCGGAATGGTGCATTTTGTTGATAGCGATGAGGATTTAGACGCTTGTTTTGATAACGGAATATTCGACTATGCAAAAGAGCTAAAAGCAAATGGGACTATAAAGCAGATAGGTCTTAGCTCACATAATCCAAAAGTTGCATTGCGTGCATGTAAGACGGGGCTTATTGAAACGCTGATGTTTTCGATAAACCCCGCCTACGACCTTGAGCATGCCGATGCCGATATTGGTGAGCTAACTTCCTTTAAAGGTTTATCAGATGAAAACTGGCAGGTGGCACCTGAGAGAGAAGAGCTATATCGCTATTGTGAGGCAAACGGCATAGCTATAACCGTTATGAAATCCCTCGCGGCAGCAACGCTGCTTGATGCCCAGAAATCTCCATTTGGCATAGCTATGAGCGTTCCCGCTTGTATCCACTATGGGCTGACTCGCCCCGCTGTTTCATCTATCATGGTTGGATTCTCAGAGGTTTCGCAGATTGCAGATAGCATTAAATATCTAACTGCAACCGATGAAGAAAAAGATTACAGCTCAGTATTAAGCAGAGCTACAAAGGTCGATATAAAAGGAAAATGCATGTATTGCAACCATTGTCTGCCATGTCCTGTGGGGATTGATATTGCGGCTGTCAATAAATATCTCGATATAGCTACAGCTGCAAACGGTACCCCAGAGAGCGTTTCACAGCATTACAAATCACTCGATGCCTCTGGCGCTAACTGCATAAAGTGCGGCAGTTGCGAGAGCAATTGTCCGTTTGACGTTTCGATTATCGAGCGGATGGAGAGAGCGGCAGAAATTTTCGGATAGGCTATTATTTGCAAAAATATTGATAGCATTTTATAATTTAGAGTATAAAAAAATGGGTGCAGTTTAAACTGCACCCATTTTTTTAGCTATTTATTTTTTTGCATTTTTGATAGCAAATTTCGCATCCCCGCCGCTCGAAGCTTTGTTTTCGGGTAAAACTCTTTTAGAATTTCACATTGAAATTGCGAGCATTCTACGCAGCTCGACAGCTCTTTTGATATAGCACAAATTCTTATATCGCAGTCTGCTATCAGCACAACCTCGTCTCTGCAGCCTTTGCAACCAGCGCCTTTTATATAGTTTTTGCAATCATCGCAAATTATTCCACAAAATCCTTCCATGATTTAACTTAACTCGTTGAGAGGAAAACTTCGATATTCTCGGTCAATGGGTTTACCTCTTCACCAACAGGCACACTCGTCCTCACTGCAAGACCTGGGAGAACAGATGGGTCATAAATAGTGTAGAACTCATATCTATCAAGACCTGCATTTTTAAGTACCGATTCAACATCTCCCCTTGAGAGCCCTATAACATTTGGCATAGCGACAAGCTCCACTCCAAGTGAAACAACAACAGTTATATCATCGCCTTCTTCGATTTCGGTATCTGGAAGAGGCGTTTGGCTTATAATCGAGCCTTCTGGAACATTTCGATTGTAATCCTCATCACGGATTATATTAAAGATATGGTTTTCAGGGTCTGACGCTATAACGGTATATCTTTTCCCCTCGAAGTTTGGAGTCGTTAGCACTTCCTCGACTACCGATGAAGATGAGCTGCTCGACTCATCCCCTGAAAGATCTATAGCGTTATCAAGCCAGTCGATAACCCATAGGAATATTCCAACAGTTAAGAGCACCGCAATAAAAACAATTAAAACAAGAGGAACGCGGTATTTTTTCTTTTTTGGACGCGGTTTTACCGATTTATTTACATTAGTTTTTACCGCCTGCCCTTTACCTCCCTGTTTTACCGCTATTTTAGTCGGTTTAACTTCTTTTGGAGATAAGGCTTCTTCGATATCCATTATAAGCTCTTTTGCATCCTGCTGGCGATTTTTAGTCGCTTGGTTTGTTCCTATTTCAAAAACCTCTAAAATTTCAGGGGAAATTCTATCCTCAGATATGTTTTTGCAGAGAAGCTCAAATATTTTGCAGATAGCATAGATATCTGAAAAGGTTCCTTGCCATCCATCTTTTTTGTACTGCTCAGGCGCTGTAAATCCTTCATACCTCTCAGGAGTTAAATCCTCACCCTCTGAGCGAAGGGCTGAAGTCGCAAAACCTGTCAGAATTAGTTTACCATCCCTTGCTAAAGATATATTTTGCGGAGAAATTCCTCTGTGGATTATATTATCCTGATGAAGGATATTAATATCCTCAAGTAGAGGTTTCATGAATTTCCATATCCCCTCAACCGAAGAACTTAAATCTTTGCCTATAAGAAACTTCGCAAGGGTTGTTGTCTCGATATATTCCGTCACAACATAAACAGTTTCGTTCTCTTCAAATACAGAATATATCTCAGGGGTTGAATTGATATCCAGTGTCCTTAGCTTTTTATAAAGATCTGCAAAATCGGATTTTAGCGTTTTAAAGAAGATATTGCTTCCCTCTTTCACCTCAACCAAAGCCCCATCTTTCGCTCTATCACAAAGCTCTGTTGGGTAATATTCTATTATTGTCACTCTATCTTTTAGCACCTTATCAAAGGCTATATATTCAATAGTCTCTGCATTTCTTTTGCTCACCATACCTATAAGATATTTATCTTGCAAAATCGCTTTTAGAGGGAGGGTCCCTTCTTCATTTTTCATCCCCTCGATATGTCCGCAGTTTGTGCATTTCTCATCATCTTCTCGAAGTATGCTAAAACAGCGAAGACAAACTTTCCCACTCATATTAATCTCCATTCTGTGCACAGCACAAATAGTTTTGAATAATCTCCGTGCAGAATGGAGATTAATCGGCATCTGCCGGCTGTGTCGGCAGGCCATAAGATAATTGTTGGCGTGATTTTCACGCGAACTCTCCATTCTGTGCACAGCACAAATAGTTTTAAATAATCTCCGTGCAGAATGGAGATTAATCGGCATCTGCCGGCTATGTCGGCAGGCCATAAGATAATTGTTGGCGTGATTTTCACGCGAACTCTCCATTCTGTGCACAGCACAAATAGTTTTAAATAATCTCCGTGCAGAATGGAGATTAATCGGCATCTGCCGGCTATGTCGGTGTGCTATATAAATAATTGGTAGCGTGATTTTTCACGCGAACTCTCCTTATTCTCGATTATGCCAGATATCCAAAACGTCATCGCAGTCTTCAAGATGCTCTATTAAAAGATTGAAATTCTTATCATGCGTTTCATCTGTTATATCAATATAGTTATCAGGAACGAATTCTATTCCACTTGAAGCTATATCATAGCTCTCGCCGAGAACTTTTAATACCTCATCAAATGATTTAACATCGGTGTGTATCACAAAAATATCATCTTCTGCAAAGAAGTCGGCTGCACCCGCTTCTATTGAAAGCTCCATAACTTCATCTTCTAAAAGCTCCCCTTTTTCAATAACGATAACACCTTTTTTTGAGAAGATAAAAGATACACAGCCAGATGTTCCCATATTTCCGCCAAATTTATCAAAATAGTGCCGCACATCAGCAGCTGTTCTATTTCTATTATCGGTCAGCGCCTCAACCATAATCGCAACACCTGCGGGACCATACCCCTCATAGGTTATCTCTTCATAGCTTTTAGTGTCGCTATTTTTATTAATCAGCCTGTCGATATTATCATTTGGAACGTTGTTCTGCTTTGCTTTTGCAATAGCCGCTGCAAGCTTAAAATTAACAGCTGGGTCGGTGCCGCCCTCTTTAACGGCAACCGATATCTCCCTGCCTATTTTCGTGAAAATCTTCGCTCTTGCACCATCGGTCTTTTCTTTTTTTCTTTTAATTGTACTCCACTTACTATGCCCTGACATGCAAACTCCTCTAAATCGTATTATTTGTAAATTCTGTTATTGTGTTTATTATCTCGCCCTCGAGATACTCAATTTTAACGCTATCTCCAACCTGTGTTAGTGGCAGCTCTTTTGATATAGATATATTGCACTCATATATCTCACCATCATCAAGCATTATCGTTGCATAGGTCACTTCACCAACAGCATAGATAGATATTCTTTCAACTGTTCCTCTTGCGGTTTGCATTTCTATATCGGTACCACCTGAAATATTACCACTCTCACGAAGTGCATTTTGATAGTCGTTTGCGGCAAGCTCAATAGTATCACCAACGCCAACTATCAGATAGTTCTTAACATTTACATAAGCATACTGCTTTATAAGACCTTCATCATCTTTTAGCGTCATAAAATAGGTCGGTTCACCGTTTAGATTTATTATAAGTGGGAACGACGCTATATATCTCAAGTTTTGAACTCGACCTTCAGCTGAGCTCTGAGCTGAGCTTTCAGTAGCACCACTAATATTATACATAATCGGCTCTTTTGTTACCATATCAACCATGAGGAATCCAATGGTGCTTTCATCAGCTCCAACGCTTGTAAGCCCTGTGAAGAGATAGCAGTCCCCTTCGTTATAAACTATGATATTTCCCTGCGAAGTTTGGTATTTATCTCTATTTGAGAAGTTGAAAACACCATGGACATATTCACCCTTATTGTTTATCTGATCCATAATAAAATCTTCAGGCTGAAGTCTGTCTACCCATTCTGGTTGCTCTCCAATATCATACTGCTCATAATCTCCTGTCTCTGCATTAATTATAGTTACTCCAACAGCTTCAGGCAGACTAAACAGCCACTCGTTTTTATAGTTTGTAACAACCCAGTGTGGTACACCGTTATCATCAAGCTCAAATGAATAGTCGGTTATACCAGAAAATAGGTTTCCTGAAAATCTTGCTTTAAAATCGATATTATCAAAGAAATATCCGCCCGGCTGGTATTTTATATAGTGGTCCTCAACATATTCAACATCGTTTGGGTTAGTTGCAGAAACAACGATATATCCAGGCGTTCCCTCCATATTAGAAAACCACATAAAAAATCCCGAGTGGTTTAGCGGCACAACCCAAACAAGCTCATCATTAACATTTTGGATAACCGGCTCACCGAGATAAACCTGACTTCCAAGTGATGCTCGCTCACCAAGCTTTTTATCTGCAAGTTTATAAGCAAGCTCTGCATCAACAACAGGCACCTTATCAAGATCAACCACCTGAACTTCTTCTGAAAACTCCAAAACTTCAGGGGTATCCATCTGATCTCTATATGCTGCTGAATTAAATAGAGGCATCGAGATTATATTCATAAGGAAGAAGAATATCCAAGGTAGCGCTAAAAGAGCGAGGAAAACAGTTTTGTTTTTGCTGCCACCGCTTTTGCTCTCAACTTTAATAGTCACCTTGCCATCTTTATCAACTCCGGGGACAAGGTCGAGAATTTTCCCAAAGACGAAAAGTCCAAAGAAGATAGTTATCACCATTGCCCAAAAGAACGCACCCTCGCTAAATAGCGGGTTTAGGTTTGGACTTGTGAATAAGATATATAGAATAATAGCGACTACTGCCGCAGGATATCTCAAAAATCCGAATTTTTTCATTTATAACTCCTTTAAGTCTAAATTTCTTTTGTATATTATATAACAAAACGCCGATTTAATCAATAAATAAACCAATTTCAAAAAGATAAGATTTTATTATGTATATTAAATGGATATATAGCCAAACTACTACTAAAGTGAGGTGATATAAAATGGCAAGAAACAATATGGATACAAACAATAAAACAAAAGAGTTTAACGTATCAGACAAGTCGCAAAACAAAACACACAACAAGGCTAGCGATAACACAAAAAGCCAGAACAAAACTCAAAACAAGACGCAAAATAAAGCCGGCAGAGACTGCAAATAAAGCAGCTTCACTTGGCAAACATCATTTAAAAAGGCAACCGAAAGGTTGCCTTTTTCATCTTCTTTAAACACTTCTGTTATTTGCCTTTGTCAATACTTAAAACATAAGAAAAATCCGCATATGCGGACTTCTCTTTTTATCTATTTCTTTAATAGTTTACAAATATTTTTTCTATGTATAATTAGAGAAATCTCTTATCGAGCTTTATATCAGTTGCATCAACCTCATCGCGCGAAGGTATTGAAACAGAAGCTCCGCTTTTATTAACCGCAAGCGATGATGCTTTTGATGCTTTCTCAAGTGCTATTGCAGGTGATAAACCCTCACCTATGCATGCAAGGAAATAACCTGTGAAGGTGTCTCCTGCTGCGGTTGTATCAACAACCTTGACATCATAGATACCATGGCGCTCGCAAACTTCACCGTCATAGTATAAAACGCCATCTTTTCCAAGTGTTAGCACAACTTTGCTACCTGGATATTTAGCTATTATAGTTTTTGCTATTGCCATCGGTTCGCTCTCGCCCGATATTTCATTTCCCTCAATCTCATTTAGGATAAAATACTCAACCTTATGGAGCGGACACTCTTTTAGTCTATCGTTAAATGGCGATGGGTTAAGAGCTATTCGAAGACCTTTTTCATAGGCTTTATCCATGATATATGATAGACTTGAAATCTCATTTTGAAGAAGAATTAGATCGCCTTTATTAAAGTTTTCAATAACGCTATCGACAAACTTCTCATCAATTTTCATATTAGATCCACCATAAAGGAGGATACAGTTTTGTCCTTTTTGCGATACCTGAATTATAGCATGACCTGAGGGACCATCTATAACTTTTGTATAATCTATATTTACCCCTTTAAGCTCCATAAGCTCTGTTAGCATACTGCCATCCTCGCCAACAAGCCCCGCATGATATACCTCTGCCCCTGCACGCGCTAAGGCTATCGACTGATTAAGCCCTTTACCACCGCAAAATCTCTCAAGACCAAGACTTGATATAGTTTCCCCTGGGCGGACAAAATTTTCAACTGCATAGACATGGTCAACATTTAGCGACCCAAAACTTAATACTTTCATTTTATTACACTCCTTAACGCCGCAAAGCAGCTATTTATAAAAGATATATACTATAATATACTACAAAAAACCGCCCTTTTCAATTAAAAAAGAGCGGTTTAGCGAATTCAACAAAACGATAATTTTATTTTGTCTGTTTTGCCATTTATATATCCGAGAAGATTATTTTGCGAGGACAAACCTCTTTACAAACCATGCATTTTGTGCATTTATTCTGATCAATTATTGCTACGTTATTTTCAACCTTTATAGCCTCTTCTGGACATTTCTTCTCACATATTTTACAGCCGATACAACCGACATTGCAAACACCCCTTGTTAAACTGCCGACAGTTTTGTTTGAACATCCGACAAATACAGCAGATTTTTGCGGCACTATATGAATTAGATTATTCGGACAAACAGAGGTACACATACCGCAACCAGTACAGAGCGTTCTGTCTATGATAGCAAGGTCTCCTTCAACTCTAATTGCACCAAATTTACAAACTGCCAAACAATCCCCATACCCAAGACAGGTAAAATTGCAAACGCCTTTTCCCTGATAAAGGGTATTACAGGCAGCACAACTCGCAAGACCTTTATAGTCCATTATATTCGTAGTGACGTTGCAGTCGCCCTTACAGGCAACAAATGCAACCTTTTCCTCAACATCTTCAAATTCGCGGCCGAGAATTTCAGCAAGTTTTTGCGCAACACTGTCTCCGCCAGGAGTACATAGGTTTATTCCGACTTTGTTATCTTTATCTTCGGCAAGCGCTTTTGCATAGTCATCACAGCCGATATATCCGCAAGCACCACAGTTGACACCGGGAAGCGCTTCTCTTGTATCGGTAGCTCTCTTATCAACCTTGACCGCCATAAACTTTGCAGCGATAAATAGAATTGCCGCAGAAACAATACCAACTGATGCAAATAACAATGCTGGGAGAATTATATTATTCATATCCATAATTATCCCCCTTAAACCGCAAACAGATTTTCAACGAGCCCCGCAAAACCTAGAAAACTCATCGAAACAAGCGCCGCTGATACAAGTGCTATCGGCATCCCTTTAAAACTCTCTGGAATATCGTTACCCTCAATTCTCTCCCGAACACCTGAGAACATAACCATCGCAATTAAGAAACCAATTCCCGCTCCAAGCCCATTAACAACCGATTCTGCAAACCCATAGTTCTCGTCTATATTTAAAAGTGCCACACCGAGAACAGCGCAGTTTGTTGTTATTAGCGGAAGATAAACTCCAAGTGTTTTATGAAGCGCTGGAATATATTTTTTAAGGGTTATCTCCACAAGTTGCACAAGTGTTGCGATAACTACGATAAATAGAACTGTTTCGAGATATAGCATCTCAAACCCATCTAAAACTATATGATAGAGCGGCCATGTAACCGCTGAGGCAAGCACCATAACAAATGTTACTGCAATGCTCATTCCAATAGCAGGGTTTAGCTTTTTAGAAACTCCAAGGAACGGACAGACACCGAGAAACTTTGTTAAGACAAAGTTATCAACGAGCACTACCGACATAAGGATAAAAATCAGTCTTTCAATAAATGATAAGCTTTCCATTATTTATCCTCCCCCACAGCATCAGGACACGAGCGCGCCGCCGGACAAACTACGCACGCTTTTTTGCGCCTTGCTTCTGCTGTTGATTTTGTTATTTTATTGACTATCGCTATAACTGCACCATAGGTTATAAATCCTCCAGGAGGCATTGTGAAAACAGCTATTGGTGAGAATAACTCTGCTGTTATAGATATTCCAAACAATGTTCCAAAGCCGAGCAGTTCACGAATGCTACCGATTATAACAAGGGCTAAGGTGAACCCAACTCCCATCGAAACACCGTCGAGAAAACTTGAGAAAACTGGATTTTTAGAAGCAAACATCTCAGCACGCCCGAGAATTATACAGTTTACAACGATAAGCGGTATAAATATTCCAAGGCTCTTATCAAGGTCTGGGAAATATGCAGATATTATCTGGCCGACAATAGTTACAAATCCCGCAATAACAACGATATATGCAGGTATACGAACCTTTTCAGGTATAACCGATTTTAGCATCGATACTATAACATTTGAGCAGACAAGGACAAAAGTCGTTGCAAGGCCCATTCCAATTCCGTTTACCGCAAGGGTTGTTACAGCGAGCATAGGACAGGTACCAAGTACTAAGACAAACGCCGGATTTTCTTTAATAATACCGTTTAACAGTATCTTCATCTTCGACATTATATTATCCCTCCCACTTGCGTATATAAATCAATTGCATTCTGAACCCCTTTTGTAACTGCTTCTGAGGTGACAGTTGCTCCCGAGACAAATGTTATAGCGCCATCGAGCTCTCCGCTCTTCCCTGAAAACTGCGATAAGAATTCAGGCGTGAGCGCTCTTGTGCCAACTGAAGGGGTCTCGGTATGAGCTATAATGCTAATATCGATAACAGCACCCGCGGTATCAAGCGCTACAAGCATCTGAATATCTCCGCCATAGCCGCCCGAGAGAAGCTCAATAACAACTCCCTCACCGCTATCTGATTTTTTGATATAGTTTGCCCTATAACTCGATAGTATTTCCGCTGGAATTTCTGCGGTTGTAAATCCTGTTGCAGTTGGTATAAGGGTGAATGCCGCTGCATTCGCCTCCGCTTCAATTCTCTCAGAGATAATAGGTGCTGTGAATGAATTTGAAACCGCAAGCAGAGTTGCAACAACAGCGCAGATAAGCGGTAGCACAATGAACTGTTTTAAGTCTTTCATTTCTTAACACCTCCAAAAGGAACTCTTATAGTTATCCTCTCAATTAGAGGAACTAAAATATTCATAAGGAGAATAGCATATGAAACGCCTTCTGGCAGATTTCCATAAACCCTTATTATCATTGTGAAAAATCCGCAACCGATACCGAAGATGATTTTTCCGGATTTTGTTACCGGTGAAGTCGTATAGTCTGTCGCCATAAAAACCGCTCCGAAAACAGCTCCACCGAGCAGAAGATGCATTATCGGATCTTCTCCGAGAAGTAGTGCGAAAACCGCCATACTGCCGAGGAACGCTATTGGTGTTACTGGTGATATAACCTTTGTCACAACAAGGAAAATAGCTCCGACTAAAATTGCAGCTACGCAAACCTCACCGAGCGAACCTGCTCTATTCCCAAGAAAAAGCTCTAAATATTCAGGGATTCTATCGGTATTCCCAGCCGCTAAGTCTGAGAGTGGGGTTGAAGTTGCTATAAAAAAGTCGTTATATGGTAGCGTGTAGTTTGTCATAGCGCTCGAGAAAGAGAGCAGCATAAATACGCGAGCACCAATAGCCGGGTTTACGAAGTTTTGCCCTATTCCACCAAACAGGCATTTTATAACAACTACCGCAAAAAACGCACCGATTATAACTATCGGATAAGGTATTGAGACGGGGAGGTTTAGCGCAAGTATTAGCCCTGTTACAATCGCCGATAAATCAACTATCGTATTGCTCTTGCCAAGCAGTTTATTATATAGAAACTCAAACGCAACGCAAGATATTATCGAAACTGCAGATACAATCAGCGCTCTTGTTCCAAAAATGATAAATGCAGCTATTGTTGTTGGTAAAAGCGATATAATAACAGCAAGCATTATTTTAGTAGTCGTAACACTGCCTTTAATATGCGGGGACGGAGTTACCTTTAATTTCTCAACCATTTTTATCCCCTCGCTTTCTTATTCTGCAGCAGTTTTTTGCCGAGTTTATTTCTCGTTGCTATCTTCCGTCTTGCAGGACATACATAGCTGCAACATCCGCATTCCATACATAGCATAACATCAAACCTATCAAGGGCTTCAGTATCCTCATTAACAAAGGCTTTATCGAGCATCATCGGCATTAAATCATAGGGACATGCGCTAGCACATCGCCCGCACCTAATACATGCACTCTCGGCATACTGCGCTACCTGCTCATTCGTCAGTGCTAATATTCCGTTATTTCCTTTTAGGATAGGGTAGTTTTCAGCAGGTACTGCAATACCCATCATAGGGCCGCCCATAAGTATCTCGCAGACTTCCTCTTTATATCCGTCGCAAAAGGCGATAACATCGCTCATAAACGTCCCGATTGGAACCTCAATGTTTTTTGGTGTTTTAACAGCACCACCATCAACTGTTAGCCATTTTGAAACAAGTGGCATACCTGTTTTTAGATAATGGGATATGAAAGCAACTGAGGTGACGTTCATAACGATAACACCAACATCAATAGGCAGCTTTCCACCCATAACAACTCTACCCGTTGCATTATAGATAAGAACCTTCTCAGCACCCTGAGGATATTTGCTCTCAAGAACTAAAACATCTATACCATCACTTTTATATTTTGATAGAAGCTCAATAGCTTTTGGCTTATTGCTCTCAATTCCTATTGTACATTTCTCGATACCAATATATTTCATAACGGCTTTTATACCATCAATAACAGAATCGGTATCTTCAATCATCCTTCTATAATCAGAGGTGAGATAAGGCTCACACTCAGCCGCATTTATAATTAGTCTGTCAACCTTTTTATCGCCGACAGAGAGCTTTATATGGGTTGGAAAAGATGCGCCACCAAGACCTACAAGTCCTGAATTTTTGACAGCCTCTAAAAACTCTTCTTTTGTATTGACAACAGGGGGTTCAACAGAAGGGTCCGCTATATTAGTCATGTCGTTTTCTATAACGACCGCTTTGACAAGAGCTCCCATTGCGGTAGTAAAGTCTCGCACCATAGTTACCGTGCCTGAAACAGAACTATGAACATTAGCCGAAAATCCGCCTTTCATCTCGCCTATCTTTGTCCCAACAAAGACAACGTCTCCTTTTTTCACCAAAGGCTCTGCCGGTGCACCTATATGCATCGACATCGGTATCATAACCTCTTTTGGTGGGGTGATTTTTTCGATAGGGTCATTTTCGGTATTTTTAAAATGACTTATCTTAATTCCGCCTAATTTTCTTTGCATAGAAACCCTCTTTTCTTTAATTTTTATCGAGTTTATAGATAAGCGGCAAAACCGCTTTTAAGATAACTGCGTTTATAGCACCCATCGCAATACCAGCCACCACGAGAATAGGCGCATAAGACTTTAGCAAAACACTGCCGGTGATGAATGACGCTGCTATAAGCTGCGCTATATTATGGGCAACCGCCCCAAAAACCGATATCAATAGATATGATGAGCTCTTATAGCTTTTTAGCAGAATTATCATAATCAAAACAGAGAAAACGCCGCCGCAAAAACTTAAAATTGCAGCTGTTGCCCCTCTTGTTAGAAAAACAAATAGCGCTTTTAAAACCGAGAGAAGTATAGCCTCTCTGCCACCTCTGTAAAGGAGAAGATAAACAACGACGATATTCGAAAGACCAACTTTAACTCCGGCTGGAAGAAGCGAGGGTGGAAAAAGAGTTGCCTCGAAAAATGATAAAACCATAGCTACTGCAAATAAAACTCCAATAGTTGTTATCTCGCGAATTTTTTGGCTACGACGCAATATAATCAACCTCGCTCTCACCGTGCAATGAAAGCACAACTGTTGCAGGAAGGCAGACTGCGCTCTCACCGCCGCTATTTAGATGACCCGCTGCCTCACATAGCTTATCATCGCACATCGCGTTTATTACTGCAACTCCATGCTCGTTATATTCTATCTGAAGTGCTGGATGCGAATCTATATCATAAACTGCAAAATCTCCGTTTAAATCTATCTTTAAAATCTGCTCACCACCAACAGAAACAGTTGCATAATCGCCGCTCTCGCCACTCCAAAATAATGCGACTATCGGCAGAATAGCTATTATTGCGATAATCAGAATATCGCTTCTCTTAAAAAATGCTCTATCTTTCATATAAACTGTACTCATTATCGCCATTTAACGAAAATCGCTCTTTTAAATCCTCTGATACTATAACCTCTTTATCCAGAGTTATAGCTATAACCGAATAACCATTGTTATCTATATAATTTATAACCTCTTCGCTCCCCATAATAAAAAGGTAGGTTGAAATAATATCGCACTGAACTCCATTTTTACCAATAACTGCAACTGAAAGAAGATCGCTATCTGATGGGTATCCTGTTTTCGGATCAATTATATGATGGTATACCTCTCCACCACTCTCAAAAAATCTCTCATATCCACCCGAGGTTGAGATTATTTCATCGGAAATCTCTAAAATACCAATATAGTCGCTATCTGATTTTAATGGGTCGCGAATACCCACTTTAAAATTCTCACCATCGGGGTTTTTCCCAACAGCTAAAATGCTCCCACCGACATTCACAATAGCACTCTGCAGATCGTTTTCTATATAAACTTCTTTTATTTTATCGCAAAGATACCCCTTAGCAACCGCTCCAAGGTCTATAGCCATTCCAGGTATCGCAAGCGATGCGCCACCATTTGCCATCTCGAGCGCTTCGATATTTATAAGAGGTAGCGCCTTTTCTATATCCGCATCATCAACTGCACTGCCGGACTCTCGCGCCTTAATATATATATCCATTATCGGGGCTATTGTTATATCAAATCTGCCGTTTAGCATTCTTGAATACTCAATAGAGCTTGTTAGTATATCAATAGTATGCTCACTTAGCGGTACAAACTCACCAAAACTATTATTTAGCTTGTATACCTCACTGCCCTCATCAAACCTATCAAAGCTTAAATCAAGCTCTTCGATAAGAAGGTCTGTTATCTCACTTACCCGCTCACCATCACCGCCATAAATCCGCTCTGTTATAAAGGTATCCATTGCGAAAGTTTCTTTTTCATACACTGTATATTTTTGGTTTTGGATAAACAAAAAAAACAAAGCCGCAATAACAACAATTGGTATAGTTATTACAAGTACGAGTTTTTTTCTTGACATTTGGCCGCTCCTTTGTTATATTATTAACGTGGTCAAAATAAAAATAATTTCTATTTTGTAGAGTTTTACAAGCAACTAAAACAGTTTAACGATTTACTTTTAAATCTCTCAAAAACGACCAATAGTATTATATCACAATTTTTTAGATAAATAAACAACAAATTTTGTTAAACTTTTATCATAGTGATATTTAATAAAAAAGCGAACAAAATAGTAAAAAGGAGAAATTTATTATGAAGAAAATTACAGTAGTTTTAATGGTTTTAGCAATGGCATTATCTCTCGTTGCTTGCGGAGGCGGAAGCGACATGCAGGACGGAACCTATCGTGCAGAGTACGAAACTTTTGACGATTATGGTTGGAAAGATTTCGTTGAACTAACTATAACTGATGGCGAGATCACAAATGTTATTTCTGACTGTGTCAATGAAGAAGGAGACCTTAAGAGCGAGGATGAAGAGTATGCGGCAACTATGACCGAATACGGCTCACCGATAACACCTGATGCTTTTTACCCACTTCTTGAGGAATCACTTATGAACACACAGAACCCTGGTGAAATTGATATGGTAGCTAATGCAACCGATTCAAGTACCGCATTTAAGCTTTTAGCATCAGAGCTTGTATCGAAAAATGTTAAAGATGGCGATAGCGAAGTTTTAATAATTGCCAGACCATAGAAATTAATTTAATCAAAAAAGGTTTTTGCATATTTTGTGCAAAAACCTTTTTTATTTCTACTCATCAAGTCCGAATGAGACATATAGCGCTTTATTTATCTCATCCATCGAGTTTTTATCGAGTCTGCCCATCTTTTCCTTAAGGCGCTCTTTATCAATAGTTCTTATCTGCTCAAGTAAAACTACCGAGTCCTTTTGCAGTCCACTCGATTTTGATGTAAGTGCTATGTGAGTTGGAAGTTTTGCCTTTCCTTTTTGGCTCGTTATTGCCGCTGCAATAATAGTTGGACTATGTTTGTTTCCCATATCATTTTGCACGACAAGCACCGGACGAACTCCGCCCTGCTCACTTCCAACAACCGGACTTAAATCTGCGTAGTAGATATCTCCTCTTTTTATTGTCACTTTTTTCACTCCCGAAAATGTTATGTGACCTTATTTTTCCCATATTTTCCATAAATAAACATCTATTGCTTTTTTCATTCTATTTATTCTTTCTCTTATATGTCACATAAAATAAAAACAAAGTACCGACCAAAAAAATCAAAAAAGACCTTTTGCTGTTTTTTCGACAATTATGAACTCATCAGCAGACACGAAATAGTTGATTTTTATAAATATGCTTATTGCAAATTTTTTTGCGCTACTCTATATTCAAAGGCTTGTCCTCATTTATATCGCATTTTCTTTTCTGCATAAAAGCTCGCTGTCGAAAAATTATCTCATTTCTGACAGCTCATCGGTTTTTCTATCTTTAGTTTATAGCATTTATATGATAAATCTTTGTCGAAAATTCATGGCTCTTTATCTCAATTGTTAAAGTTTCTTTATTTTCATCGGTTTTTAAGCTAAAATCGCCAAGCTCTATATTCCCTTCCATGCTAAAACTCTTCCCATCATCTGAGAAAAGGATACAGCTTTCACTTGAAAGATAATCAAGCAGAGCGGTGAGAATCAAAAAAGGCATCTCGGTGGGAATTATTTTGGTAGCGATATCTATATCAACCCCCATATATGAAAGAGTACTCTCTTCCCCTTTAATATTAAGTGCAAACCCATTTAATAGCCCACTATCAACAACTTTTATGTTATAGTCGCTCTCACCATTTTTAATAACTTCGCAGCTGAAACTAAGCTCTTTATATTCGATATCCGCCATAAAAGAAAACCGCTCTGGTAAAACAAGCTCTTCTTCATTACTGCCGCAACCAGTCACAAAGAGCAAAAAAATAATAACTATCGGCACGATTTTTTTCAAAAAACCACCTCCGATAATTATTATGACTAATTTTATCTCGTTATTCCATAACAGCAACTGCAGTTGCATACTTTTTTGTATGCGATATTGATAGAGATATATTTCTATCGTTATAGCTGCGAAGCTCACCAAAAAATGCAAGATACGGCTCTCCTGTTGTTTTATGCCGCACCTCTATATCGGTTGCAGAACACCCTTGTCCGTGCAACTTAACAAACGATTCTTTCGCTGCAAATATGCCGGCGGCAGTCATAAATTTGTTTTTGTTTTTGCTCTCGATATATTCTTGCTCTGATTTTGTGTAAATCCTATCGAGAAACCCCTCTCTTCCGATGCTCTTCTCAATTCTATCAACTTCAATTATATCTGTTCCGACCCGCATAGCTCACCTCTTTTATCGTTATATCTATATTATTATACCCTCTTCCCTCTTTTATGTCTAATCTTTTGTATCTTGACTATTGTTTTTTCTTTAAAATGTGGTAAAATATATATGTTAAACACATAGAGCGGACATAAGTAGCATAAGGATAAATGGAGTTTTAGAGAGAAAAGCTATTAGCTGAAAGCTTTTCACCCACCTTTGTGAAATTTCACCCGTGAGTGGCGGCTTTGCCGACGTTTGCTGCGTTAAAGTTTTAAGTGCTCGTATATACGAGAATTTGGGTGGTACCGCGGAAGATATTTCTTTCGTCCCTTTGGGACGGGGGATTTTTTTATTTTAAGGAGGATATTATTTTGAAAAATCAGTTAAACAACATTAAAGCTGAAGCTGAAATCGCTATTAAAAATGCCCAGAGCGAGCGTGAGCTCTCAGATTTAAAAGTTAAATATCTTGGCAAAAAAGGAGAACTTACTGCTATTCTAAAGCAGATGGGGAAATTATCAGCAGAAGAGCGTCCTATAATAGGCGCTGTCGCAAACGAGGTGCGTGAATTTATCACAGCGCTAATTGAGTCTTGCGAGAGTTCTGTTGCAGAAAAAGCACTCGCAGCAAAACTAATAAGCGAGAAAATTGATGTTACCTTGCCAGGACACGAGAAAAAGCGAGGACGTCGCCATCCGCTCTCTATCGTTGCAAATGATATCAAGGACATTTTTATCGGTATGGGATTTACCATTGCAACGGGCCCCGAGGTTGAATACGACTACTATAACTTCGAAGCTCTAAACATACCAAAAGACCACCCCGCCCGTGATACACAAGATACTTTTTATGTTTCAGATAATATAGTGCTTCGCACCCAAACTTCTCCTATGCAGATAAGATATATGGAGAAGCAAAAACCACCTATTAAAATGATTTCACCGGGTAGAGTTTTTAGAAATGAAACAATAGACGCGACCCATTCAGCGCAGTTTTTCCAAATAGAGGGACTTGTTGTTGATAAAGGGATAACGATGATAGACCTTAAAGCAACCCTTGAGATGTTCGCTAAAGGGCTTTATGGCGATGATATAACAGTTCGTTTTCGCCCTCACCACTTCCCATTTACAGAACCATCAGCAGAAGTTGATGTCCTCTGCTTTAACTGCAAAGGCGATGGATGCCGAATCTGCAAAGGTGAAGGATTTATCGAGATTTTAGGTGCAGGAATGGTGCATCCAAAAGTTTTGGAGCGCTGCGGTATAGACCCTGATGTTTATAGCGGTTTTGCTTTTGGACTCGGCCTTGATAGGGTTACAATGCTTCGATACAATATCAATGACTTGCGCATTATCTATGATAACGATATGCGTTTTCTATCGCAGTTTTAGGGAGGAATTTGAATATGAAATTATCAAAAAGATGGCTATCTGATTATATAAGAATTGATACAACACCAGAGGAATACTCGGCGAAAATGACGATGAGCGGGAGCAAGGTTGAGTTTTTTGAAATAGAGGGCAGCGAGATTAAAAATGTTGTTACCGGTAAAATCTTAGAGATTTCAAAGCACCAAAATGCCGATACTCTATCGGTTTGCAAAGTTGATGTTTCGAAGGAAACAATTCAGATTGTTACAGGAGCTACCAATATTTCAGTTGGCGATATCGTACCAGTTGCTCTTGATGGCGCTAAAATAGCTGGTGGTAAAGAGATAAAAAGCGGCGAGCTTCGTGGTGAGAAAAGTGAAGGTATGCTCTGCTCAGTAACCGAGCTTTCGCTCTCCCCAACCGATTTCCCTCCAAACGATGGCGAAGGCATCATGATTTTAGACGCAGAGACCGAATTAGGCATTGATATCAAAGAGGCTATCGGTTTTAACGACTGTGTTTTCGATTTCGAAATAACCCCAAACCGTCCCGACTGTCTCTCAGTTTTAGGGCTTGCCCGTGAGAGCGCTGTTACCTATTCGCTACCATATAATGAGCCTTCGATTGAGGTACCAATGGGCGATGGCGATATAAACGAGATGCTAAAAGTTTCGGTTCTAAATACCGAAAAATGCAGACGCTATGTCGCTCGTGCGGTAACTGATGTTACCGTTGCACCCTCACCGCTATGGCTTCGCGAGCGACTTCGTGCAAGCGGTGTTCGCCCAATAAACAACATTGTTGATATAACAAATTATGTTATGCTTTTGTATGGACAGCCTATGCATGCTTTTGATTTAAGATATGTGAGTGGCGGCGAGATTATCGTTCGCGACTCAAAAGAGGGCGAAGAGATTGAAACACTCGATGGAGTTGTTAGAGCACTTGACCCATCAGTTCTTGCTATCTGCGATGCAAAGGGCCCTGTTGCTATTGCTGGTGTTATGGGCGGCGAGCTATCAGGAGTTATGGAGGACTCGAAAACTATCATATTTGAGTCGGCAAACTTTGATGGACCATCTGTTCGACGCGCTTCAAAGACTGTTGGAATAAGAACCGAGAGCAGCTCGAGATTCGAAAAGGGACTTGATCCGCATCTTTGCAGAAAGGCTGCTGATCATGCGTTGGCGCTTGTTTTAGAGCTTGGTTGCGGCAAGGCGGTTGGTGGCGTTATAGATATATATGACACACTTCAAAAAATGCCAACTATCGAGTTTGACCACAATTATATAAATCGTTTCCTTGGAACCGAGCTGCCCCGAGACTATATGATAGATATTCTAAAGGCGCTTGACTTTGAAATTTTAGAGAATGCGGTAGTGCCGCCAACTATTAGAACAGACGTCCTGAGCAAATACGATATAGCCGAGGAAATAGCGAGATTTTTCGGATACGACAAGATCCCATCAGGTGATGTTTCATCTATAGTTCGCGGCGGACTATCTGCAAGACAAAAGTTTGAACGCGATATCGAAGAGCTTCTGCTCGGAGAAGGATTTTATGAAATAGTTACCTTCTCATTCATAAGTCCTAAAATTTATGATAAACTTTTAATCGCTGAAAACAGCCCTGTTCGTGACAGCGTTGTTATAACAAATCCGCTTGGTGAGGACACCTCAATTATGAGAAGCACAACTGTCGGCTCAATGGTCGGCACTATCGCGAAAAACCAGTCTTACAGAAATAAAGAGGCATTTTTCTATGAGATCGGGCATGAGTATATCAAAAAAGGCGATGGTGAGCTACCAGATGAAAACCCGATACTAACTATCGGCGGATACTCAAAAGATAGCGACTTTTTCTTCTACAAAGGTGTTGCAGAGAGGATATTTGAGCTTCTTCGAATTAACGATGTCAAATTTGTTTCCAACGACACAATATCTTATCTTCATCCAGCAAGAGCAGCATCTATTATCCTTAGAAACGAAACAATCGGTGAGATTGGCGAAATTCACCCAACCGTTGGCAATAATTTCGATTTAACCTCTCCCTGCTATATCCTAAAACTCTCTCTTGACGCACTATATAATCGATATAACAGCAAGATAGTTTATACACCAGTTCCGAGATTTCCTTCAACCACAAGAGACCTTGCTTTGGTTGCAGATGATGCTACCACAAATGGTGAGATAATAGATACTATTAAAAAAGCAGCAGGAGCTCTTTGCCGTGAAGTTAGCCTTTTTGATGTCTTCCGTGGCGGTTCACTTGGAGAGGGCAAAAAGAGCCTTGCATACTCGCTTGTTATACGCGATGATGATAAGACTATAACCGATGATGTTGCTGATAAGATAGTTTCTGATGTTCTTTTAGCTCTTGAAAAGATAGGTGTTATATTGCGCTCGTAAATTTGTTAAAATTTCATTAAATTATTTTGAAGTTCACAATTTGTATTGATATAAATTACAATTTAGTGTATTATAATAAATAGACTACTATAAATTTTTTGGAGGTGTTATTATGAATGAAAATACTATGATGTTTTCTATATCTGAAAACGAGAGAGATGAGATGAAGCTTATCTTGAAAAAAATTCATACAGCACTGACAGAAAAAGGTTATAATCCGATAAATCAGATTGTTGGGTATATTCTATCTGAAGACCCAACTTATATCACTACACACAATAACGCAAGAAGCCTTATTACTAAAATTGATAGAGACGAGCTTTTACAGGCACTTGTTGCCGAATATTTACAAAATTAGACGGAGGAATTAAATGGCTGAAACCGAAAAGATACTGACTTATAAGGGTAAACCCCTTATGCGCAGTGACAATGAAATTTACTATGGGAATAGTGAGGATAAGTTTATTTTAGCACTTAATATCATAGATGAAACAGCAAATGGCGATATATCAGTTGCGAACCGAGTTAAAGTAACGCTTATTTCAAATGACACGACAATCCCCTTTGACAAGAGAATTATCCGTTCAAGCGAAAAACACGGAATTTATAATGCACTTGAAATTGGATCAATCTGGCTTGAGAAGGCAAACGCGGCGTTCTAATAGCATCATAGGATAGAGAAAAGCATATTTAAAAAGAGAGCTTTAGAGCTCTCTTTTTTTGCTTTTGATTTTTTGTTTTTTGGCTAATTTGAAACTGTTTACTCAAGGTAAGAGCCGCCCGCCCGCAGAGGCGACTTATAGTCGCCTCCCTCGCCCTTTGGCGAAGGACAAAACGCATATGCGTTTTGTCTGCGGGCGGGCGCCTTCCCCAACAAACGGCATTATAATAGCCCTACAAAACAATTCCGCACTTTTCATCTTATGAACAGCCTTCGTTTATAAGCAAAAAAAGAGATGTGAAAATTCACATCTCTTTTATCTTGTAATTAATCGAAATCCCTCAAGTGCTTTAGCTTAGTTTGCTGGAGCATTCTTTTTTCTTATGATAAAGAATACAACTCCGCCTGCTACTGCAAGGCCTACAACAACAAGGACTATCGGTAGCATACTGCCGCCCTCGTCTTCTGGCTCTGCTGGGATAAAGTTTCCGCTACTTATTGGAGCGCTACTGTCGCTTATTTCGATAGTTGCAGTGTAGCTCTCATCCTCGTAGTTTACGGTAACGGTATGCTCACCGACTGATAGATTTTTGATAAACTCTTCGCTTATTATAAGGTTTCCGCCCTCTATCGTGTAGTCGTTTTCTGTGAGTGTCTCGCTACCAACGGTTACTGAGGTTATCTCTTTATCGGTACTCGGTAGAGTTACCGAAACATCGGTTGCATTATCTGCGGCTGTGCCACTCGATGAAGATGAGCTATCGTCTTCGCTATCTCCCTCATCGCCTGTTCCATCGCCATCAGTGCCGTCTGTTCCGTCGTCTTCGTCACCCTCATTACCTGTGCCTTGTGAGCTGCTATCATCGTCATCATCAGTATTATCTGTTGTTGCGAGTCTGAATGTAGCTCTAATTGAGTGGCTTGCATCAATTGCCGCAAAGGTATAGCTTGAAACGTTGAGTGTTACGCTTTCATCAATTATAACGCCCTCAATCTCATAACCCGCATTTGGAGTTATTGTGAATGTCGGGGTAGCACCCGTTAACACTGAAACACTACCCGATGGGCTGATAGTTCCACCCTCGCCCGCTGATGCAGTTATTGTAAACTGGTTTACAGGTGGTGGAGTTACTGCGCTATTCTCCCAAAGGACAACCGAGCCTGTTAGTGTTTCATAGTTGAAATCCGGATGAGCGGCACCAACATAAAATATATTAATTTCATAGTTGTATGAAACGCCCTGCTCAATTATTGTTTCATCTGGATTTTCCCACTTAAACACTGCGCCACTCGGTGCAATACCGCTTAAATCGACAGTAATATCTGTCAGTGTTTTTCCAGCTTCGCTCACTTTTGTAAATGTTGGCGTGCCAGTAATTTTTGCTTTATTTATAACATACCGAACAATTGCAGTTGCCTCTGCATAGGTTTCAGATTCATCTGGAGTAAATATAATACCCACAACGCCAGCCCCTGCAAAATTTGGGTAACTGCCATCGCCTTCGCGATAGCTACCGGTAACATCTGTGCCATCTGCCGTTTTAGCAGTTATCTTTAAATCGTTACCCCAGTCAAATGTATCACCATAGGTTATCTCAACATCTTCTACCGTTACAAATATAGGTGTTTTATCGGTTATAGGAAACAGGATATTTCCAATTTTTTCCAGGTAGTTTGAATTATTAGGAGTAAAAGTATAGTCTATAAACGTTGATGTTCCAACAGCACCTGTGAAGGTATAGTCGGTAATAGGAGTTCCAGAGCGTGTGAAAGATAATGTACCGCTCTCGGTTGCACCGTCAACTCCTATGAATGTAGTGTCGAAAGTTACTTCACTTAATAGTGTGCCGTCTGTAACATAGATTACAGGTGGTAACCCAAACGATGAGTCAATCGCAATAATCTCCTGATTTAGATAGGTCAAATCGCTGTTTATTAGATAATAGTTATCAGTTATAGCGGTTTTAGTAAGTTTAATGCTACCTGTTACCGTTTTATCAGTGCCGGCATCGGCGTTATCATACTTGAATCCTACTTTTGTATACTGGCTAAAGTCAATGCTTTCGCCAGTAACTACACCATCAAATGTGACAGCATTAGCATACGAACCGCTACTTATATCGGTTGTTCCATCAAAGTACTTGCTGAATATAACCCCTGTACCCTCTGTGGCAGTCAACCCTTTCTTCTCGATAGTCGCTTTATGGGTGGTCGTGGGTATAAATATATAGTCACTAAAGTAGTCACTGATCTTACGTCTGACTTCTATTGATGAAACATCGACTGTTGCAGTTAAGTTGTAAATTACTGTTACAGTCTTATTAGTTCCTGCATTTTTGTTATCAAATGTTGCTTCTTCAACAATAAATCTCAAACCGTCTATACCAAGACTATCAAGTGAAGTTACAAGTCCAGTGACAGTTAGACCCGATTCATCATAGGTCGCAGTGGTATTACCATCATATTCTTTATCATGAACAGTTACGCCCGAAAATGAGATGGTCTTTTTCGCAACGGTTATATTAATAGTATCGCTACCTTTATGAGTATCGCTTTCATAGCTTGCAGTTATAGTTGCACTACCAGCCCCTACTATCGTAACTTTACCAGTTGTGCTATCAACTTCTAGCACATCGGTGTCTGAGCTCTCAAAGCTCCAAACGCCTACTCCCTCGCCAGGAATTTTTGCTGATTTACCAAGGGTGAAGTCGGCATCGCCATAGGTTACCTCAGTTTTGCCTGTTACTTCAACATCTGTTGAATATTTTTCAACAAAATTAATAATCAGCTCATAGTTATTTGGAATTATATAGTTTTGAGTTTCAAATGGGATAATATATTTCATACTCCCGCCACTTGAGGTCTGGGTACCATCGTAGGTCACTTCAATCATATTATTGCTTGTTTTTGTAGCTATATCAACACCTCTAAATCCAACTGTATCACCTAGGATAGATACATTTAACGGGTCGTATTTTATAGTACCAGAATCAGCTGGGAACTCTAAATCAATAGAGAAAGGCATATCTGTTATTGCTCTATTATAGATAATATCAACAGTATCAGAAGTTATTGAGTATCCATCGGGAAGCGCTATTTTATCAATCGTAACATCAACTGTTCCAGCAGTTTCTGAAATAGATATATCATAGTTTGCAAGCTCTGTGTTTGCAACAGGTGTTATCGAGAAGTTTGATATACCAATTCCTGTGCCTCCATTTGCGCTAGTTAGCGTTCCTGAAATAGTATAATTTGTTGTCAGGATATAGCTATGGTCATCTGGAATATCACTTGCGAACAGAAGCTCTGTTACCGATAAACCATTAAGGCTTGTTGTTTTATCATAATCTTTTGCCGCCTTAAATGACTTAACAGTTACAGGTAGTTTTTCTATCTCCCAAGCTTTTGTTACAGTCCCTTTGAAGTTTCCTGTACCGGTGATGCTTAGGGTATAATCGCCCGCATCTGTCCCTTTGTCGCTACCAGAATTTATATTATAAGTAACATTATCAAAACCTGTAACGGTAACATCGAAATCTCTTGTCTGCTCAGTGGTATTATATACAAGGTCTGAGCCGAGCGTTATAGTTGTGTTTGCGCTTGTTAGCTCAAACGGGTTTATTTTGAAAGTATCGCTTGCAGTATATCTGTTATCAGCATCTTCCGCGGTAACTTCAACTATATACTCTTTTACGCCATCTATATTTGCAATAGTTGGTGCTCCTGGTAACTTTGTAGGTACTCCAACTGGACTCATAATATCACGCTCATAGTATGTGTATGTTTTGGTGAGTCCCGCAGGTATACCTGTGACTGTTACAAACATATTTGGGTCGTAAGCATTGCCGTCATAGGTTTTATCGCGTGCCGTTGCAGTTGCATCAACAGGATTTTTATCAATAACCTTAACATAGATGGTTTTAGTTGTTTCGAGGTATTCATCATTGCCACTATTATCAACGTTGACTGCGGCAAAATTCACATCTACTTTAGCAACAGTTTCTCCAAAAACACCACCTGCTAAGATAGTTGATTTGTCAGCTGATACCGATAGTTCTAAACTGTCGGCATTGCTTATCGTAACGTTTTTAACTGCTCCTATTTCGCCCTCGAATAAATCGGTTATAGTGTGCTCTGAATTAATCTTTAATATATATGGGTTACTTTGACTATTTGTACTATCATTTGAAGAGTTTACTGTTATCGGTTGCTCGACAGCAGTAACTTCAGCAATAAATGATGATCCATTATAGATTATATTAAAATTATCAAAATAATCTGAGGTAACGCTCGGAACAATTTTAAAGTCATTAATGTTACGAGCAGCTACATATTGGCTACTGAGTGTTCCTGAAACGGTATAATCAGTACCGAAAACAGGGTCAGTTCCTGGAAAAACATCTACACCGACACCGCTTACATCCCAATTTAAACCAATAATGCTAAAGCTAAGCCCCTCAAGGTCTGTTTTTCCATTATATGGCTTAGTACCTCTAAAGGTTGTAATAGCAACATCCGCTTTTTCAATAGTCCATGGGATATCGGTAAGGGTGCCTGTTACATTGCCTTTCGCTCCACCTTCTATCCCCATAAGATAATCGCCCGCATCTGTTTGTGATTCACGTGAAATATAATACTCACCCTCGTCTATAACAAAATCGTCAGTTTCTTCTGGTGTACCATTTGTAAATTTGAGAGTTATTCGTTGGCTTTGCGGATTTTTATTATATGTTAATGTTCCATCAGCTGCACCATTCTGGTCGGTATACAGTACCTCTGTATTGTCTTTAGTTATAACTAAAGGCTCTATCGACCAGTAAAGAGAAGCTTTTCCGGTAAAATTGTTTTCTCCAATTACTGTATACGAATAATTGCCGGCGACGGTTGCTCTTAAAATGCTTGTTAAAGACGTCGATTCATTGATCCCATTGAAATTAATTCTAGTGACTATATCATCATCTGCATTATTTGGTGTGTTATATAGGTCTACATATACCTCTCCAACTGTTAACACTTGCTCTTTGCCATTGAAGGTTCTAAATCTGTCTTCATCTGAAATATTAAAGGTTATGTTTTCATCGGTTAGAGTGAATGGGTTTATTGTAAAGTTTTGAGAACCGCTATAGATATTCGTTTCGGTTTCGTGAGAAACTTCAACTATATATTTTCCGGCATCTTTCGGAGGCCCTGCCAGCGCATCGCCAGTCTTCGCTCCTGCATCATCTGCGGCATAGTATTTCGTGCTTTCCGTTAGGGCATCAACTATGGTTTGGTCTGTTATACCAGTATCGTCATAGTCAAAATATCCAATATCCTCTAAATCTATATTTGAATTATTGAATGTCAATTTATCAGCTGCATCACCACTTAGTTTAAAGGGGATAGTTACTGGATCCTTTGGTACAACATCCACATAAACAGAAATATCAGTTTCTCTGTATTCATCTGTGTCATCGGAATTTCCATCCATTGCAAGACTTTTGATAACAACTTCTATCGGTGCGCTATTTTCAGATATCGCAGTTATAAGCCTTTTTGTATTATCAATACCCAAATTTGAACTTGCTGAGCTTATTACAGCAGTGTCCCCTTTAAATTCGCCAAGTACTGCATCTGTAAACTCAGCGAATGAAATGGTATTGCCAAGACGAATTTGGTATGGGTTATCTATTGTATATTCTGTTTCAAGAGGTTGGTCGGCGGTTGTGAGGGTTATTGTACCCCCACCTGCTGAACCGGTACCGAAATCATCTGCTAAAACATATTTATATGCATCGTCGCCAAGTAATTTAACAAACTCAGTTTTAAAGGTTGAAACCACACCAAGACCTACATATGTTTCTTCAAAAACAAGAGGTATCTCGAATAGGTCTGTAGGTTCAGTCGCTGTGCTGTCGGTATAATTTTGGAAGTAAACTTCATCATCTCTAACCTGCTCTTCAGGTATCATCAAGGTATTGCTGCCCGCGGTTGTTAGTGCTGCAAGCTTTGTTGCATCGGGTGCAACTGAATATTTATTTGTATAGCTATAAGGCAAGGTTATATCTGTTACAAAAAATCTTCTTGGGTCAAATTTTTCAACAGTTTTTCGGCTTATATTAAAGCTTAGAGTTAGCTCTTGATTTGTGCCATCTATGGTATATTTAACTGATGGTACATAGGTATCGCCATTATATCCAGTTATATTAATAGTCCTTAAATTCGTATACTCTATATTATCTGCATTATCAATATAATAACTAAAATCCTTTACATCATAGTTAATAGTCACTGCTGAAAAATTTGTTGTTTCATTAAATCCTGAGCCGTCGTCAGTTCCAACTGTAACAGATATCATATCACCGTAGGTCACATTAACGGTATCGCCATCTTCATATGTAACAGCATTAGCATTATCACCGTTTATAGCTACCCGAACTACAGGGATAGTAGGCATGGTATGCCCACCTGGGATTATCGATAGACCGGTACCCGGAGCGGACATGCTAAAATGATTCGAACCTACATTTCCATCTATAAGGTTATGATAATATCTATTACCATCTATTTCTTCATTAGCTATAAAGTCCCCACCGCTTATTGCTGAAACATCATAGTAAACAGAATATCTCGCAGGACCATTTTCACTTGCAGCACCTAACATACTGTTGATAGCTGTAATATCTGCTGTAGCATTTGCAAATCTAATTGAATCACTATCAAGAGTATAGGCATCATCTACCAGAAATTTCAGTGTATAAACATTCTGCCAATCGGTTGTCGCTTGGTCACTATGGTAACCAGCTCCTGGTGATAAATTAACAACTAACGAAGCACTACTTCCTGAACCGTAAATTGCAACATCATCAGCAGTGTATGAGACGTTATTGGCGCTTTTTATATCAACATTTACTAAATTATCAATTTCAGGGTCATAAATTGATGTTGTACTCCTCCGAACAGTTTCAGAGGGCGTTACTGTGCTTGCAGAACCATCTTTATTATAAAGGGTAAGTCCTGAAGTGTCGTATGTAATCATTGAGCCAAACGAAGTAATTCCATTAACACCTTCCGGTAGCTTTATCTGCATTGATACTGTTAGAATATTGGTTGTATCATCAAAATCAGATGCATCCGCATAAAGGCGCACTCCTGCCTCTTCGCCTGCTGACGTCGCCGCTAATACAGGCAAACTCTGCGACAGACCCGACGGTATAATACCGACAAGCACCGCAAATGCCAAGACCGCTGCAAAAACTCTCTTTACTGCTTTCATCGTATCCTCCAAAAATGTTTTTTTATATTCGCTCTGTTTGACTTTGAATATTTATATAAACTCTGTTTTAAATCGCACTTGGATAACTTATAATAAGTAATTGGTAATCATTATCTTTTTTCACGATACATATACAATAAATATATCAAAAACCGACCTCTTTGTCAATAAAAAGGTCGGCCGTTTTTGATTAAATTTACAGAAGTTATCATAAATAAACCGAAATTAATATTTATTAGTTATATTCGGCGGTTGTTCTGCAACTGCGAGCCTCAAATTAACAAAATAAAACGTTTATGTTAGATTTATATTATACCTTACCTTCGCCACCCGTGTAACATTCGGGCAAACAGCTAATTTGCATTAATTTTCTGCTAAATCTAATGAATATAACCTCTACCCCCCACTTCACCTTAGTTATTCATAAACGCAGCTTACCCATTGCGAAAATGCTGCAAAACTCACAAAAAATAGGCAGGCATAGTATGCGTGCCTATGAAAATTTTTAATTGTATGGTAGCGAGATATTAACTACCTACTGCACAATAGTTATAATTGAATCAGCTGCGCTCTTATTATAGTTTCGTGAGTTTCTGATAATGCTAAGGTCGTTGAAATTAACAATTCCGTTGCTATCAATATCAGCATTCGGGTCCACGCCCTCGCTAGCTACTGATTTATTATAGTTTTTTGAATTTCTGACCTCTGCAAGGTCGTAGAAGTTTATTATGCTATTTCCATCGACATCCCCTTCAATCATCATAAAGCTCTCATACCCACTGCCCTCTTCTGTGAAATCAACATTGCCATTCGAGACGACAACGTCCTTTATCAAAAGCGGTAGAGCGCCCACTTTTTCGATTAAAATATCATACGTTCCGTTTGCGACATCTGTGAAGGTGAATTCTCTCATTCCTCCTGTGAGGGTTTTTGCTTCAATAGCTGTTCCTGTTGTGGCGTTTTGCAGAGTTACTTCGATATCGCGAGTATTATCACTTGTTGAAATAGCGCCGACGATATTATACCCAATTTCCGCAGAAACCGTTACAGGGGTTGTCACCACTGCTATTTCATCTAAACTATACTGAACGCTACTGCTCTTACCCACAATAAGTTCATCGACGGTTTTATCGACCGATAGGGTGAATGCTCCCTCGCTGCCAGCGGGGAGCGTTGCAACTATAGTCATAATTTCTATCTCTTCAGTTTGCACTCTGACTGGGTAGCCGATATCGTTCGGCGCTATCGTTCCTGCCGCAAAAATACCTGAATTTATCGGACTATAGCTGATTTCTTGGTATATTCCAGTAGAAGCTGAGCCGTTATATCTATTTTCAGGGTTCAGATAATATCCATCTGACGCATCTTCAATAGTCGATAGAGTTAATCCATCTGACGGAACAAGGTTTAGCTGAAACAGACCAATATAACTATCCTGCGGCGGTTTTATTGATATAGTATATTTAATTTTAACATCTTCGCTCGTACCGATAGGATATTCGGTATACTCAGGTGTTATCGTTATAACAACCTTTTCGGGGTCGTCAATATCTGACGCTGAAAAAACCATTCCCGCTCCCGTTACAAATATTATCAAAGCTATTAATATAACGCGCAAATTGACTTTAAGATTTCTCACTGCATTATTCCTCTTTTTTTCGACATTTTTCGATAATATAATAACAGATAACCATTGCGGTTGCAATAGTTATCTGCATAATAATACTATACTAATCTCGAGTAATATTTTCTATCCAGTTGCCTTTTCGAATCTTTATAACTGAGGATATTCCCATAAATGCTATTGCACTTCGAGCGATAGCAACTATAACCACAGGCGACCAGTTAAAAACAAACGCCGCAAGTGCCGCAAATGGAACACCATAGCACCAGTTTGGAATAAACACCGCCCAGAAGGTGAATTTTGCAGCACCGCCGCCCCTTAAAATACCTACTATCGTTATAAACTCAAGCGAGTAGAATATGGCGTCGAATGCATAAACTGTCATCAGTTGTCGAACTATTACTTTCGTGCTTTCCTCTATGTTGTAAAAATCTGGAACAAAGAAACTTGCACAAATATTTAATAAGAGTGCGACAAATCCCAAAGACACTGTAAGCTTTATGAAAAATTTAGAAAGCTTTTGCACATAGTCATTCTCGCCTCTGCCTGTATGCCTTCCAATTATGACCGTAGCAGCATTACAAACGCCCGAAAATAGGGTGCTTGCAATTTGAGACACAACAAGCGCTATACCGTTTGCCGCTGTTGCAAATGTTGAAACGTTTCCAAGAATTGATGCTTGCACTGTCACCGAAAATCCCATCGATATATCGCATCCAACTATTGGCAGAGTATATTTAAACCAGTCTTTGTAAAGTTGTTTGTCAAATAGCTTTAAATCGGGTAATCTGAATTTTGCAATCCTCTCATATTTATGCATATGAATAAGCACTATAAAGAGCTCAACTACTCGTGCAGCAAGTGTTCCAACTGCCGCTCCTGCGACTCCCATTTCAGGAAGGCCAAATTTTCCGAATATCAATAGATAGTTTAAAACTATATTAACGGTATATGATATCCCGTTTACAGTGAGGATAATATGGGCTTGACCAAGCGCTCTACAGTAGCTAAGATAACAAAAACTAACAGCATAAAGCGGATATGATAGTGCGATTATCGAAAGATACTCTGCACCGTGCGCTATAACTCCACTGTCGTTTGTGAAAATATCCATATAGTTCCCTGGGAACAAAACAACAGATATGCTATATAAAACAGCTATAACCGCTATTGTTTTCCAAGCCATTGCCATTATGGTTTTTATAGGTTTTATCTGATTTTTTCCATAATATTGCGATATAAGAACTGCCGCTCCTGCCGAAACTCCGTTTGAAATCATCGAAAACATCCAAAACATCTGATTGCCAAGGTTTGCGCTCGTCATCTCCGTCTCTCCGAGCTGACCGAGCATAATACCATCTATCGCTTGAACTCCATATGTCAAAAGCATCTGTAGTGACATTGGAATAGCTATCGAAAGTATCGTTTTATGTAGCGCTTTATCTCGTAACATCTAAATCCCCCAAAAAATCATATCCTTACTATATTGCCATAAGCAAGCGATAATTACAACTGTTTTTTATTATTTGCTCTTAAATATCAAAATTTAAGTACTATATACAAAATAATAATTCCAGTCCTACTCTTTTAGCTACTAACTTCACTCTCAACAGTCATATCAGAATGCATCTCTGTTGATATGTCTCTTGAGATCTGCTTTTTCTTATCCTTAAATGATACTCCAATTAGGATAAGAGCAGCCCCGAGAACTGTAAAAACGGTTATAGCTTCACCGAGCAGAAAATATGAGCTTATAGTTGTTATGATAGGGCTTAGAAATAGAAATTTACTTGTCGTTTCGGTTCCGAGTTTTTTCGTGAGCATTGTCCATATGAAATAACAAAACGAAGAGGATACAGCGCCAAGTATTAGCAGATTTATAAAGACCGAAGGTTTTGCAAGCGCCGCAATATCAAAAGAGAGGATGCCATCGAAAATAGTGAAAGGTATTATGCTTATTATCGAATAGAAAAAAATCTTTCTTGTGCAGTATAGCGCGCCGTTGGCAAGTCTTATCTTGCCTAAAATTATACAGTAAAAGCTCCAACAAAGAACTGATAATAATGCAAGCATATCACCGAGAGGATTAAAAGATAATCCCTCGCCCCCTGCAACAACAATACAGATTATCCCAGCAAGACAGAAGATAATACCTGTAATTTTTTTCTTTGTCAGCTTTGCGTTTTTTGAAATAAAGCTGTATGCGATAGTTGTTATAACCGGCGCTGTTGAGATGATGAAAGCAACGTTTGTAGCTTTTGTGTGAAGCAGAGCATTGTTTTCAAAGAGAAAATAAAGGGCACTGCCAAAAAATGCTGCTAAAAAATGATATAGCTCATCTTTAAAAGAAACAGCCTTATGAAACTTCGGGTATGCAATAAGAAGCACCGAGTAGGCAATAATAAACCTAAAGAGCATAATATAGGTGGGTTTTAGATGGATAAGGACCGTTTTGGTCATAATTGTTGTATTACCCCATATCAAAATAACAACTAATGCTAACAATTTTAAATAAACATCTTTTTTCATATTAATATAACCCCAAAAATCCGATATATTACAACATCATTTTACAATTTATTTTTTGCTTTGTAAATAGTTTAATTTATGATATAATATGTTATTATTTAAGAGTTTTCGGAGGGTTCATGGAAATATTATCTAAAGAGCGCTATTTTGAATTTGAAGAGTTTAATAAAAGGCATAAAAACGGCAATTTTATGCAATCGCAGGCTTGGGCAGACCTTAAGTCGAACTGGATTCACGAGGTTGTTGTTTCAAGGGATGAGAGTGGAAAAATAAAAGGTGGCGCTTCTATTTTGATGCAGAGCTTGCCGGTAATCGGGAGCAAATTCATCTACTGTCCACGCGGCCCCGTTTATGATTATGGCGATAAAGAAACCCTTGCAGACCTGCTACTTGGGGTAAAGGCGCTATCAAAAAAATACGGTGGATTTCTATTCAAGATGGATCCAGGCGTTTTTGAGAGTGATGTCGCTTCCCTTAAAGTTATAACCGATCTTGGATTTAAATATGAGGCTGGCAGAGCTGATTTTGAAACGATGCAGACGAGATATAACTATGGTCTTACCGATATAGAGGGCAAAACTGCCGATGAAGTTATAATGAGCTTCTCCCAAAAAACAAGATACAACATAAGGGTTGCTATAAAACATGGTGTCGAGTGCAAAATATGCGGCAAAGAGGCGATGGATGATTTTATGCGCCTTATGAGAATAACCGCGAAAAGGGATAATTTTGTCTGTCGTGCCGCTTCCTATTATGAGAAGATGCTCGATGTTTATGGCGAGAATATCCGAATGTATATCTGCTATCACAACGATATTGCAGTTTCGGCGGCGCTCTGTATAAGATATGGTGGCAAGTGCTGGTATGTTTTTGGTGCCTCTGATAATGCTCACCGAAATGTTATGCCAAACTACCTTATGCAGTGGGAGATGATTAAATGGGCGATAGATGGCGGCTGCTATCTCTATGATTTCCTTGGAATTCCCGTTAATGCAGACCCTGAGAGTCCGATGATAGGCGTTTATCGATTTAAAAAGGGATTTAACGGCGAAATTTTAGCGCTTGCAGGTGAGTTTGACTATATTTTAAATCCAGCTGTGAATTTTGCTTTTAATTCTATGAAGAAGCTAAAAAGGGGTTATCATCAGGTAGGCATCAATTTTAGTAGATTTAAAAACAAGATGCGAAAAAAATAGGAGTTTGATTTTTTGGAGATTTTACAAAAAGATAGATACGATGAATATGAGCAGTTTGCGAGAGGCTTTACAGGTGCTTCTTTTATGCAGTCGGCCGCTTGGGGCGAAGTTAAAAATAACTGGGGGCGCGAAATAGTTGTTTCAAGGGATAGCGGTGGCAAAATAGTTGGCGGTATGCTAATACTGCTCTATAAAGTGCCTGTTATCGGCGCTTCTCTATTATACTCACCAAGAGGGCCACTCTGCGATTTTAATAACCTCGAGGTGCTAACCGATCTTTTATACGGTGCACGAGAGGTTGCGAAAAAGCATAAAGGCTATGCGCTGAAAATCGATCCGTTTATTTTAGAGAGCGAGCGGGAGAAGATAGAAACACTGCGAAAGCTCGGGTTCTCCCACCGAGAGAATGCTTCTTTTCATCAGACCGCTCAAACAAGGCATAACTATCAGCTGACAAATATCGGGGAGCTTGATAGAGAAGGGCTATTAAAGCATGTTGGCGTTGATACGAGATATAAGATGCGACTTCCAAAGAAAAAGGGAGTTATTTGCGAATATTTCGATAGCTCGCATATAGATGATTTTTACCCTTTATATAAAGATACAGCCGGACGACAGTCGTTTACCCAGCGAACAAAAGATTATCTTGTCCGTCTGCTCGATAGCTTTGGGGAGAGCGCAAGGCTATATATCTGCTCTTTTGAGGGCGAGCCGCTCTGTGGCGGGATTGCTATAAACTATGCGGGGGTTGTTTCGCATGTTTATGGTGGCAGTAGCTCGAAGATGCGAAATCTACGTGCGACCTACCTTTTGCAGTGGGAGCTTATGAACTGGGCGGTTGACACAAACGCTGTTCTCTATGATATGCAAGGAGTTTGCATCGACAAAAACGAGAGCGAAGCGCTTTTCGGCGTTTATGAATTTAAAAAGAGCTTTAATGGTGAGGTTGTTACCTATGCTGGCGAATTTGATTTTATATATAACAAACTTGTAAACAAGGCGGTCAATACCGCCGCTAAGATAAAAAGCAAATTAAGGAGATAAATATGCAGAAAAAATACTATATCACAACCCCAATCTACTACCCATCAGATAAACTTCACATAGGGCATACCTATTGCACCGTTGCCGCTGATGTTATGGCGAGATATAAAAGACTTCAAGGTTTTGATGTTATGTTCCTGACTGGAACTGATGAGCATGGGCAGAAGATTGAGGAGCGGGCAGATGCTAAAGGCGTTTCTCCGAAAGCTTTTGTCGATGAGATAGTAGACTCGATAAAAGAGCTCTGGAAAGTTATGAATATCTCAAATGATAGATTTATCAGAACAACGGATGACTACCATAAAGAGAGCGTTGCAAAGATCTTTAAAGCGCTCTATGATAAGGGTGAGATATATAAAAGCAAATACGAGGGCATGTACTGCACTCCTTGTGAGTCTTTCTGGACTGAGAGCCAGCTTGTCGACGGCAAATGCCCTGACTGCGGCCGTGATGTTAAGGCTTCAAGCGAAGAGGCATATTTCTTCAAACTCGGGAACTATGCCGATAAAATTCTAAATCTATATGAAACAAACCCTCAGTTTTTGCAGCCAGAGAGCCGCAAAAATGAGATGATAAAAAACTTTATCGAGCCAGGACTTTTAGATCTATGCGTTTCAAGAACAACTTTCAAATGGGGTATCCCTGTTGAGTTTGATCCAGGGCATGTTGTTTACGTTTGGATTGACGCATTATCAAACTACATAACCGCTCTTGGTTACCAGAACAGCCAATATAACGACTATGATAAATATTGGCCATGTGACGTTCATTTTGTTGGAAAAGAGATTGTCCGTTTCCACTCGATTATCTGGCCTGCTATGCTAATGGCGCTTGATTTGCCGCTTCCAAAGCAGATTTATGGTCATGGTTGGCTTCTGCTCGATGGCGGAAAGATGAGCAAATCTAAAGGAAATGTTGTCGACCCAGCTATGCTTTCATCGAGATATGGCGTTGATGCTCTTCGCTACTTCTTGCTTCGCGAGTTTCCTTTTGGCGTTGATGGAAGTTTCTCAAATGAGCTTTTAATAACACGGATAAACTCAGACCTTGCAAACGATCTTGGAAACCTCCTCTCAAGAACGGTTACGATGGTTGATAAATATTTCGGCGGAACTCTGCCAGTTGAGCGAGAGAGCGACCCGCTTGATGATGAGCTTATTTCTATGATGAGCGCCCTCTATCCAAAATACTGCGATAATATGGAATCTTTTGCATTCCAAGATGCGCTAAAAGAGGTTTTCACCGTTATCGGTAGAGCAAATAAATATATCGATGAAACAGCACCTTGGATACTCGGCAAGGATGAGAACAAAAAAGCAAGACTTGCATCTGTTTTATATAACCTGCTTGAGGTCCTTCGCCTTTCAGCTATTCTGCTAAACCCATTCATGCCTGAAAGCTGCGCTAAAATTACAGCCTCTATCGGTATCACTACCGATGATTTAGCTATTGCAAATGCTGAGAAATACGGACTTTTAAAAGCTAATGCAACGGTCGCTAAGAACGAGGTTTTATTCCCTCGAATTGATATTAAGAAAGAGCTTGAAGAGCTCGAGAAACTAAAAGAGAAAAAAGAGGTTAAAGAAGAAGTGGTAGAAACAGAAGCAAACAAAGAGATAACTATTGATGATTTTGCGGCAGTGAAGCTAATTGCTGCGAAAATACTCGCATGCGAGCCTGTACCAAAGAGCGATAAACTGCTAAAATTAACAGTTGATGACGGCACTGTTCAAGATAGAACGGTTGTTAGCGGAATAGCGGAGTGGTACACTCCTGAAGACTTAACTGGTAAAACCGTTGTTTTAGTTTCAAACCTAAAACCTGCAAAGCTTCGTGGGGTTGTTTCAAATGGTATGATTTTAGCGGCAGATGTCCCCCCAGGTGACACTGCAAGGGTTATTTTCCTCGATGATGATATAGCGCCAGGTTCGGTGGTTCGTTAATGGGAATTTTCGACAGCCACGCTCATTATCAATCTGATGCCTTTAAAGAGGATTTGGATGAGCTGTTATCTTCGATGAATGAAAATGGTGTTTCTGATATTTTAGATGTTATCTGCACCACAAATGCAAAAGATGAGGACTTTTCTCTCTATAAAAAATATCCGTTTATGAAAACGGCTATAGCTGTTCACCCGCATGATGCGGGGAATGTTAAAGATGGGTATTTAGAGGCGCTCGAAGAGGTTATTTTGCGTGAAGGTTGTGTTGCTCTTGGTGAAATAGGCCTTGATTACCACTATAATTTTGCACCAAAAGAGATTGCAAAAAAAGTTTTTAGAGAACAGATGGAACTCGCTAAAAAACTCACTCTCCCAGTCATTATCCACTCGAGAGAGGCAACAAAAGATACCCTTGAAATATTAGCGGAGTACCCTTGTGTCACAGGTGTTGTCCATTGTTTTTCAGGCTCTGCCGAGACAGCTCAAAAACTTATCGAAATGGGATATTATATAAGCTTTACTGGTGTTATAACCTTTAAAAACGCACAAAAAGCAAAAAAGGCATGCGCTGTTGTGCCGCTTGATAAGCTTTTAATCGAGACCGATTGCCCTTATATGGCACCTGAGCCAAAAAGGGGAAAAAGGTGTGATAGCAGACTTTTAAAGTACACAGCTCAAGTTATCGCAGAAATTATAGGGGTAAGCAGTGAAGAGATAATAGCTGCAACTAATCAAAACGCAAAGAAGCTTTTTAAAGTTTGACAAAACGTTTAATCTTTGCTAAAATTATGAAGGTTTGAATATCAAAATAAAAGGTGAACTATGAGCGAAAAAGATAAACTTAATTTTTTCCTTGTTAAGGCTTTTAATGGCATTTTAAAGATGGAAGAGCGTGCGCTCGAGAAACTTTGCGACAAGGAAATATCAATAAAAGAATTTCATATTATCGAAGCTATTATGCATTCAAAAAATACAGGAGACAACAATATGAGCAGTATCGCACAGCAGCTCTATGTTTCAGACGGTACGCTATCTATTGCTGTTAATACCCTTGTTAAAAAAGGATATATCGAGAAAACAAAGGGTGCTGATAAGCGTGTAGTCATCCTCAGTCTCACTGAAAAGGGCATTTTGGCTCACGATGCCCATCAAGCATATCACAACGATATGATGGACGATCTTCTCAATGTTCTTGGCGAAGAGGAAGCTATGGTTTTATCCTCTTCTATTTATAAAGTTCTCGATTTTATCGAAAAGCGCTACAATAATTAATTTGGAGGAAAAAATGGCAGTTAGAATTATTACCGACAGCACAAGTGATATTTCCAGAGAATGGGCGGCAGAGCTTGGAATTCAAGTTGTTCCGCTAACAATACGCATAGGCGATGAGGAGTTTATCGACGGCGTGACTATCTCTACAGAAGAATTTTATAGAAAGATGGAAGCTTCAGAGACGCTACCAACTACAAGTCAGGTTACTGTTGCTGTTTTCCAGGACCTTTTTGAGTCGATTAAAGATAGTGGAGACGAGGCAGTTGTTATAACTATTGCATCTGAAATGTCCGGCACTTATCAGTCGGCAGTTATCGCATATGAGTCGGTCGGTTATGATAACATACATATTGTTGATAGCAAAACAGTAACAATGGGACTGACAAACTTAGTTCTTGAAGCTATAAAGCTCAAGGATAGCGGAATGAGCGCTAAAGAGATATCAGATGAAATAAGAGCGCTTCGTGAAAAAGTTTATTTCCTCGCAGTTGTTGACAACCTTGAAAACCTTGTCAAGGGCGGCAGGATGAATGCTATTGTCGGAAAAATCGGAGGTATGCTAAAGCTTAAACCTATCCTTCGAGTTGATGGCCCGAAAATTTTAGCTGTCCATAAAACTCGCGGTCTTGATGCAGCGTTTGCATGGCTTGTTAAAAATTTCCAGTCGGTTGATCTTGATTTTTCAAAATCATTTATCATCGGAGATGTCGATGCGCCCGACTCAAGAGAGCAGTTTCAAAAGCTTATTCTCGAAGCAATGCCCGGCATAAAAGAGTACTACAATACAAAGCTCGGCTCGACCGTCTCAACCCATTCAGGCCTTGGTTGCGTTGGTATGGCAGGATTTATAAAATAAGTTATTAAAGCTATGCGTTAATGCATAGCTTTTTTATTATCAGTATCATTACCTTAAAATATCGTCAATACTATTAATATTTTCTTTTTCATCTTTTGCAAAGAGATTAAATATGGTATAATAATAAAAAATATAAAACGGAGAGTTTTATGGGAAATATTATTGAGGTAAATAATCTCAAGAAAGTATATAAACTGTATGAGCGAAATATCCATCGTCTGCTGGAGGCTGTAAATTTCGGTCGAAACAGCTACTACAAAGATTTCTACGCCTTAAATGGCGTTTCTTTTAGTGTTCGCAAAGGCAGTTGTACAGCTATCATCGGAGCTAACGGCAGCGGTAAGTCAACCCTTCTGAAAGTTATTACTGGTGTTTTATCGCAGACGAGCGGTGAGTGCAGAGTTGATGGCCGCATCTCTGCGCTACTTGAGCTTGGTGCTGGTTTTAATCATGAATATACCGGTATTGAAAACATCTATCTAAACGGCGCGCTTATGGGCATTTCAAAAAACGAGATGAAAGAGAGAATACCTGATATAGTTGAGTTTGCAGATATCGGTGAATTTATAAATCAGCCTGTCAAAAATTATTCAAGCGGAATGTTTGTCCGCCTTGCTTTTGCTGTTGCTATAAATGTTGACCCTGATATTTTAATTGTCGATGAGGCGCTATCAGTTGGCGATGCTTTCTTTCAGCTAAAATGCTACAAAAAATTTGAAGAGTTTATCGAACGCGGAAAAACTATTCTTTTCGTAACCCACGATCTAAACAGCGTTATCCGATATTGCGACTATGCTGTTCTCTTAAATAAAGGCGAGGTCGTTGATAAGGGAGATCCGAAAGATATTGTTAATCTGTATAAAAAATCTCTCACGACAAAATCAGGAGATGATGAAAACTCTATCACCGAAGAGATAGACCAAACCCTTTGGAAGAGCAAATTAAATATTAATCCATCAGCTCAAGAATATGGTAACAAAGCGGCTCAGATAGTTGATTTCGGGGTATTTAATAAAGATGGTGTTTTAGCAACAACTATTGAAAAGGGCGAGCAGTGCACCATAAAATATCGAGTGCTTTTCAATGAAGATGTTTCAGACCCTATTTTCGCTATGACGATTAAAGATATCAAGGGTACCGAGATAGCCGGCACAAACACGATGTTTAATAATATCCTCACCGGCAGCTATAAAAAGGACGATAGTATTATCGTCTCTTTTCAGCAGACTATGCCTCTCTATGGAGGGCCATTTTTTCTATCTTTCGCCGCTACCCATTTCACTCCTGACGGCAATTTGCAGGTCTATCACAGACTCTATGATATTATATCTATCGAGATTCTAACCGATAGAAATAATGTTGGATTTATTGATTTAGACTCTACCATTCGCATTTCGGAGGATAACAATGACTAAAAAAGTTAAGTTTTTTCTGATATTCTCACCAATAATGTTTATCGCTATCTTTTTAGCTTTTTTTCTCTTTACACACTACGAAACCGTTCTGAGCATTAGACATTTAGATTTGGTTTCAGAGCAAGATAAATATATCCATCTATATGATTTAACCTCTGATAATACCGATATCTTAGATGGCACAACCCTCTATTCAAATACTGTTGATTCGCAGCTGAACTATCTTCCCGAGACTGAAGTTGTTAATATTTCATTTCGGGTAGAGTATGATATACAGCCAAATGAGATTGTTGCATTTATCACAGGCTCGCAGGCAGGGAAAGAAGTTCGATATGAGGCTTCCCTCTTCTATCCTGTTGGGGACGGTAAATATGCCACCTATTTCCCGCTTCACTATCTAAGCCATTTAAGACTTGATTTTACAGATGTTCAGTATAGTGAGTTTAAAGTTTATGACTTAACTCTAAACGACAGCAGTATTCCACTTTCGGCATATTTCCTAAGCCATCTAAATGGTGGGTATTCGATAGATTTTAGAAACCAATTTGGTATTCCACTAATTATAACCTTTTTCATCTGCCATTTTATCTCGCTTATTTGGACGGCTTTAGAAAGTGGTAATAAGGATAAAGAAAACAACGCAAAAAAACAAAATAGCAGAGAAAATGTTTGATGTCGGTTATATAATTTCTCATTGTTTTTATTCTAAATTTTTCGAATTTTAAAGATACAAGAGAATAAAAAGATCGACTCTGCTCTATTGTTTCTTTTATATCAACTTTAAACCAAAAACAAAATAAAAGGTATGAAATGTTTATATGCGTTTCATACCTTTTTTATATTTGTTGTGATATCACCCCCGCCGACAAAGAAATAGTTGTTTCTTTGCCGCAAAGTGCAAATTTTGCACTTTGCGCCTTGCAGCCTTCGGCTGCAAGGCGGCGGGGCTATCTCTTCTTTCACTCAAACCTTGGTTGCACCTATTAATATCTGCCTATTGGCGGTGTTGCCTCTGCTGGCAGTGGGCAGCTATAGCTACCACCATTCTTTATCAGCAGTTCTTTTTTCGCCTCTTTAATGACTTCTGGCTTATCGATAATATCAAGTGCACAAAGGGTCATAATCTCTGCCGCCTTTATCATTCCCTTATTGCCTATCTCGCTATTTGAGAATGATGTATTCTGCCATGTATGCCCAACATTTCCAATAGCTTGCGTTGCAACAGTTATATTAAGAGTTGGTGCAGCATATCCAACATCTCCAACATCAGTAGAGCCTGAGTTATAACCTGTCTCCCTCTCATCAAATGGAAGAACATCTGTATTGAGTGGATTTTTCATCATATCATCTGCTATCTCTGATGAAAATCTCTCGACAAGCGCTTCTCTTATCTCATGCTGAGTATTTTTGTTGTAAGTTAAAATCATCTTTCTTGCGAAATCAAAATCTGCCTCATCGAAATTTGGCGCTCCGAGCTGCTCAAAAAGCGGCTGTGCTTGCCTTGCAAGTGCTTTATTTGCAAGGTAGTCGGAAAATGCCATTGTCACCTCATAATTCACCTTTGTATCAGTCATAAGTGCTGCGCCCTTTGCTATATTAACAACTCTTGAAAACAAATCTTGTACCTGTGAAACTTTAGGTGCGCGAACTTCATATTTTAAAGTTGCATGGTCTGGCACAACATTTGGAGCAGTTGTCCCTGAATATCCATATGCATAATGCACCCTTGCCGCATCTATCATATGCTCACGAAGATAATTAACTCCGATATTCATAAGCTCTGCCGCATCAAGCGCACTTCTACCGAGATGTGGGCTTGCACCGGCATGAGATGTTGTCCCTTTAAATTCAAAATTCGCCCCCATTATCGCAACAGCGCCTTTTGATGAAATTTCATTAAATGTTCCCGGATGCCAGGTATAAACAACATCTATATCATCGAAACACCCTTCTCTTGCGATAAATTGCTTCGAGCCAGCACCCTCTTCTGCAGGGCACCCAAAATATATCACCGTTGCGTTAGCGCCAGTTTCTTTAATATAGTTTTTTATCGCAACTGCTGCTGCAAATCCTCCAGCACCGAGCATATTATGTCCGCACCCATGCCCTGGTGCTCCTTTATTTATTGGGTCTTTTTCGCAGACAAATGGCTTTTGCGAGAGCTCTGCAAGCGCATCATACTCACCTAAAATACCAATTCTAACGCCACCGCTACCAAAGCTTGCAGTGAATGCTGTATCCATATCGGCAATAGGTGTTTTTATATCAAAACCCTCTGCCTTAAACTCATTAATTAATAGCGCTGCTGATTTTTTCTCTTCAAATGCAAGCTCCGCAAACTCCCATATCTCTCGGCTTATTCTTATAGTTTTTTCTTTCAAACTCTCAATTTGGCTCTTTGCAAACTCTAATTTTGTCATAAATTTTCTCCGTATAAATATTTTTTTACAGAACTTTGCTTAGAAACTCTGCCGTTCTTTTATTTTTTGGCACAGAGAATATCTGATTAGGGCTTCCAACCTCCGCAATTTCTCCCTCATCCATAAAGAAAACTCTATCGGAAACTTCTCTTGCAAACCCCATCTCATGGGTGACTATAACAATAGTCATACCGCTTTGCACAAGGTTTCTTATAACATCCAAAACCTCACCGACCATCTCAGGGTCAAGGGCTGAAGTCGGCTCATCAAATAGCATAACTTCTGGGTTTATTGCAAGTGCACGAACTATTGCAAGACGCTGTTTTTGTCCACCCGATAATTTTGTTGGCCACTCGTTTTCTTTATCTGTCAGACCAACCCTTGCGAGCAGCTCCCTTGCCCTCTTTTTCGCCTCTTCTTTTGGCAGACCGAGCTCGACTGTTGGGGTGAGGGTTATATTATCTATTACCGACAGGTTTGGGAAAACATTAAAGCTTTGAAAAACCATACCTATCTTTTGGCGATAGAGGTTCTTTTTCCTCTCAAACTTCGAAACATTCTCTTCTTTATAGTATATATCACCGCCGGTACGTTTTTCAAGTAGATTTAAGCAGCGAAGAAATGTGCTTTTACCACTGCCAGATGGTCCAATTATCGAAACGACCTCGCCTTTATATATTTTTGCATCAATCCCTTTTAGAACTTTAAGCGGGCCAAAGTCCATCTGCAGGTTTTCTGTGCGAAGTATAACATCAGCCATTTTTTGCAAGTCTCCTCTCAAGAATTGATACACCACCTGATAATACCGTTAAAACTATAAAATAAATTATACCAACTATCACAAGGCTTGGAATATTTATATATGTTGCTGAAGAAATAGTTTTATATGCGGTCATAAGCTCATCGACAAAGAATATGGATGCAAGCGATGTTTCTTTAACCATTATTACAAACTGATTTGCAAGTGCTGGTAGTATGTTTTTTATTGCCTGCGGGAATATTATTCGAATAAACATATTACTCTCAGATAATCCAAGGCTTCTTGCCGCTTCCCATTGACCTTTATCAACAGCATTAATACCCGCTCTTATAATCTCGCTTATATATGATGAGCTGTTTATTATAAGTGCAACGATGATACAAGCAGTTTCTGAAAGCTCTATCGGCACGATTTCCGGAAGCCACAGCCAAAAGAAATATAGTTGCAATAGAATAGGGGTGCAACGGATTATATGTGTATAAACTCTACCTATACTATTCAAAATCTTATTTTTGCTCATCTTGAACATTGCTATTACAATACCAAGCATCGTTCCAAATAAAACTATAACTGCCGCAATCCAAAGCGTTCCGATTAGACCGTTTATAAATACATGCGAGTATTTCGCCCAAAGATCAATATAAACCTGCATAACTACCTATCCTTA
>CAYJGN010000016.1:0-42805 GCA_964369635.1 uncultured Oscillospiraceae bacterium
AAATAGACATAGTCTATTGAATTAATTAAAACTTATAAATTAATAAATTTCTTTACGAGTATCCGCCTTAAGGCGGCTTTTATTATATCTCCTTACTGTGGCTATTTAGATTCAGATAGCCATTTTCGGTGACGACTATTAAATCCTCAATTCGAACTCCGATTTCTCCTTTTATATAGATACCAGGCTCTATTGAAAAGATATTCCCAACAACTGTCTCGTTTTTGTTTGCCGCTGAAACGTCGCCTGCTTCATGGCATTCGGTTCCGATAAAATGCCCAAGGCGGTGGGTGAAATATTCGCCGTAACCATGCTCTGTTATATGATCTCTTGCTATTTTGTCAAGCAAGCAGAGAGGGGTGCCGGCTTTTACTGCTTTTATTGCTTTTTCGTTCGCTTCTCGTACTATATTATAAATCTCGCGGTGTCTCTCTGACGGCTCGCCTATAAAGAAGGTTCTTGTCATGTCGCTGTGGTATCCGTTTTTTGTGCAACCGATATCTAAAACGGCGCAGTCGCCATCTTTTGCAATGGTATCCCCTGTCTGATGATGAGGGTCTGCGGCATTTTTGCCAAATGCCACCATCGGAGGGAATGCAAGAGCTTCCGCTCCTTCCTCGGCATAGTATTTTTTAAGCTGCTCTGCGACCTCGCGCTCAGAAACGCCAGCCTTCAAAAGCTTCGCTGTACGCGCCATGCAGATATCATTTATCCGAGAGCTCTCTATCATCTGCTCTATCTCATAGCTATCTTTAACGGCTCTTGTGCTATCAACAGCGGACGAGAGGGAAAAAGATATTTCGCTAAATCTCTCGATAAGGGGCAGCAGCTCACGCGCCTTTAAAAATTTATCAACACCGACTGCCCTATCATCGCCGATAATTTCAGCAATTGTAGCCGGTAGGTCATCGGTATCAGTTATCGTAACGTCCGGAAAATTTTTGGAGACAACAGCAAAGAGCTTGTTTAAAATCAAAACAGCTCCTCTCTTAAGGCTTATGTAAACACCAAAAAACCTCTCACCAGGATGGGTGAAAGCTCCAGTTAAATATTTTACTGAATAAGGGTCGCAACAAAGATACCCATCGAGGTTTTCCGCTTGTAAACGCTTTTGAACTGCTGCTATTCTTTTTTCATACATATTAGCTCTCCTTTAATAAACTTAATTTTTATCTTGCGGCTTTGTGTTTTTATGCTGATTTTAAATATCGAAAGAAACTTATTTTCGAATTTAATTTTAAAAAATCGGGAAATTTCTCTGAAAAATAGTATAATCATCTCGAATTTGATTTCTATATTATAGTTTGAAGCAAGGTCTTTATTCTATATCTTTTTTCACAATTTTTTTTGCAATGTCATAGCTAAAATTAATTATATCAAAAAACAAAAAAATAATAAAGCGGAATTATCCGCTTTATTATTGCAACATTTTGTAGTTTAGTGGTATAATATCGGTGGCTATTTTTTTGAAAAAGTTGAAACGTTCTCGATAAAATCTCCTGCCGCATGTACGGCAGATGCCACTGCGGACATTGAGTTTTGTGCTGATTTCGCTTTGGCTTTTGGTTTTTTGCTCATGTTATTTGCAGCGACAACCCCAGCAGAGGCAAGCCCTATTGCCGCCATTGCAACTGCAGCTTTTTTGATAGCTCCCATTTTTCATTCCTCCTTTAATTTCGGTTATTGTTAGTATGGCTTGAAAAATGGCAATAATACAGTATACAGAGGTGTTTTGTGGAAAATAATCTAAAGCGGGTTGCCGCTATTCACGACTTAAGCAGTTTTGGCAGATGCTCGCTATCGGTAATTATGCCGATAATCTCGGCTATGGGAATTCAGTGTTGCCCAATACCAACCGCTATCCTCTCAACCCATACAGGTGGGCTTGGGGAGGTTGTTTTGCATGATGAGACGGATTTTTTAGAGGAGACGCTTGAGCATTATAAAAAACTCTCGCTATCATTTGATTCTGTTTATACAGGATTTTTGAGCAGCGTTGAGCAGGTTGAGCATTGTCTTTCTTATATGAAAGAGTATAAAAATGCGCTAAAGGTTGTGGATCCCGTTATGGGAGACCATGGCAAGAGATACCGAACCTGTACTGACGAGCTTCAATCAAAGATGCGCGACCTTGTTTCGGCGGCAGATATCATCACCCCAAACCCAACAGAAGCGGCTATGCTTTTAGGGTATGAAGAGCAGGGGCTTGAATATAGCTCGACCGAGATAAAGTCAATGCTAATAAAGCTCTCGGATATGGGTCCTTCGATGGTCGTTATAACCGGTATTCGCCTTCGCGGAGTGGGTCTTGTGAACGTTGGGTATGAGCGGGAGAAGAATAATTTCTGGAAGGTTGTTTGTGATTATGTGCCGGTGAGTTATCCGGGAACAGGGGATATGTTTGCGGCAACCCTTGTGGCGGCTTACCTATCGGGGGATAGTTTTCCTATTGGGATTGAGCGAGCAACGAGATTTTTAGAGCTTGCTATAAAAACCACCTATGGCTATGGAACTGATAAGCGATATGGCGTTTTATTTGAAAAGGCTCTTTATTATCTATCAGCTCAAAATACCTTTACGGGGTATAGCAACCTATGATAAATATCGTGCTTATATCACCGCAAATTCCGCAGAATACAGGGAATATCGCAAGGACTTGCGCCGCTACTGGGGCGCGACTTCATCTTGTTCGCCCGATGGGATTTGAAGTTGACGATAAAAAACTTAAAAGAGCAGGGCTTGATTATTGGTATGATCTCGATATAACCTATTACGATAATATCGAAGATTTCTATAATAAGAATAGCGGAAAATTCTACTATCTCTCAACAAAAGCTCAAAAACTATATAGCGACTGCGATTTATCGGGGGATATATACCTTGTTTTTGGCAGAGAAGATAAAGGACTTCCAGAAGAGCTTCTGCTTCAAAACAGAGAAAATACTATAAGACTTCCAATGCAGGCGACTGCTCGGAGCTTAAATCTTTCGAATGCGGTAGCTATCGTTGTTTACGAGTCACTTCGCCAAGGTGGATTTGAGGGACTTTTAGTAGAAGGTGAACTACATTTTAACAAATGGTAAAAATTGCTGTTAGCTATTGCAAAAATCGGCGATTTATAATACAATAAAGATTGTGAATAAGATAACAGAAAGGAAAATAACATGAACGCACTAAATAAAAAGACTATTGAGGACATTGAAGTATCGGGCAAAAAAATTCTTGCTCGTCTCGATTTCAATGTACCGTTAAAAGACGGAGTAATAACTGATGACAAGAGGATTGTTGAGTCTATCAAGACTATTAAATATCTTCGCGATAACGGAGCAGCTTTAATCCTTTGCTCACATATGGGCAGACCAAAGGGTGAATTCAACCCTAAATTCTCACTTGCACCTGTTGCAAAAAGACTTGAAGAACTTCTTGGTTGCCCTATAAAAATGGCAAAAGACGTTATTGGAGAAGATGCACAAAAGCTTGCAGCAGAGCTAAAAGCTGGCGAGATTATGCTTCTTGAGAATGTTCGTTACCACAACGAGGAGGAGAAAAACGACCCTGCATTTGCAAAAGCGCTTGCAAATCTTGCTGAAATATTTGTAAACGATGCTTTCGGTACTTCACACCGCGCACACGCTTCAACAGCAGGCGTTGCAGACTATCTTCCTGCAGTTTCAGGATACCTAATCCAAAAAGAGATTAAAATAATGGGCGATGCTCTAAATGATCCGAAACGTCCGTTTGTTTCAATACTTGGTGGAGCGAAAGTTTCAGATAAAATCGGCGTTATAAACAACCTAATTGAGAAGGTTGACAAGATAATTGTTGGCGGCGGTATGGCTTATACCTTCCTAAAAGCTCAGGGTCATCAAATCGGCGACTCTATCTGTGAGATGGACAAGCTTGACCTTGCGCTCGAGCTTCTTGAGAAGGCAGAGAAAAAAGGCGTTCTGATTCTTCTTCCAATAGATAACGCAGTAGGTGATAAATACGACCCTAACTGTACAAAAAAAGTTATGGATAGCACCGAGATTGAAGATGGCTGGATGGGACTTGATATAGGACCTAAAACCATTAAACTTTTCACAGATGCTATTAAAGATGCGAAAACAGTTATCTGGAACGGACCTATGGGTGTTTCTGAGTGGAAAAACTTTGAAGACGGTACAGTTGCAGTTGCAAAAGCAGTTGCTGATAGCGGTTCTATCTCGATAATCGGCGGTGGCGATAGCGCGGCGGCAGTTGAGATGCTTGGCTTTGCAGATAAGATGACCCATATAAGCACAGGCGGCGGAGCTTCTCTTGAGTTCCTTGAAGGCCTTGAGCTACCGGGTATTGCTTGTTTAAACGATAAATAATAACAAAGAGGCGACGAGTAAGTCGCCTTTTTAGCATAAAGATATTAATAAAATTAAGGAGTGTTATTATGGATAAGTCAAAAAGAGATGTTGTAATAGCTGGAAACTGGAAGATGAATAAAACCGAGAGCGAGTGCAAAGCGCTTATATCTGAGCTTTTAGATGTTGTTAAAGAGCCTGCTTGCAAAGTTGTTATCGCAGTTCCTTTCACCGATATCAAGACAGCAGTAGAGATGACTAAAGATAGCGCAATCGAAGTTGCCGCTCAAAATTGCCATTTTGAAGCAAGCGGTGCTTTCACAGGGGAAATATCTGCTGATATGCTAAAAGAGGCGGGAGTTTCATATGTAGTGCTTGGCCATAGTGAGCGTCGTCAGTATTTTGCAGAGACAGATGAAACTGTTAATAAAAGAGCTAAAGCTGTTATAGCGGCTGGGATGACTGCTATTATCTGTGTCGGTGAAGTTTTGGAAGAGAGAGAATGGGGCGTTACATTTGAAGTTGTTGGAAAACAAACTAAAATTGCCCTCACCGATATAACAAAAGAGCAGCTTTCAAAAGTTGTTATAGCATACGAGCCAGTTTGGGCTATTGGAACTGGTAAAACAGCAACATCAGAGCAGGCTGAAGAAGTTTGTGCTGAGATTCGCAAGGTGCTTGCATCGCTTTATGGCGCAGAGGCCGCAGAGACTGTACCTGTTCAGTATGGCGGTAGTATGAATGCAGGTAACGCAAAAGAGCTTCTTTCAAAGAAAAACGTTGATGGCGGACTTATTGGTGGAGCTTCGCTTAAAGCTGCTGATTTTAATAGCATAATAGAGGCGGCAAAACAATAAAAGAGGAGAATTTGATGAAAAAACCATTAGTACTTTGCATTATGGATGGTTTCGGGCTTGGTACCGACGACAGCGTTAATGCGATAAAAGCAGCAAAGACGACAAATCTTTCTGAAATTATGAGTAACAACCCCATGACTTCAATCGAAGCATCGGGTCTTGCTGTTGGTCTTCCTGATGGTCAGATGGGAAACAGCGAGGTAGGACATACGAATATTGGTGCTGGAAGAATTGTTTATCAGGAACTGACAAGAATTTCAAAATCAATTAAAGATGGCGACTTTTTCGAAAACAAAGCGATAAACGATGCAATAGATAATTGCAAAGCAAAAAATAGCGCCTTTCATATAATGGGTCTTCTATCTGACGGTGGTGTTCACAGCCATATCGAGCATATCGAAGCGCTTGTCCGGGCAGCTGCCGATAAAGGGATAGGCGATATATTTATCCACTGCTTTATGGATGGTCGAGATGTTCCACCGACTTCGGGAATAGAGTTTATTGATGCGCTTGAAAAGAGCCTTGCAGCTATCGGCGCTGGAAGCATAGCAACAGTTATGGGAAGATACTATGCAATGGATAGAGATAATCGCTGGGAGAGAGTTGAAAAAGCTTACAAAGCTATGGTAAACGGCATAGGCGTTTCAAATGGCTCTGCTTGCGATGCTATGGAGAAAAGCTATGGCAGCGAGGTAACTGATGAGTTTGTAAAGCCTGTTGTCGTGAATGAAAAGGGAATGATAAAGAGCGGCGATAGTGTTGTTTTTGCAAACTTCCGCCCTGATAGAGCTCGCGAGATAACAAGATGCTTTGTAGACCCTGCATTTGATGGTTTCGAGAGAGCGGGCGGTATGTTAAATCTTAATTTCGTCTGCCTTACACAGTATGATGCAACTATGCCAAACGTTTCAGTAGCATTCACTCCGCAGTCGCTTGACAATACTTTTGGAGAATATATCGCGCAAAACGGAAAAACCCAGCTTCGTATAGCTGAGACTGAAAAATATGCGCATGTAACATTTTTCTTCAACGGCGGTGTTGAGGCTCCATATGAAAATGAGGATAGAGCATTAATCCCATCCCCAAAAGTTGCAACATATGATTTGCAACCGGAGATGAGCGAACCTGAAGTAACAAAAGAGGTAGTTTCAAGGATAGAGAGCGGTAAATACGATGTTATTATCCTAAACTATGCAAACTGCGACATGGTAGGACATACAGGGATATTTGATGCAGCAGTTTCGGCTGTTGAAGCGACCGACCATGGAGTGGGTGAGGTTTATAAAGCGGTGAAGAAGATGGACGGCGTGCTACTTATAACAGCCGACCACGGAAATGCCGATAGAATGTATGAGGATGACGGAAGTCCTTTCACTGCTCATACAACTAATTTAGTACCATTTATCGTCTGCGGCGTAGAGGGGGCAGAGCTTCGAGAGGGCGGATGCCTTGCGGACATTGCGCCTACTATGCTAAAAATTCTAAATCTACCGCAACCGCAAGAGATGACTGGCAAATCAATAGTATTATAACTTTAAAAGCACAGGGCTTTAAGCCCCTGTGCTTTTTTGTTTTTGAGAAAAATAGCTAAGTTTGTTTCTGTGGAAATTAAGAGCATGATAGATAGTGGTTTCTTTAGAAAAAAATATTTTCTTGTAACACTTGAAATTTATAGTCAAAATTTGATATAATAATTACGGTATCTACAATTTTTTTGGGCAAACAAGTAAAAAGGTGAATTTTGGAGGGCAACATAATGAAAGCTTTTGACAACCTGAAAATCGGCGTGAGAATAATTATTGCTTTCGCACTAACAATTATTCTTTTAGGGGCTGCAGTATTTATGGCTTTAACGCAGGCAAATAATGCACGAGTAAACTACCAGTACATAATAGATAATAACGTAGAGTTTTTAACCGAACTCGAGGAAGCAGAAAAAGAAGTAAATTACATAGCTATGATTCTTCGTCAAATAGCCTTGTTTGGATATACCGATGCAGCTTATGATTCTATGGAAGAACCACTTGGTAATTTAGAAGAGAGTCTGAGTCATTTAGAGGCGCTCTATGCATATGAAGATGATGATGTGGCTAATTATATAATGCTTGTTGAAGAATGGGGAGAGTTGCTTGACCCGATAGTTGCGCAGGCGCGAGCAGGAGATTTAGAAGCTGCAGCAGATATTATATTAAACGACTGTACTCCGAGAATTCAACAGGTTATATCTGATGGTGAGCTCCTTTTAATAAAGATGGAAGATTATACTGACGGAATTATTAATGATTTAAATGCAGCATCAAGTACGAATCTTCTTATTGTTGTTGTTATATCTGCTATTGGAATTATAATAGCTGTTATAATAGCTATTTCGCTAACTAAAGGTATTGTAAAACCACTTAGTGAAGTTGAGAAGAGCGTAGTTGGATTTTCAAATGGTGAACTTTCAATTAGGCCTGAATATGAAAGCAAAAATGAATTTGGCTCGATGGCAGAAGCGGTTCGACTATCACAAGATATGATTGGAGCTGTTATGTCGGATATCGTAAGTGTTACTGAGAATATAAACAAAGGTAACTTGAATATTAGTATAGATAGAGATTATCCGGGCGAGTTCAACCCAATTAAGAAAAACTTAAATGCATTAATTGATTATATGAACGATATAATGTCACAGATAAAACTTATGTCGGGACAGGTTTCGCAGGGTGCAGAGCAGGTTTCATCTGCGGCGCAGTCGCTTGCACAGGGTGCAACTGAGCAGTCGAGTAGTGTTATTGACCTATCGAATACCATTAAAGATGTCACCGAACAGATAAATATCAACTCAAAAGATGCACAACAAGCAGGCGATATGGTTCGTGCGACAACCGATGCAATTAACACGAGCAACGAGAAGATGGTACTGATGATGGAATCTATGAAAGAGATAGATGAGAAATCAAAAGAGATCAGTAAGATTATCAAAACAATAGATGACATTGCTTTCCAAACAAACATATTAGCGCTCAATGCGGCTGTTGAGGCGGCGAGAGCGGGAAGTGCTGGTAAAGGTTTTGCGGTTGTTGCAGATGAGGTTCGAAACCTTGCGGCAAAATCAGCAGAAGCTTCAAAGAGCACGGGCGATTTAATCGCATCTTCAATAAGCTCGATAAATAGAGGTGTTTCACTTGCGGGCGATGCAACAGAGAATACCCTATCGGTAGTTGAGAGTGCTAAGGAAACATCAGTCTTAATGGATAAGATAGTTGGTGCATCAAATGCACAGGCACAAGGCGCAAACCAGGTAATGACGGCTATCGACCAAATCTCTGCAGTTGTTTCAACAAACTCTGCAACAAGCGAAGAGAGTGCGGCGGCGAGTGAAGAGTTATCTTCACAGGCTATAAGTATGCAGCAGCTAATTGCTCGATTTAATCTTCGAGATAGCAATTCGGGATGGGCTACAAGACAAGTGGAGCCAAAAGCAGAAAAGATTGATAATAGCAGCGATTTTGACTTCATAGAAGATGATAATAAATATTAAACAATAGAATAATGAAAATAAAGAAGCACGACGGTATCGTCGTGCTTTTTTGTAATGAAAAACTTATATGATAATTTTTTCTGTACTTAAATTAATTATTCTCCGTAAAGCTCTTTTTCAATCATAGCGACGCCCTGTTTTACATACTCACTACATGGCTTTACCAAAACATCTCCCGTCATTCCAATAAGCTCACGGCAGATAACTGAACCATGATCTTTCTCAAACTTATCCATAAGTGCGGCAACTGTTTCATATGTTTCTTTTTTTGTGTACTTATTTTTCGGGTCACCACTGCTTGTTTTAAAACTTGCAAGTAGAGCCATTGCAGAAACGACTCCGCAAACTTCCTTTTTGTTTCCAACTCCACCGCCGAGTCCTTCGGTTAATTTAACTGCGGTTTCAAGGTCGAGATTTGTCTTATCAAGGAATGCGCCGATAGTTGCCTGTGCGCAGTTATACCCCATGCTCTGAAGCTCTGCCGCTTTTGAAACTCTATCCATTTTAGTTCTCTCCTTTGTTTTGATTTTTATATTCTCTGCCGGCAAGTATGAAAAATGCGCTACTCAGCCGATTTAGAAACTTAACATAAGAAATATCCGCCCCAATTTTAACGGCAAACGTTTCAACTTCACGGGTTTTAGCTCGAAGATTGTTTAGCGAAGCGATAATAAACCCATCTTTACCTGTGAATCTCTGCAAAACCTCAAGTCCGAAATTTTCTTTTGGGTGGTAGGATATTTCTCGAAGGCTATCAAAGTCGAGTGAGAGGATAGTTGTTTCATCAAAATCTGCCTCTAAAAAATGGCAGACAAGCATTTTATTTAGCTGCTCTGCTATTTTTTCGAGATCCAGGTGCAAGGCGGTTGATGAAATAACCATCGAAGAGAGCAGTATGACCTCGCTCTCAAGGCTGTCGAGCTTGCCGCGAAAGACTATTGCAGGATCGCTCTTTGCAGTTGTGGTGTTTTGGTTTTTTGATGTTTTTCTCTCATCGCTTATCATAATAACACTCCATTCTATTGCCTTTTAACGGCGCAAAACTTATTAAAAATCTATGCTCTTAACTGGACAAAACAAAGGGAAATAATAAGAGCATTGGTATTTATCCGGCTTAATTGCTACTCATTATAATAGATAAAAAAACGACAGATAAAATAAATAGCAGCGTAAACTTTTATTTAAAGAAAATCCTCGTTAAACAACAAGATAATCTTCTGATAAAAAGAGCGGTAAAATAGCTTCTTTTAGGTTTTTATAGTTTGAGAGGGAGAAGTCTTCTTCTAAAATTTCTCGTGCCGCTTCTTTTGCCCTCTCGATTACCTCTTTATCCTCGGTGAGACTTGCAATTTTAAATGTTACATCTCCGCTCTGATTTCTTCCAAAAAACTGACCTGGACCTCTTGTTTTGAGATCCTCCTCAGCGAGCAGAAACCCATCGGTCGTCTCACAAAGTGCCTTTAATCGCTGGTTACTGCTCTCGCCGCCGCTGTTTTTGAGAAGGAAACAAAAACTCTGCTTATCTCCTCGTCCAACTCGTCCCCGAAGCTGATGGAGGGTTGAGAGGCCAAACCGCTCAGCTCCGTTTATAACGATAACGTTAGCGCTCGAAACATCAACCCCAACTTCTATAACAGTCGTCGCGATAAGAATTTTAATATCTCCATCTTTGAAGGCTTTCATTGCAGCGTCTTTATCAGCTGTTTTCATCTTGCCGTGCAGAATAGCGGTGGGGATTTTTGCAACTGCCGACTGGGAGATTATCTGCTCCATTGCATTAATGCTCATCCGCTCGTCAGTCTCGCCGCTCTCGATAACAGGGCAGACGATATAGCATCTACCGCCGTTTTCTATCTCACGCTTTATAAAGCCATACATATCCGCCTGTTTTTTCTGTGGAACGATATATGTTTTTATCGGTTTTCTACCCTTCGGAACGGTAGTAAGTTTGCTGACATCAAGGTCGCCATAGAGGACAAGTGCAAGGCTTCGCGGTATAGGAGTTGCAGAAACTGCAAGGAAATGCGGCATAACCCCTTTATTCCAAAGCTCGCCGCGCTGATTAACTCCAAATCTATGCTGCTCATCGGTTATAACAAGCGCTAAGTCGCGATAGTTGATATCCTTTGAAATCACGCTATGAGTTCCAACAGCTACCAATGCTCTGCCGCTTGAGAGCGCTTCTTTTGCCGCTTTTCGCTCAGATGCTTTGAGCGAAGCTGTGAGCAGGGTAACTTCTATACCGAGTGGACGCAGAAGGCTGTCAAGCGTTGCGAAATGCTGCTTTGCAAGCACCTCGCTCGGCACCATTAAGACCGATTGATGTCCGCTCTTTGCTACTATATAAATTGCGGCGGCGCAGACAGCTGTCTTACCACTGCCAACATCGCCAAGCAATAGTCGTGACATCGTCTTATCGCTTTTTAAATCACCTGCTATCTCAAAGACCGCCTGCCTTTGGCTTTGTGTCAGCTCAAATGGCAATGCATCTATAAATGGGGCGATATCTATATCCTCGCACCGAACGGTATCGAGCTTGTTTTTGAGAATTCGAAGTCTTATAAGTGAGACTACGAAAATCAAAATCTCTTCAAAAACAAGATAGTCCTTTGCTATTTTCAAATCCTCGGTTGAAGCTGGAAAATGGATAGAGGCGACAGCCTGATTTTTGTCTATACCGAAGCTATTGAGTTTTTCTGGTATAACCTCTTTTGGAGAATAGGTTGCGAGTGCAGTCTTTATATTTTTCGCAATAACCTTATCTGAGAGTCCCGCAGTTTTATGGTAAATTGGCAGTATAGCTTTTTCATCTTCGTTATATATTTCAGGTGAAGCTATATTATAGCCTGTGAAGCTGTTGGTCGCTTTGCCATAGAAGATATAACTTTTTCCGACCAAAAGTTTATCGAATACAAACTTTCGATTGAAGAAAACAACCTCTGCACTATCGCCATTTTCATCTGTTGCAAAAAGCTTGAGAAGGGTGTTCCCGCGGGCGGATTTCTGGCTTTGTCCTTTATGCGAAACGGTGAGCAGATAGGGAGTTGCTTCATCATATACTCCATCGTTTAGCGTTTTCGGTGCGCGAAGGTCGATATACCTATATGGGTAAAAAGAGAGGAGGTCGGACACAACCTCACACCCCAGCTTTTTATAAGCTGCGGCGCGGTTTGGGCCAACCCCCTTTAAATACATTATACTCTCATTCATATCCTATTCTACCGAAATGATAAAATGGTAAACCGGCTGTTCTCCTCTTAAAATGCTTATTTCAATTCCATCGTCGAGTTTCTCACAAGCTGCGTCTATGAGCGACTGAGCTCGGTCCTCACTCATATCTTCACCGACAATAAAGGTTACAAACGATGAATTTTTACGAACCATATTCTTTAGAAGTTTTGCAATTACTTTAGAAATATCCTTGTCACTTATAACAAGCTTGCTCTCCAAGAGCCCTAACATCTCGCCTTTTTTGATGCTATGACCATCAAACTCACTATCCCTTGCGGCAAAAGTTATCTGGCCTGTTGCTACCTTCTTAAAGGCAGAGGTCATATTCTTGCTATTCTCGCGAACAGATAGGTCTGGATCGAATGCAAGCATCGCTGAAATGCCTTGAGGAATAGTCTTTGTTGCAAGGACAACGACCTCTCTGTCTGCAAGTTTAATAACCTGCTCTGCTGCCATAATAATGTTTTTATTATTAGGTAGAACGAAAACGGTCTTTGCAGGGACAGATGAGACCGCCGCTAAAATATCTTCAGTGGATGGGTTCATCGTTTGACCACCCGAAACTATAGCATCAACTGACAGCTCAGTGAATAGATCGTCAAGTCCACTACCGGCTGAAATGGCAACGAAACCATAATCAACAGAAGGGTCGACTGGTGCGTATTTAAATGATTTGTTTTTAAGGTTCGCAGCTTTTTTATTTTTCGCTTTATTCTGCTCAATCATATTCTCAATCTTCATATTGATAAGCGAGCCGTGAGCAACACCTATAGAAAGAGCTTTACCTGGATCTTTTGTATGGATATGGACTTTAACTATACCATCGTCATCAACGAAAACAAGGCTATTTCCAAGCTCTGCTATCTCATCTCTGATATAGAGAAGGTCCTCTTCCTCATCATGCTTTAAGATGATAAACTCAGTACAATATGGGAAATCTATATCGACCTCTTCATCCTCTGTTGGAATAACGATATCCTCGTTTCCAACATCAATGCCACCCTCGATAATTAATCCATCTTTAAATACCGAGAGCATACCCTCAAATATTTTAATAAGACCCATTCCGCCTGAATCAACAACACCAGCTTTTTTCAGTACCTCTAAAAGCTCGGGAGTTCTATCGAGGGAAGCTCTTGCTTCATCTATATATTTTTCATAAAATGAGACGAAATCACTCTCACTTGAAGCTATTTCGCAAGCTTTCTCTGCCGCTTCACGGGATACAGTAAGCATTGTTCCTTCAGTTGGGTTCATAACCGCTTTATATGCTGTTTCAACACCAAGCTCTAACGCTTTCGCATAGTCTTCAATAGAGATTTTTTCAACTCCTTTAAGATGCTTTGCGAAACCGCGAAACAAAAGAGATAGAATAACTCCACTATTACCGCGCGCACCTCGAAGAAGCGCCGAAGCTGCGATTTTCGCAACCTCGCCAGCCGGTAGATTTCGAACAGTTGAAAGCTCAAGGCTCGCCGCCGACATAGTCATAGACATATTAGTTCCGGTATCACCATCCGGAACAGGAAAGACGTTTAATGAATCAACATACGCCTTATAATTTGACAGATTGTTTGCCCCCGAGATATAAGCGTCTCGAAGGGTATTACCGCTAATCATTCTAAATAAAACCCCCAGTTAATTTCCTACTACCGAATCAATATAAACATTTACCTTTTCAACCGGAAAAGAGGTTGCCGACTCAACAGTATATTTAATCTTTGAGACGATACCTTTAACCGTTTCGTTTATATTAACTCCGAAAGTTGCAATAATGTTTACAGTGATAAACAGTTTGCCTTTTTTGTATTCCACTTCAACGCCTCTGCTTCTTCCCTTGTTTTTAAAGATGGATAGAAGCTTTGAGGGTGAGGAAAAATCCGATATGCCACCAACGCCAAAACAACTCTTAACAGTATGTTCGACAAGCGAATTCAAATAATCCTGTGTTGGATAAATAGCGCCTAAATGATTTTCAAACTTTAGCATAACGATGCTCCTTTACATAAAGAAATTGCACTTTTATATATTTTACCACAAAACACAGAAAAATAAAAGCAATCTTTTATAGTTCAAACTGTTTTTTTAAAACAAATAATCACAAAATTCTTAAAGATTAAAGCGAGTTTTAATCTTGGAAATCTTCTTTACTTAGAAGCAGAAAAAGGCGTTTGCGCATTAAATAAACTTTTAAGTTTATTTTATAATTTTTGCCTATAACTACTCACAAAAAAACTTTAAAAGGATTTCAAGATATGCTATAATTATTTAGTAAATCACTATAAAAGAGATTTGGAAAACAGCGATATATAATAGAAAACAAGGGGCAGAAAAATGACCGAAAAAGAAAAATGTGCCGCAGGTATGCTTTATAAGCCATTTCTCGATAAACAGCTCTCAGCAGAACTTATGGCTGCAAAGGAAGCTTGTTTCGAGATAAACAATACAAAACCCAGAGAGGGTGAAAAGATTAAAAGCCTAATAAAAAAATTGTTTGGAAAGGTCGGTGAAAACTGCTTTGTAACACCGCCGTTTTTCTGCGACTACGGGTATAACATAACAGTGGGTGATAATTTTTTTGCAAACCACAACTGCGTTATTCTCGATTGCAACAAAGTAACTATTGGGAATAATGTTTTGATTGCACCGAATGTTACTATCTCAGCAGCTACCCATCCTGTTTCTGTGAAAACAAGGGCTGAGGGTCTTGAGTATGCACTGCCGATAACGATAGGGGATGATGTTTGGATAGCTGCAAATGTTTCCATTATGCCGGGAGTTTCTATTGGAGCTGGGTCGATTATTGGGGCTGGGAGCGTTGTGACTAAGGATATTCCAAGCGGAGTTATTGCTTTTGGCTGTCCGTGCAAAGTTATTAGAAAAATAGAGGATTAATCCGAGATTTATCTTGGTTTAGCTGATAATTAACTATGCGTTTGATTAGAATTATATCTGAATTAGTCTGATAATTGCTTTTTTAGAGCGGAGTATCCAAAAATATCATTTAACACAAAACCATGTTTTCTTTAAAGAAATGAAAATTATTTATTGATTTTATGCAGAATAAAAAAGGACTGCCTTTCGGCAGCCCTACAAATCCTTTATGTAAACGAGCAAAATACATAAAGGCAGAAGATTTCGTTATTTTGTACTACAAAGATATAACAAATTTTACAATTTGTCAAGAGTTTAGGTGAAAAAACTTTTTTTTTGGCAGCTAAAGTGGTAATATAAATAAATAGGAGGGTGAAATGAAAAAATTATTAATTGTAGTAGATTATCAAAATGATTTCGTAACAGGTTCTCTTGGTTGTGGCAAAGCGGCAGAAGATCTCTATGATGGTATTGTCAAAAAGATTTTGGAGTTTGAAGAGAGTGGCGGCGAACTGCTTTTCACTGTTGATATCCACGGAGATGATTATCTAAAAACACAAGAAGGCAAGGTGTTTGCTCCGCATTGTATCCGTGGAACAAAGGGCGCAGAGCTTTATAAACTGGGAAGTTATGCGAAAAATATATTAGAAAAAAGCAGCTTTGGTTCAACGGATATAAAAGATCATCCGCTTGTATTGTGGGCAGATGAGATAGAGCTTTGTGGAATAGCAACTAATGTTTGCGTATTATCAAACGCGATTATTCTAAAGAATTTTTGCAGCGATAAGGCTATCTCGGTTATCGAGAGTTTAACTGCGAGTTTTGATAAAGATCTGCACGATGCGGGGATAAAAGTTATGAGATCTATGGGGATTAAAATAATATAAAGGGGATTTAGGATGAGTAAAGAAAAATGTTTGATTGTTGGAATTGCTGGCGGAAGCGGAAGCGGAAAGACGACGATGGCCGAAAAGCTGTATGCGGATTTAAAGGGCGATGCGCAGATTTTATACCATGATTATTACTACAGAAACAACGACCACATTGCTTTTGAAGATAGAGTTTCTATAAACTACGACCATCCAGATAGCCTTGAAACTGAGCTTATGATTGAAGCGGTGAAGAAGCTTAAAGAAGGCGAAAGCATAGAGCATCCTACATATAATTTCGCAGAGCATACACGACATAAGGAATGGCATTCAATGACACCTGCAAAGGTTATAATTGTTGAAGGTATTCTAATTTTTGAAAACAAGGAGCTTCGCGATCTTTTCGATATAAAAATATTTATCGACACATCATCTGACCATAGATTTATAAGAAGGATGCAGAGAGATGTTAAAGAGAGAGGAAGAACCATTGACGGAGTTATTGAGCAGTATTTAGCAACGGTTAAACCTATGCATCAAGCTTTTGTCGAGCCGAGCAAAAAAACTGCCGATATAATTGTCCCCTCCGATTACCACAATCCAGTTGCATACAAAGCGATTTTATCAAGAATTAAAGCTATAATAAAAAATATGGCATAAAATTAGGTTTAAAACTGTGGTTTATATCTTTTAGCTCTTAAAAATTGAAGCAATGCTTTTAGACAAATGGCTTTAGGTAGATTATAATAGAATAAACAAAGACAAGTGGTTTCCGTGGAAATAAATCTACGAGGTTTGTTATGGCGACGCCGAATAGCCCATTTGTTATAGGTTATGATTTGAGTTGATTGGAAAAACATAGTTTTTATTTGAGAAAACTATCAAGTTTCTGTGGAAACGAAATGGTGATGCGTTAGATAGACGTATATCATATTTGATTTATTCGGAATTAGCTTTTAGATTGTTTAAATAAGAGCATGGTTTAAACTAATAAAATCCTATAGGTTTCTGTGGAAACAAAATATTAAGATTTAAGATAGCCAATTAATTTGTTTGATTTAATAGCGGGGATAGTTAGTAATTTATATGAAAATGGTTCAAAACAAATTAAAGATTTAAAAAGTTTCTACGGAAACTAAACTGCGGCATCTGCTAAAAGATGAAAAAATGCGAATAATTCAGTTCAAAAACAATAGTCTACTGAGTTTATATTATTAATAGATTGAGTTGACATCGGATTGTTTCTGTGGAAACTATATTATAATAATATGCTTTTTGAATATATAATTATAGGGGGAGAAAGATGAACTATAAAACTGATATTTCGGGGCCTTATCTAAACAGATTACCTGAAAGCGGTAGACTAATTTTTAAAGATGGTCTCTTAATCGACCCTAAAAATAATATCGAGCAGGTATGTGATATAGCTATTCTGGACGATAAGGTTACAGAAGTTGGAATAGTTTCTGTGGAAACTAATGATAGGGTGATATATGCAAAAGGACTTTATATTATGCCGGGCCTTATTGATATGCATCTTCATCAAGGCGATTTATTTGAAATTACTACAAACCCTATCTTTTCAGCTTGCGAAGATGGTGTGACGACAGCTTTTAGCCCTGGAGCATCTAATACAACTATGGCGCCAGCGCTATTTTCCGCGGAAACCGATAGAGGATTGCCTATTAACTCAGGAGTTTATATAGGAGCTGCTGCAATTTTGGCAACTATGATGTCGGCAGATGATTTTATCTCATTTTTCAAAGGTGAATTATCTCGCGAAACAGCTCTTCTAAAGCTATCTCGAAATCCCATAACAGTCGCAACTGGGATGAATGCTATCGGGATTAAAGAGCATATGGGCCATTATATTTTAAGCGATGAGAGTTTGGATAAGCTTTTCCAGATAACTTCAAAGTCCAACCTTTTGTTTATGAGCCACACACAGGATATAATGCACACAACGAGACTGCAAAGGCTTTCAAAGGGGCGGAATTTCTATCTTGGTCATGCAACGGCTGCGCTTTGTGGCAGTCATGGTGGGACAGAGGAGAGTGCAGATGAGCTGTTTTCGTTGCTTGGAAATAGCAATATCGAGGCTGAGTTTGTAAGCTCGATGATGAGAGCTGGTGGTGGTTGCAGAGAAGGGATGATTTTGAGCGATAGCATTCGTAAGCGATGCTTTGATAAGCTTTCTGATAAAACTGTTAAAATTCTTGCAAGCGATGGACAAGGACAGGCGACGATGAAAGGCTTTGGCGATAGCAGAGATAATATTCCGGCTATTTTAGAGATAGCGCAAGAGGGAGTTTTACCGCTTATCGACGCAGTTGCGACGATGACTCAAAACCCAGCTGAATATCTATATAAAATAACGAAATGCGAAGATTTTAAAATGATAGGAAATCTTTCAGAGGGAAGCTATGCTAATATAACAGTTGTTTGCCCAAAATCAAAGCGGGCTATCTATACAGTTGTTAATGGTGAGATTGCTTCGTTTGAAAGCAGATATATAAGAAGAGCAACAACTGGCAGATTCATCTCAAAGTTTGGAATTATGAAAACTCTTGGGGTTGGATCTTTGCCGATGTATGAGGTTACTAAATGATTGAAACGTTAATAGACTTAATTAAAATAAAAACCGATGGAAAAAATGAGAGTGAAATTTGCGATTATATTGAGAGTAGACTTGGCTGTTTTGACTGCGAGAGGGTAGCGGGCGAGAGTGGACGAGAGTCGCTTATTGTCAGTATTAAAGGTGAGAAGCAAGGAGCTATTGCCTTTATAGGCCATATTGATACGGTGCCAGTGCCTGCGGGAGATATCTGGGAACACCCACCGTTTGATGGTCATTTTGATGGTAAATACGTTTGGGGACGCGGTGCCTGCGATATGAAAGGTGGCGTTTCAGCGATGATAGCTGTTGCGGAGAGCTTTAAAGAGAAGATGCCGCCGCGAGACCTTAAATTCATCTTCACAGCAGATGAGGAAACAAGCGGATTTGGGATAAAAGGAGTTTTAAAATCGGGCGGATTTGAGAGTGTTACCGAGACGGTTATATGCGAGCCAACTTCACTGAAGATTGGTGTTCGGGAAAAAGGGGCACTCTGGCTATCTATAAAGACAAAAGGAGTTGCTGCGCATGGGAGCGCGCCATCGCTTGGGGTTAATGCGATATCAAAAGCTCTTGAGGTAGTTGAAAAAATACGTCAGCGGGTCGAGAACGGCCTGATTGACCCAATACTTTATAAAAATACAATAGCGCTTACAACCCTTACCGCCGGAACGAAAGTAAATATGATACCGGATAGCGCTGTTTTCACACTCGATATAAGAACTATACCGTTCACGAAAAACAGCGAGATTATTGAATTTGTAAAATCAATTGATGATATTGAGGTAACAATACTCAATAATCGACCGGCGATAAGTGAGCCAGAGCAGAGTCCACTTGTCAAAAAATGCAAAGAGGCGGGCGCAGGCGAGATAACAGGGCTTTCTTTTTATACAGATGGCAGCCAGTATGTCACTGAGACCAATTTACCCTTTGTTATTTTAGGACCCGGTGACCCTGCGCTTTGCCATAAAAAGAATGAATATATCGATACAGAGGAATTATTAAGGGCAAAAGAAATCTATATCAAATTAATCAATTCATAATAAAATTGCTTAAATTGTTAATTATTAAAACAATAAAAAGACATAATAGAGGTGTATTATAAGACCATACCTTCAAATAGGTTTTAAATACCCCCCAAAAAAAGAAAAGACAGGTGAATTTACCCCCTCACCTGTCTTTTTAATTTGCTTTTTTATTGCAGCTATAAGCTATACAAAAAGTTAAACGTTTTGTCAAAAAATAGCCACAAATTAAATCTATACTAAAGATAATCTCAACAAACAGAGATTTATAAATAATAAGAACGGGCAAGCTTGCTAACTTGCCTGTTTTTTATTTTATTGTTTACAATTTATTTAAACTCTTGCTGTTTAATTATGGTAAGATTTACTCAAATAAACGTTTTATTAAATGGAGGTTGTAAAAAATGGCAAAGATAAATATGCCCTATGAAAAACTTATGCAAAGACTTGAAAAACCTGTTGGCAAAGTTATTGACGTGGTACTGGACACCGATACTTACAATGAGATTGATGACCAATATGCAATAGCATACCTTATTAAGAGTCCCGAGAAATTCAATCTGAAAGCCATATACGCAGCTCCATTCCAAAACTTAAAGGCAGAGACTGCGAAAATAGGCATGGATATGAGTTATGATGAAATTTTCAATACGCTAAAACTCATGGGTAGAGAAGATTTGAATGATATGGTTTACCGTGGTAGTGAGCGGTTTTTAGACAATGAAGAGACTGCTGTTGAGAGCGAAGCAGTTGATGATATGATTAAGAGAGTTATGGAGCGTCCTGATGATGATCCGCTCTATATTTTAGCGATAGGCGCTATAACAAATGTAGCTTCAGCACTAATCAAAGAACCTCGAATTGCCGAGAAATGCGTTATAGTTTGGCTTGGAGGTCATGCTCTTGATTGGTATGATACAAAAGAGTTCAATATGGTTCAGGATATAGCGGGAGCCAGAGTTCTTTTTGACAGTGGTGCTCCTATTGTTTTGCTTCCTTGTATGGGAGTTGTTTCGCATCTTGCAACAACAGGCCCTGAGCTAAACTACTGGCTAAAGGGGAAAAACCCTCTTTGCACATACCTTTGCGATATAACTGTTGAAGAGGCTAATATGTTCAATCAAGGCGAATTCTGGAGCAGAGTTATCTGGGATGTTGCGGCAGTTGGTTGGTTTATGGATTATGAGCATGAGAGCATCTACGACAGACTCGAGCCAGCTCCACTTCCTGCATACGACGGCACATATAGCTTTGTTCGAAACAGACATCCGATAAAATATGTTTATGGTATCCGCCGTGATAGAATATTTGAGGATCTCTTTACAAAACTTGCAAACAACGACTAATCAAGATTGACCAAATAGATAGAAAGCGATGGAGGAAACTTCGTCGCTTTTTTGATGCGGTAAAATAGGGGGGAATTTAGGATATAAGCTGCCTAAACTCAAAAAAACCTTCTCCTACGACGAATAACAGCACAAAACGACGAAAATAGTATAAAATCATTATTGAATTTTGATGAATAAAAAGCAGAAGAGCTGTAAAACTTAAAACTACTCCTAATTTTTGTTTTAAAATACAAGAAAATACTATTGTTTTTTTCAAAAGAAATGGTAATATATAAATGACAAAGATTTAAAGGAGCTATATATGGTACTTGCAGTTGATATAGGCAACACAAATATCGTCCTTGCGGCAATGAAAGATGATAGGATTATATTCTCATCAAGAATATATTCAGAGCGTCGGATGATGGAGGATCAGTATGCTGTTTTGATAAAAGATCTACTCCGTCTTTATAATGTTGCACCGAGTGAGTTTGAGGGAGCTGTTATATCCTCAGTTGTACCGGAAATAACCCCATCTGTTGTGAGAGCGATAACTGTGATAATAGATAAAAGAGTGCTTTGTGTAGGGCCTGGTGTTCGTAGTGGTCTCGATATAAAAATTGACCATCCAACCGAGCTCGGTGCTGATTTTGTTGCAAGCTCAGTTGCTGCACGAGAAGAATATCATCTTCCGTCTATTGTTATAGATATGGGAACTGCGACGAAGATTTCGGTTGTCGATAGCAGCGGTGCTTTTGCAGGCGGCGCTATTATCCCTGGAATGAAGGTCTCGATGGACGCCCTCTCGCACAGTGCGGCGCAGCTGCCAAACATAAGCTTTGAGAATGTTGGCAATCCAATAGGAAAAAACACTATCGACTGTATGCGAAGTGGAATAGTCTATGGAACTGCCTCGATGCTCGATGGTATGATTGACAGATACCGTGAAGAGATAGGGCAGGAGGTATCTGTTGTTATAACAGGCGGCCTTGCAAATACCGTTGTGCCTTTTCTTCGAAACAATGTTGTTTTGGATGAAAACCTCATACTTAAGGGACTGCTCACAATCTATAAAAAGAATAGCTAACTTTAAAACTTTGATTTTAGCGTTGCATCCTTTTGGAGCGACAGCAAGGAGATTAAAATGAAAAGCAAAAATTTAGTAAGGGCAAGTCTTATTTTAGCGCTACTCGTGGTACTCGATTTAACAGGTATCGGAATTATAAGAATTCCAGCACTACCGGCATTCACCATTTTGCATGTTCCGGTAATAGTTGCATCTATTGCATTTGGGCCTAAAATCGGTATGATTTCAGGGTTTGGATTTGGGCTCATATCATTCTTTGAAGCAACATTCCGCCCAGGTTCACCGATAGATATGCTCTTCTCACCATTCACTTCAGATAACCCGATAGCCTCGATTATCATGACATTTGTCCCAAGGATAATTTTAGGGCTAATTCCGTTCTATATTTACAAGCTACTTAGCGGCAAAATAGGCAGTAGATTCTCGATTTTGATATCGGCGATAATATCAACTGCTGTCCACTCAGCACTGGTGCTAACTGCTTTGGCGGTTTTCTTTGGAGCGATACCGCTCGCCTCACTTTTCATAACAATAGTAAGCTTAAATACATTACTTGAAACGGTTGCGGCGGCGATTATCGTAACTGCACTCGCACCGCCGATAATAAAAAACTTTTAATATAAGATAAAAACCAGGGGAGCTTTTCCCCTGGTTTTTGTATTATAAGTTTCTTTAAAGACAGTCGCTTTATGGCGTTTGCTGATAATGATATTAGCACAATTATATGTTTAGATATAACAGAATAAAAATCCGCCATTTTGGCGGATTTTTATTCTGTTAAACTTTATGATAATTTTTATTAATTATTAGCCATTCTGCTCATCATTGTTGATGTTCATCTTCATAATTCCGCGGTATTTGCTTCCAACAGTCCGCTCGAGGGTGAATGGTTCCCCTTCGATATTTGGGTATCTGTCTATAAAGTTTTTTATAGTAGCGCAGTCCTCAGGTGAGAGCTCGAAGTCGAAAATAGCTTTATTTGAAGCGACGTGGCTTGAGTTGCGAACACCGACGATAGCCGCCGCAACGCCTTTTTGACTTAGTATATATTTCGTTGCAATATTCGAGATAGATACCGAATATTTATCGGCAATCTCCTTTAGGATACAAAGAAGCTCTTGGTATCCCTCCCATTCAAGGGTATCTTCGATAACTTGGAGGTATTTTGTCTGTGAGCGGGTTTCGATAGTATCGATATTTCTCTCCATCCATCTCTCTGCGAGAAAACCACCCGAGAGGGTACCATAGCAGAGGAGGGCGATATCGTTTTGCGCGCAATATCCTTGCATCTCTCGCTCAACTCTTCTATCAAAGAGGGAATACTGCGCCTGATTTGAAACAACAGGAATGCCTGCATCTATTAGTTTTTTAAGGTTTTCGGTATCGAAATTCGTGGTGGCTATATTTTTTATTTTGCCTTTCTCCTGAAGTCTTTTGAGGTATCCAGCTGTTTCGATGCAACCGGGAACATCATAATCCCACCAGTGAAACTGAACGAGGTCGAGCGCATCTTTATTTAGTCTCTTAAGGCTTCTATCTATTATCTTCTCGGTGAAAGCAAAATCAACTTCTGATAGCTTTGAAATATCAGGGACGTATTTTGTATGAACTTGAACGCTGTCAGCGCTATAACTTGCGCTACCGCGAAGCTCTGCGACAAACGAGCCGATAAACTCTTCAACTCCGGTATAGATATCAGCGCAATCAAAGGTGGTGAACCCCTGCTCTAAAAGCTGATAAAATGCTTTTTTGATATCGGAAAAATCGAGATTATCTGCTATTGTGTGTCCTTTTGATAGCTGCCAACAGCCGTTAATTACCCTGTTTATTGAATATCCGTTTTTAAATGTATATCTTTGATTCATCTCTATTCCTCCTTTATTCTTTGTCGGTTAGCTCTACAACGGTGCACTCGCTATGGCTCTGTGTTCTTGTTTTTGTTCTTGTTATCTTAAACTGTCCGCCGCAATTCGGATCGGGGCATGCTATGAGTGAGTCGGTGCGCATCCAATCGTTATGATGAAGCTGCCGCTGTTTTGCGGGGAGGAGCGGTAAAAGCGCTGATAGCGAGTACATTGAAAATTTTGTATCTTTTGGGAAAACTAAATTTTCTCCTTCAACTAAAAAGTAATCGCCAACATTATGGGAGCAGACCATAGCTTTATCTGTCGCTACAACTTCGACCTTTAAATCATATAGTGTGAAATTATCATCCATAAAAACTCTCCTTAAAAAATAAAAAACACCTGTCCAAAACATTCCTGTTAAGGACAGATGTTAAAATCTGCGGTACCACCTTATTTGGTGCAAAAGCACCCACTCATACAAATATCAAACAATATTCGAAGCTTTATAACGTAAGCTATTCGTCGCAACTACTCTCAAATGATTTCGTATTGCCCTCAAAGACCCATTTACTACCCTGTATCTGCGAAACTCCCACCATCGTCCGCTCTCTGTGAGACCAATAAGTAGTTTTACTCTCTTATCATAGGTTTATTTTTTAAATAATATCACAGTGATTTTAGTTTGTCAACAATTTTTATTAACCAACTGGGGCAAATTCTGAAATGTCGATGTTTTTAATAACAAGCTCGTCGATATTATCAGCAGGGGTGATTTCGGTTGTCTCTAAAACTTCGTTTTCAGCAGCTATCATAGCATCGTTTATTAGATAATCTCCTATTGTCATAACATAGCTCTCAGCGCCCTTTGCTGTGAGAACAGTTAGGTGGTATCCAAAAGTTGTCTCGATTATTTCATAGTCGCCGACTGCGGTATTTGTATCAAAAAGGAAATCATTTATCTCGGTAACCATATCGCCAGCGATAACATCAGAGTAAACTCCGCCGGTAGTAGCACTTCCCATATCGTCTGTATTTTCAGTTACAAGCTCTATAAAAAGCTCATCGGTAGCGCCGCCCTCTTCCCACTCAGTGGTAAGAGCTGTTATCTCTGCAAGTGCAGCATCTTTTTGCTCCTGCGTTGGGTCGCTTCCGTCTTCATTAAAGGCGATTAGCAGATGTTTCATATTAACTGATGCTGGAGCGGTATTCTTCTCGCGTCCAATATATTCAACAACGTATAATCCTTGATCTATCTCAATAACCGCGGTATCGCCTGCCGCTCTTGCGGGATCGAGCAGGTATTCTTTTAATGCATCATCATAGAGGGAAATACCATCTACTTCAGCAATAGTATAATCATAGCCTTCTGGTAGAGTTGAAAGAGTTTCTTCACCAAGGGCTTCATCTGCGAGCTCTTTAAAGTTATCTCCGGTAAGTAGGCTTAGCATCTCTTCAGCGTCCTCCCTCGCACCATCAACCGACCCTTCAAAGAACATATTCCTAAAGGTGAAGACATCAAAATCGTCTTTGTTCTCTTCGTAATAAGCGTCAATAGTCGCCTGACTTAAATCAACAGAATCTATTATAGTCTGGTTGTATTCGCTAACGATAAATAGGGTTGTTATGATATCCGAAACAGTTTCGAATGTTATACCCTCGCCGATAAATTCAGTTATATACTCATCAACCTCTAAGTTTTCATTTTCAGCACCTGTCTCAATAGATGCGAGTGAAGAAGCAATACTCTCATAGGTTTCAGCGGAAGCTTCAAATCCGGCTTTATTTGCGGCATCAAGCATACCGTAGTTATAGTGGATTGTATTTAGTGTAAGATCATTAAAATAGTCAGCCCAACTTCCAACTTCAGGGTCTAATGTGTATTCCTGTTCGCTGAGTGGCTTTGTAAAATCAATATTAAAATACGAAAGCATCGAATAGTTGTTGTTTAAGAAGTTTGTTGTTGAAACGGCATACATATAATTATACTCAGCAGCAGAAACTTCAACATCACCAACTACAACAGCTACAATATCATCAGGTGAAGCTGGTGCAAATGGGCCGCTTTTCGTTGCGAAAAAGTATCCAAACACACCAATAACAGCTACAGCTACAAGCGCTAAAGCGATAAATAGTCCTTTACCACCTTTTTTTGTCTCTTCGCCATAAACATGCATGTTATTTTTATCCGCACTCTCATTCTCTGCAATAGATAGCGGTGAAGAAAACTCCTCGTTGCTTTGTATCTCTTCTTTCTCTTCCAGGTTATCACTTTCAACAACATCCGAGATATCAGAAGTAGCTGCTTCGTTAGAGTCGATATTATTCTCATCTGCGCCCTGTTGCTCAATTTCGGTTTCATTAGCAGTAGAGCTTGAGTTGGCACTACTTGTTTCTTCGTTATTAGCAGAAGTTTCGGTACTGGTTTCCTCAAGAGTATTGCTATCCATCTGCTCGTCGGTTAGTTTATCCTTGTCTATCATAACTGTCTCCTTTAGTTTTATATCGTTATAGTATCAACTAATTATGTCAAAACTGTAACTTTTCACGTACATTATATAATACTAAATAAAAGACAAATAGTCAATTAAATAATGAGTTTAATAGTAATTTTCTATTGCTATATCGGTATAGTAGTATTGCAAAATTTGTCGGTAATCATATCCGTTTTTTGCAAGAGTCTGTGCCCCTTCTTGGCTGAGCCCAACTCCATGACCATAACCAATTGTTTCAAATGTGAAAGTATCGTCAGCATTATAGGTTATAGTTATAGCAGCGGAGCGGAGATCAAAGAGGGAGCGCAGTTGCTCACCTGTATATAGCTTTCCGCCGAGATTTATAGTATCGACGTATCCGTTTTCAAAATAATAGATATCAGAGAAGAGCATATCTATATCTGTTGGAAAGGAAGCGGTTTCATTATCGGCTGAAATGATCGAGATAGCTTCTTCTCTGCTAAAACTCACAGAAGATATATCGTGATCCTCAACGGTTAAAACCGAGCGCAGATAGGGGAGAGAAGAAGTCCAAACCTGCTCGCTTGAAGCTGTTGCAAGGGCTGAGGAGGCATGGTAAGCAGCGGCGATAGGAGCGCCATCATAGAGGATAGCTTCACCTAAAACCTCATTGCACCCACTGCTTATCTTTAGGTAGTATTCCATATAGCGTATCCCCCAAAAATCGCTCATCGCTTCTCTATCCATATAACCTTTGTTGTTTTCAGTATCACAAGAGAGCAGTTGATTGGGATAGGTTTCGCTGTAATAAAGAGCGTAACTTAGCGAAGCGAGCGCTTGAGCTTTTATAGCTTCAATATCATAATTTGCAGGCATCTCAGCGGCGGCGGCTCCTATCATATAATCAAGATACGAAACGGTTATATTCTCGCCACTCGATATATCATAAAGAGTTATGGTATCAAAGGTCGGCGATATAGGTGTTGCTGGCGCACTGCTACTACTTTGCTCGTCCCCCTCGTCATCAGGCGATAAAACCTCGCTCTCTATCGAGGAAGAAGAGCTTTGAGTGCTTTTTTGCTCTTCTGCAGGTGTCGTTGCCAAAATTCTGCTGCCCGAACCTATGAATATGACGGGAATAATAGAAAATATAGCAACAAAAGATAAAATATAGAAAAATAATCTTTTCATATGAACTCCTTGGTGAAATATGTTAATTGAAATATTTCATATTTTATTTAAAAATGAACTAATAAAGGTTAAATTCAATAAAAAATGAAATTTAAAAATAAATTTATTGCAAAAATATCTAAAAAAGCTTGACTAATTACCGCATAACATTTACAATGAGAACAACAGATAAATAAATTTATGTATATGGCGGTGAAATTATGAACAAAAGTACAGAGAATGCGGTAAAAATTCTTTCGCAAGAATTTCTCAAAAACAATAAAATTGACCCTGAAAACTATGAAAAATATGAAGTTAAAAGAGGTCTTCGTAATAAAAACGGAACGGGAGTTATGGCAGGGCTTACGCTAATATGCGAAGTCGAAGGGTATAAAGTTGAAGATGGGGTGAAAATTCCAGCTGAAGGAAAGCTTTTTTATCGAGGGATAGATGTAGCGGAGATAATTGATAGCTGCATAAAAGAGGATAGATTTGGTTTTGAGGAGGTTGCTTGGCTTCTTCTATTTGGTGAGCTTCCAACCGAGAAACAGCTTGATTTCTTCAAAGAGATAGTTGAAGATTTTCGTGAGCTTCCATATGGCTTTGCTGAGGATATGATATTAAAGGCGCCGTCTCCGAATATAATGAACAAACTTGCGCGCAGCATTTTGGCTCTATATAGCTATGATGAGTTCCCAGAGGACTATAGCCTTGATAATATAATGAGGCAGGCGATGATGGTTATATCAAGGGCTCCAACTATTGTTGTTAATGCATATCAGATAAAAAGATGGACATATGATAATCGCAGTATGTATTTCCATCGACCAAAGCCAAAACAGAGCATAAGCGAAGCTTTTCTAAGGATGCTTCGTGGAAACAAAAAGTATACAAACGAAGAGGCAAAACTGCTTGATATCTGTCTTATCCTTCAAGCCGACCACGGCGGTGGAAACAATTCCACATTTACAACAAGAGTTATCTCGTCAAGTGAAACAGATACCTTCTCAGCATTATCAGCGGCAGTTGGCTCGCTTAAAGGCCATCGCCACGGAGGTGCTAATATAAAGGTTAATGAGATGATGGATTATATCAAGGCTGGAGTGAAAAATCCAAAAGATGAGGCAGAGGTTTTAAGTTTTCTTGAGAAAATAGTTAGAAAAGAAGAGGGCGATAAAAGCGGGCTTATTTATGGAATGGGTCACGCTGTCTATACAAAGAGCGATCCTCGTTCGGGTATTCTCTATAATGCGGCATATAAGCTTGCGGAGGAAAAAGAAGTTCTCGATGACCTTTTGCTAATTAAGCTTGTTGAAAAACTTGCACCGCAGGCGCTTGCAAATGTTAAAGGTGACGGAAAAGATATCTGCGCAAATGTTGATTTATATTCGGGATTTGTCTATAAACTGCTTGGCATTCCAACTGATCTTTTCACACCGTTATTCGCCATAGCTCGTATGCCTGGCTGGTGTGCGCATAGAATTGAGGAGGTTATGACGGGCGGCAGAATAATGAGGCCTGCATATAAGTTCCTTGGTGAAAAGAGAAACTACAAAAAAATTGAGCAGAGAGGGTAGTTTTTGATGAAGAGAAACCTGCTTTTAATATCGGGATATCCTTTTTTAGCGACGCTATTTTTAGTGTCGCTTTATCTGCTTTTGTCAACCGATATAATATATAGCGCTATGATAGTTTCGGTTTTGGCGCTCTATATTTTAGCGCTTTTTGTCCTTTATATTATCTACGCAAGATACTTAAAACAGGAGTTTTGGGATAATATAATAATAAGAGTTGCAACGGCGCTAACGGCAATACCTCTTATATATTGTGTTGCCTTTGCATCAAGCTCACCATTTGATATGGCTTTCTATTCTTCAGTTGCGCTATCGGTAGTGCTAATTGCATTAAAACAAAAAGACATTGCATTTTTCACTCTGACAATAGCTGTTATTTTAAAAGTTTATATGCTGACACAAGAATATTTTAGCCTGCTAAGTTATGCGCTAACACCCTATCACATAGCTTATATTGCGCGTGATATTTCGCTTGTATTCCTACTGCTTGCAGCGACAAAAAAACATGGCAACACCGGAAGTAGGGGATATAAAAAATATGGATTCATTTCGGCATTTTATATATTTGCACAGACGGCATCACATCTTCCATCTATGATAATAAACAATGAAGTTTACGAAGCTTTTCAGAGTGAAGTTTCGGTTTCGATTGCGCTGATTGCAGTTGCCTCAGTGCTTGCACTGGCTGATGGTGGCATGAAAAAAGAAGAACTTGAAGAAGATGAAGCCGGTGGCGAAGGTGAAGAGGTGCAGGACAAATCGTTTGGCGAAGAGGAATTTGTCAAAGAGGCATTCGAAGAGGAAGAGATAGGAGAAATAATATAAATAATCTTTGCTTCGCTATGATTATTTATAAACTTATCTTAATGCCCTGTCCTCGCCACTTAGCTATCTATCGGGCAGATGGCTAATTTATCTTTCAACTCACAAAGGGCATCGAAAATTAAAATATCCCGATAATTTAGAAAATATCTTGACATAAAACCGCTTTATTGCTATAATAACAAACGCAATAAGCAGTTTGCTGCTGTAGCTCAGTCGGTAGAGCGCGTCCTTGGTAAGGACGAGGTCGACAGTTCAATCCTGTTCAGTAGCTCCAAATAAAAACCAATCGAAATTCGATTGGTTTTTATTTTTTTGCCCTTACCTATGAGTTTTGCATGATGAAAGATAGGGCAGATAAAATAGTTGCATTATACAGAGAAAATGAAAAAAGTTATCTTTCGACAGAATATACAAAATCTAAAGATGCACAGGCGGTTATTTCTCCTTTACATTTCTCCCCTCTGTGATATAATAAATCAAAGAAACTTTAAATTGATCCCGTGAGGTCGATAAGTTTATAACAACTATCTGAGGATAGGTATATTGTTATGATTTTTTGGACTGCGGGAAACTGCGGTCTTTTTTATTATGTTTGAAGGTAGATGATTATGGAAAAAGAGATTTTAAACGGACAAGAACTTCTCCGCGCGCTAAAAAGAATGGGCTATGAAATAGCTGAGCAGAGCGAAGATGCGGTTGCTCTTGTTGGAATTTTGCGCGGAGGTGCAAAAATTGCCCCGATTATCCTTGAAGCGGCAGTTTCAAAGGGTTGTGAGGCAAGCCTTGAGACTATCGACGTATCACCGAAAAGAGATGACAACAACAAAAACCCAAAAGGAGAGACGACGATAAAATGCACCGATAACCTCGATATCATTTTAGTCGATGATGTTCTTTATACCGGACGAAGTGTTCGTGCCGCTATTGATATCATAATGGAGCTTGGGCGGCCGCGGCGAATTCGCGTTGCAACAGCGGTCGATAGAGGGCATAGAGAGCTTCCGATAAAGGCGGATTTCGTCGGTAAAAATATCCCAACTGATTCCCCTGAGAGGGTTAAAGTCTTTTTGGAAGATTATAAAGAGGGGGTATTTCTAATTGAAGACGCTAATTCGTAATATCAAAAGCTATAAGGGCGATATAGTTGATATCGAGATAGAAAACGGCATTATAACAAGCCTTTGTGGAGTGGAGGGCGATATCGAAATAGATGGCAGCGGACTTGTTGCTATCCCTGGCATCTGCGATATCCACGTCCATCTGCGTGACCCAGGACAAAGCCATAAAGAAACGATAGAAACGGCGAGCATGGCAGCTTTTGCAGGGGGGGTAACTGAGGTAGTTGCCATGCCAAATACCTCGCCGGTGACCGACTGCACAGAGGTTTTAGATTATATAAAGAGCAAAAATTCAAAGCTTCGTATTCATATAGCGCCGGCTATAACAAAAGGACTTTTAGGGGAAGAGATAACCGATATAGAAGCTCTATGCAAAGCGGGAGCGATAGCATTCACAGACGATGGTAGACCGACTGAGGATAAAGCGATTCTCTCTGAAGCGGCGAAAATTATAGCAGAAAACAAAAGCTTTATACTAACCCACAGCGAGGATTTGAAGATTGTCGATGGCGGAATAATGCACAAAGGTGAGGTTTCAGAAAAACTTGGGGTGCGAGGTATAGATAGAGCGAGCGAGCGGGTGGCAACTGCCGCCGATATAAAAGCGGTGAGTAAAAGCGGCTGTCATATCCATATCTGCCATGTCAGCACCAAAGAGGCGGTAGCTGTTATACGAGCGGCGAAAAAAGAGGGAATTTCGGTAAGCTGCGAAACAGCTCCGCACTATTTCTCCCTCACCGATAAGCTGCTGCTAAAGCGAGATGCTGATTACCGGATGAACCCACCACTTCGAGAAGAGGCGGACGTTGAAGCTATTATAGAGGGACTGCGCGATGGCACAATCGACTGCATAGCAACCGACCATGCACCGCACGCACCAGAAGAGAAGAGCGACTTTGAGAGGGCGCCAAATGGAATTATAGGGCTTGAAACATCATTTTCAGCCTGTTATACCTACCTTGTGAAAAGCGGCATCTTCACCTTAGAAGAGCTTATAAAAAAGATGACGAGTGTCCCACGAGAGATAATCGGATGCGAAGATGTAGATATAGAAGTTGGAAGTAGAGCGGATATTGCGCTTGTGAACCTTGATAGCGAATATATAGTAAACCCAGAAGAGTTTAGAAGTAAAAGCAGAAATAGCCCATATAAGGGCATGAAGCTTTTCGGAGAAGTGAAATGCACCGTTATAAACGGTGAGGTTGTATATAGAAAAGGAGAAAAATAATGAGTTTTGACAGATTAATTGAAAGAATAGCGAAAACACAGAATCCAACGGTGGTAGGACTTGACCCAACCCTTGATTTTATACCAAACAATATAAAAAACAAAGCATTTGCAAAACACGGCGAGACATTAAAAGGGGCAGCGGCGGCAGTTTATCGCTACAACAAGCTTATAATAGATGGGATAGCTGATATCGTGCCTGCAATAAAACCGCAATCGGCTTTCTATGAAGCGCTTGGGTACCACGGAGTTAAAACTTTTTATAAAACCATTCAATATGCAAAGAAAAAAGGTCTTTTTGTTATAGCTGATGGTAAGAGAAATGATATAGGCTCAACTGTTGCGCAGTATGCTAATGCATATCTCGGCACTACTAAAGTCGGAATGAGTGAGTTTGAGGCTTTTGGCGCAGACGCACTAACAGTTAATGGATACGAGGGGACAGACGGTATAGCTCCACTTGTTGATAACTGCAAAAAATACGACAAGGGGATTTTCGTCCTTGTTAAAACATCAAACCCTTCAAGCGGTGAGCTGCAAGACCTTAAAATTGGCGAGCGCGAAGTATATAGCGTTATGGGTGAACTCTGCACTAAATGGGGTGAGGATAATATCGGAAAATATGGATATAGCGCAGTTGGAGTTGTCGTTGGTGCTACCTATCCTGAGCAGCTAACTCAGATGCGTGAGCAACTAAAAACCTCAGTAATACTAATCCCTGGCTACGGCGCACAGGGCGGTGGTGCTCGCGATGTTGCTCCAGGGTTTGATAAAAATGGATGTGGAGCAATAGTTAATGCTTCCCGCTCGATTATAACCGCTTGGAAAGCAGATGGTGCACCGTCGAATGCCAGCGAGGCGGCAAGAGAAGCGGCACTACTTATGAAGAGCGAAATAATGAGCGAAATCGGCGAGATAGTACTGTAAAAGGAGAAGTTATGATATTAGTTGATGCAAAACCAGCACATCTCATACTGCAAAACGGAAAAGTTTTTGAAGGAAAAAGCTTTGGAGCTTCGGGTACTTCTGTTGGGGAAGTTGTCTTCACAACAACGATGACAGGATATCAAGAGGTGCTAACCGACTTATCTTTCCACGGGCAGATTGTCACCCAAACATACCCACTAATCGGAAACTATGGCGTTAATATCGCGGACTATGAGTCGCACAAGGCGGCAGTTTCGGGATATATCGTTCGTGAGTGGTGCGAAAATCCATCAAACTTTCGCTGTGAGAATACTATTGATGAATTCTTGAAAAAGTTTGGAATTATAGGTCTTTTTGATATAGATACAAGAGCGCTCACCCGAATTATACGTGAGAGCGGCGTTTTAAACGGCGTTATCACGACCGAGTACAGAGAAGATAAAAAAGATGCGTTTGTCAAGATGGCAGAAGAGTTTGAGATAGTCGGTGCGGTAGCGGCGGTTACATGCGATAAAGTGCGCTTTCATAAAGCAGAAAATGAGAAATTCAAAGTTGCACTGCTCGACTATGGCTACAAGAGAAATATTTTAAATAAACTGTTGTCCTTTGGAATTTCTGTCTATGTTTGCCCTGCGCACTACACCGCAAAAGACCTTGCAGAGTATGATATAGATGGCATTATGCTCTCAAATGGCCCTGGAGACCCCTCTGAAAACACCGAGATAATTGAAAACTTAAAAGAGATAAGAGAGATGGGGATTCCGATTTTCGGTATCTGCCTTGGACACCAACTGCTCGCCCTCTCAAACGGCTTTAAAACCCACAAACTAAAATACGGACACAGGGGTGGCAATCAGCCTGTTACCGATATCGAGAAGAAGAGAACATACATAACAAGCCAGAACCACGGTTATGCGGTAACTCCCTCGTCGGTCGATGAGGGCATTGCAGCGATAAGCCATATCAATGCAAACGATAAAAGCTGTGAGGGGATAAAATACAAAAACGAGAGAGCCTTCACCGTTCAGTTCCATCCCGAAGCATCAGCGGGACCACAGGATACAGGGTATCTGTTTTTAGAGTTTTTAAGAGCAATGGAGGAGAAAAATGCCGAAGCGTAGTGATATAAAAAAGGTACTGGTTATTGGGTCTGGCCCTATTGTTATAGGTCAGGCGGCAGAGTTTGACTATGCGGGTGCACAGGCTTGTCGTGCTCTTAAAGAAGAGGGACTGCAGGTCGTGCTTATAAACTCAAACCCCGCAACGATAATGACCGATAAAGCGATGGCGGACGCTATCTATATAGAGCCGCTAAACCTTGAAGTTATAAAGAGAATTATTAAAAAAGAGCGCCCCGACAGTATTTTATCAACCCTTGGCGGTCAGACCGGCCTTAATCTCTCAATGCAACTTGCAAAGAGCGGATTTTTAGAGCAAGAAGGGGTTAAACTGCTCGGTGCAAACCCCGAAACTATCGATAAAGCGGAAGATAGAGCGATGTTTAAGCAAACTATGGAGGAGATAGGTCAGCCTTGTATCCCCTCAGAGGTTGTTACAACAGTCGAAGCGGCGCTTGATTTTGTTAAAACAATCGGCTACCCTGCAATTATAAGACCTGCATTCACCCTCGGGGGCACTGGTGGCGGTATAGCTTATGATGAAGAGCAGTTTATAAAAACAGTTGAGAGCGGTCTTTTTGCAAGCCCTATAACTCAGGTGCTTGTTGAGAAATGCATAAGCGGCTGGAAAGAGATAGAGTTTGAGGTTATGCGAGATAGTGCGGGGAATGTTATCACCGTCTGCTCGATGGAAAACTTCGACCCTGTCGGCGTGCATACTGGGGATAGCATCGTTGTTGCCCCAGCTCAAACGCTATCAGATAAAGACTATCAGATGCTCCGAACAGCGGCGCTTGAAATAATATCAGCGCTCGGCGTTGAGGGTGGGTGCAATGTTCAGTATGCGCTAAACCCTGATAGCTTTGATTATGCAGTAATTGAGGTAAACCCAAGGGTATCGCGATCATCAGCTCTTGCAAGTAAAGCGACAGGATACCCGATAGCGAAAGTTGCAACTAAAATCGCAATAGGTTATAATTTAGATGAGATAGTTAATGCAGTTACGGGAAAAACCTGTGCTTGCTTTGAGCCAGCGCTTGACTATATCGTTGCAAAGTTCCCGAAATGGCCGTTTGATAAGTTCGTCTATGCGAAAAGAGAGCTTGGAACACAGATGAAAGCAACTGGAGAAGTTATGGCAATTGGTCAGAGCTTTGAAGAGGCGATGATGAAAGCGGTCCGCTCGATAGAGCTATCCCTCGATACCCTCGACCTTAAAAAGCTAAAAGATTTATCAGATGAAGAGATTAAAAATCTTCTCTCCGATACCTCAGATGAGCGTGCGTTTGTTGTTTTTGAGGCACTAAAGCGCGGTATTTCGCAAGATGAAATTTTTGATATAACTAAAATAGATAGATTTTTCCTCGGTAAACTTCAAAATCTTATCGACTGCGAAGTGCTACTCCAGCAAAACTTAAACGAGCAGAGCTATAAAATAGCTAAGAAATATGGATTTTTAGACAGCACAATCGAGAGAATTTCAGGGCAATCGACAGCGCCATTTAAGAGACATGCAAGCTATAAAATGGTTGATACCTGTGCGGCGGAGTTTGATGCTAAAACCCCATATTTTTACAGTGGTTATGATGAAGAGAACGAAGCCCACCTTATTAAAACAGGCAAAGAGAAAAAGGTTTTGGTAATAGGCTCAGGCCCTATTCGTATAGGACAGGGTATAGAGTTTGACTACTGCTGTGTTCATTGTGTTTGGGCGCTATCGAATCTTGGATATGAAACTATAATAGCCAACAACAACCCTGAAACGGTATCGACCGACTTTGATACTGCAGATAAGCTATATTTCGACCCGCTAACCCCTGAGGATATCGATAATGTTTTAGAAACCGAAAAGCCGTATGCGGCGGTGGTGCAGTTTGGTGGACAGACTGCAATAAAGCTTGTAAATCACCTGAAAAAGAGAGGGATAAAAATCCTTGGAACTTCCCCTGAGATGATAGATGCAGCAGAGGATAGAGAGAAGTTTGATGCAATTTTGGAGTCTTGCGGGATAAAGCGTCCAGTCGGACAAACTGTTTTCACGGCAGAGGAGGCTCTTGCGGCGGCGAATGAGCTTATCTACCCTGTGTTGCTGCGACCATCATATGTTCTCGGTGGTCAGAATATGATTATTGCTTTTTCCGATAAAGATGTAGTAGAATATATGAATATAATAACCGCCGGTGGAATTGATAACCCTGTTTTGATTGATAAGTATATGACAGGTGTTGAGGTTGAGGTCGATGCTATCTGCGATGGCACTGATTTTCTAATCCCAGGTATTATGGAGCATATCGAGAGGGCTGGTGTTCATAGTGGGGACAGTATATCTGTTTACCCTGCGCAAAACCTAAAAGCTAATATAGAAAAAACAATAATAGACTATACCGAAAAACTCGCAAAAGCGCTCAATATCATAGGCCTTATGAATATCCAGTTTGTCGTTTCAAATGGTGAGGTTTATGTTATTGAGGTAAACCCTCGAAGTTCGCGAACAGTGCCGTATATTAGCAAGGTTACAGGTGTGCCGATGGTTGAAATTGCGACGAAAATTTTCGATGGACAAACCCTCAAAATGCAAGGATATGAAAGCGGAGTTTATAAAAAGAGCGAATTTATCGCTATAAAGGTGCCTGTTTTTAGTTTTGAGAAACTGGGTGATCTCGATACCGTGCTCGGTCCTGAGATGAAGAGCACAGGAGAGGTGCTCGGTATTGCAAAAGACTTTGATGATGCGATATATAAAGGGCTCACGGCATCAGGATTTGCATGGGAGAATGAAGGGGCTGTCCTCTTCACCCTCAATGATAACGATAAAATAGAAGGCGTAAAGCTCGCAGAGGGCTTTGAGGCGCTCGGGTATGAAATATATGCAACAGAGGGAACAGCCTTAACCTTTAACTCTGAGATGGTGGCGACAAGCTCGGTTGCAAAGATAAATGAGCCAAAGCCGAATATCTTATCGCTTATCGAAGAGCGTAAATTCAAATATATTATATCGACTGCCGGAAAAGCCCGCGACCCACAGGCTGATAATGTTCGTATACGCAGAGCGGCGGTTGAGAAGAGAATTCCCTGTATAACAGCGATAGATACCGCAGCGGCAGTTCTTGGCTGTCATAAGGCAAACAAAGATTTAAATAGTATAGATTTAATTGATATAACAAAGATTTAAGAGGTGACCTATGGAAAAGACAAGCGGAGTTTTCCCTATAATGGAGCATAAAGAGGTTGCAAACAGACTGTTTGTGCTAAAAATTTATGCGCCGTCGATAGCGAAAAATGCACTACCGGGACAGTTTATAAACATAACAGTTTCCGATTTCTTTCTGCCGCGCCCTATTGCTATCTGTGCAACAGATATAAGACAAGGGGCGGTAACTGTTGTATACGAGGCTAAGGGCAAGGGGACAAAAGCCCTTTGTGAGATGAAATCGGGGGATAATATCCGCATCTTTGGCCCCCTTGGAAATGGTTTTAACCTAATCCCACAGGAAGAAAAGGTGGTTTTAGTGGGTGGTGGAATAGGTGTTACTCCCCTTCTGCCGCTGGCGAGATATTTTGGTAGCAATGCAATAGCAATACTTGGGTTTGCAACATCAAGCAGTATAATTTTAGTGCGTGAATTTGAGGCGGCAGGTTGCAAGGTAATACTAACAACAGATGATGGTAGCAGTAAAGATGCATTTAAAGGGGTTGTTACCGACTATCTTCCAGAAAACATAATAGGAGCCAAAAAAATATATGCATGCGGACCAACCCCGATGCTTAAATCAGTTAATCTAATAGCTGAGTCTAAGGGTGTTCCCTGTGAGGTTTCTCTTGAAGAGAGAATGGGTTGCGGAGTTGGAGCTTGTCTTGTCTGTGTTTGCAAAATTCGCGATGGCGAGAGCTATCAAAACAAACGCTGTTGTAAAGATGGCCCTGTATTCGATGGTAGTGAGGTGGTATTTTAATGGCGCAGTTAAATGTTGTTATTGCAGGAGTTGAATTTAAAAATCCGATTATTGCGGCTTCTGGAACATACGGATTTGGTGAAGAATATAAAGATTTCTACCCACCATCGCTCCTTGGTGGAATAAGTACAAAAGGAGTTACCCTTAAAAAGAGAAAAGGTAACAAGACGATAAGGGTTGCTGAAACGGCTTCAGGTATGCTTAATTCAGTCGGACTTCAAAACCCAGGCCTTGATCACTTTATAAAAAATGAACTTCCACGAATGATGGAAGAGGATTACGTTACAATAGTCAATATGGCGGGGAGCGATCTCGATGATTATATGGAGGCGGCTTCGCTGCTCGATGATACCGATGTTGATATGATTGAGCTTAATATCTCCTGTCCAAACGTTAAGGAGGGTGGTGCCGCTTTTGGTGCAACTCCGCTTATGGCAGCAAAGGTTACCCGCTCGGTAAGACGTTATACAAAAAAACCAATAATAGTTAAACTCTCACCAAACGTAACCGATATTGCCGATATCGCGCGTGCTGTTGAGAGCGAGGGGGCGGACGCTGTTTCGCTAATAAATACCCTTGTAGGTATGCGAATTGATATAAATAAGCGCCGTCCAGTGCTTCACAATAATATTGGTGGTTTATCAGGCCCTGCTGTTTTCCCAGTGGCTGTCCGGATGGTTTTCCAGGTGGCAAATGCCGTTGATATTCCGGTAATCGGAATGGGCGGTATAGCAACAGGCGAAGATGCTGTTGAGATGATGATGGCGGGAGCATCTGCTGTTATGGTTGGCAGTGCGATGTTTCGCGACCCAGCGGCGCCTATTAAGGTGCTAAAGGAGCTAAATGACTGGTGCGATGAGCATGGAATTGCCGATGTCAATCATCTTGTTGGAACTGTTCGCCCGTATGGTATTGGTCGATGAGTGCAGTTTATTTCGTACGGCATGTTATGGCGGCTGGAAACCTTGCGAGAACATTTCAAGGGAGAATTGAAACGCAGCTTGTACCAGAGGGAGAGCGTCAGCTTGAATGTTTAACTAAGAGGTTTTCAGATATAGAGGTTGATATAATCTATTCATCGCCAATTAGTCGAGCAGAAAAGACTGCTAATGCTATAAAAAGCGGTTGTGGCGCGTCGATTATAACCGATAATCGCCTTATGGAGATTGCGGCAGGCGATTGGGAAGGGATGCCAATAGCAAATTTTGAGAAAAGCCATCCCACCGAGTGGAGTTTGTGGACAAAAGATTTTAAGAATTTCAAAGCGCCAAATGGTGAGTCGGTAGCAGAGGTTACAGATAGGATGCAAGAGGCTTTTTTTGAGATAATAAAAAAAGAGAGCGGAAAGAATATCGTTATAGTTTCGCACGGGGCAGCGCTTCGCGCCCTTATGATGAAGCTTTTTGGCGATAGATATTTCAAGGCGTTTTCAGGCAGACCTATAATTGCAAATGGCTCGATTAGTCTTTATATACCAGAAGAGGACGAGGTAAAATATATAGATGATTGCGAGCATCTAAAAGATTAGTGAGGATATAATATGAAAATAATGGCAGTGGATTTAGGAGATGTTAGAACAGGGCTTGCAGTATGCGATAGAACTGAGTTTTTAGCTTCACCTGTAGGGGTTATAAAGGGAAAAAATCTAAATGATGTTGTTATGCAGGTAGCGCATATGGCAAAAGAATATGAGGTGGGAGAGATAATTGTTGGCCACCCTCTTAATATGGATGGTAGCGCTGGAGCAAGAGCGCAGAAATCAGAAGAATTTGCAAAGAAGCTAAACCTTGTAGCAGAGCTTCCTGTAAAACTTTGGGATGAGCGAAACACGACCATTTCAGCAACTAACTACCTAATTGAAAACAATATAAACAGAAAAAAACGCAAAGAGATAGTCGATGAAGTTGCGGCAACTGTTATTTTGGAGAGTTATCTCAAATTCAGAGAAAATCAAAGAGAGAAGCAGTCGTAGCAAAGAGCGATGGCAGAAGTCGAAAATTATTTCTGCAATAAAAACAGATGTGAATTTTAAATTCACATCTGTTTTGTTTTTTCTATTTTGATTTAAAGGTGTGTCATACGCGATAGAATTAACTTCTGGCTTTAATCCACTAATCCTTTTTCATCACAGGAACCCATATTTCGAATTTATAGTTATCATCAAGGACGCCTTTTTCATATTTTGTTGAGTCTGAGTAGAACTCAATATTGAAATAATCAGATATCTCATATTCCTTCTGCTCGCCTATCCACAGGGAGAAAATCTCCTGCGAGAGCTCAATTACTGAATTCGGAATAGCTCCTTGTCCTTCAAATACTGCAAAGCTCCCAGCCTCAAACTCTAATAACTGGCAATCGTCTGGTATGGTGCAACCTTCTGTATACTCATCAGCTATGCAAAAAGAAATATCAGAGCCAAATTCATCAGAAAAACAAATACCATATCTACCTCGAATAATTTTGTTTCTGCCAGTAGCATAGTGGTTATTCCAAAGCTCTAATATTTCAGCAGCGGAATTTTCGGGATTGATTAATTCCTTTTTACCATAAAGTGCGAATGCTTGCTTGTCTATTATTTTGTATTTCATCTTTTTCCTCCCCATAAATAAATATATATAAATATTAAATGAACTACCTGCTCGCTTTTCATTTAATACCATTATCTAAAGAATCTTTATATTTAAGCGCATTTTCTAAAATGATTTTGTTGCAATTTTCAATCTTGCCATCTATTACAAGTGCTAAAAGATATGATAAAACCTCTGAGATTGTTGAGTCTAAAAAGCCAGCGTCGCTGAGCTCCTCACGGGTTATATCGAGCTGATATGAGGATATCTCCTCTCCACTTATAATTATATCATCAATTATTTTCATAGCATCTGTTGCACGGATAAGTCGCCTTGTATAGTTTGGGTTTTTGCTTCGATTGTCGGCGATACAGAGCTTTAAAAGTTTTTTATAAAGCTGCGGTGACAGATAAGATAGTCTTTTTTTGATATAATCAAAATCGGGTTCAATTCTCTGGCTGTGGTAGCGAACTAAAAGAAAAACATCTCGAACAAGCTCTCTTTGGGCACCGAAGTGATATAGCGTTTCCCGTGTTATCTCAGCGCTTATCTTCGCATGGCCGTAGAAATGGCCTGCACCGTCACTATCAACGGTATAGCAGTGGGGTTTTCCAGCATCGTGGAAAAGAGCGGCAAGGCGCAAAGCAAGATCTGGTTCGGTATAGTTTATCACATGCGCTGTATGAACAAGGCAGTCGTAGATATGGTGTTTGTTGTTCTGGTTATAGTTTTCAAGCGGCGCTAACTGCGGTAGTATCCTCTTGAATATATCAAAATGACGAACTATAATATCCCCCGCATTATCACAAACTATTATCCTGCGAAGATAGGAAAAAATCTTTTTTGGGAATATTTGATCAAGAAGGTGGTTGTTTTCACTAAAAAAGCGAAGAGATTCTTTTGATATAGGGATATCATGCAGTGAAGATATTAAAATGCAACGCAAAATTTCGACCGGTTTTTGAAGGATGATATTTTTGTTTATAACTGAAATTTCGCCATCTAAAAGCTCGTTGTTTATCTGGGTTATCTCATCAAAGTTGAAAGGGGCTTTGCTATCGATTAAATTGCATGAAATTTTAACATTTAGGTTATCATAGCTATAAACTATATATCTTCTTCGTTCTTTTTCGAGAACAAAAGAGTCCTTTAGCAGTTTTTTTATCTCGGATATTGAAGCGGTGGTTGAAATATCTTTAAATGATGATTTACTGCCGACGTTGCGAGACAAAGCAAAGCTCCCGCAAAGATAGCTCTCAAAACCCGCGGATTTTAGTATTTCTAATATTTTGTTTGCTACATCCAACCTTAACATATTTTTATTTTATCATAAAATTCGATATATTGACAGAGAAAATAAAAAATGTTATTATAAACGAGTATAAAAGCTGTGAAAAAGAGAGTAATATAGACCTAAAGGCAAAGAGAGAAAACGTTTGGTGAGAGTTTTCCCGATTAAGTTTATATGAAAATCACTTTGAAGCTTTGCACCGAAAGAATTTCTGAGTAGGCTGCAACGGCACTTCGCCGTTATCGAAGGGCTAAATGTTGGTTTGGTATAATAGGTGGTAAACACTCACGTGTCCTGTTATGGGGCAGGTGTTTTTATTTTTTTAGAGGTGAATTATATGTACAAAAAGGTACAAGCAAGCAGCAGTTTCACAGATCGTGAAAAAGAAATCGTTAAGTTTTGGAACGAAGAGAAAATTTTTGAGAGAACGGTAGAAGATGGCGCTGGGAAACCAGTTTATTCTTTCTATGACGGACCGCCAACGGCTAACGGTCAGCCGCATATCGGGCATGTTATCACCCGTGTTGTTAAAGATTTGTTCCCACGATATAAGATAATGCAAGGCTATGATGTTCCAAGAAAAGCTGGCTGGGACACCCATGGTCTACCTGTTGAAATAGAAGTTGAGAAGCTGCTCGGCATTAACGGTAAAGAGGGAATTGAAGAGTATGGTCTTGATCCATTTATCGGCAAATGCAAAGAGAGCGTTTGGAAATACAAAGAGATGTGGGAAGAGTTCTCAAAAGTTGTCGGATACTGGGTCGATATGGATGACCCTTATGTAACCTATCATAACGATTATATCGAGAGCGAATGGTGGGCGCTAAAAGAGATTTATAATAAAGATTTGCTCTACAAGGGCTTTAAAATAACGCCATACTGCCCACGTTGCGGAACTCCTTTATCAAGCCATGAGGTGGCTCAAGGGTATAAAGATGTCAAGGAGAGGACCGCCTTTGTCCGCTTTAAACTGCGCGATGAAGATGCTGA